>JANXQJ010000054.1 GCA_025356865.1 Deltaproteobacteria bacterium | reverse complement strand
CCGAACTGAACATCTGGGAATACATCGAGCGGGAGAAGATCGAGATCTGCTCCCTCTACTTCGCGAAGGACGGGAAGCGCTTCCGGTCGCTTGGCTGCATGCCCTGCACGAAACCGATCGACTCGAATGCGGCGACGGTCGACGAGATCATCGAGGAGCTGCGCACGATCAAGGCGCCCGAGCGGGCGGGCCGGGCGCAGGACCAGGAGAACGCCTACGCGATGCAGAAGCTCCGGGCGAAGGGGTACATGTAATGGAGACAAACGAAACGGGAAATTCGATCGCCCTGAGTATCGTCATCGTCGGGCACGTCGATCACGGGAAATCCACCCTGATCGGGCGCCTCTTCCATGACACGAGGAGCATCCCCGAAGTGCGGTACCGGGAGATCGAGGCCACCTGCAAGGCGCAGGGGCGCGACTTCGAGTTCGCCTACCTGATGGACGCGCTGGAGGAGGAGCGCGACCAGAACATCACGATCGACACCGCATCGACCTTTTTCAAGACGGCGAAACGCCCTTACGTCATCATCGACGCGCCTGGGCACAAGCAGTTCCTGAAGAACATGATCACGGGGGCGGCGAGCGCCGACGCGGCGATCCTGCTCGTGGACGGCGCGGAAGGGGTGCGCGAGCAGACCCGTCGGCACGCCTACGTGCTGTCGCTGCTCGGGATCCGGCAGCTGATCGTGGCGGTCAACAAGCTCGACATGGTCGGCTACGCCCGGGAGCGGTTCCTCGAGGTCGAGAACGATATCCGCGCATTCCTCGGGTCGATCGGGATCGTTCCGGTTTTCGTGGTTCCCGTCTCCGCGAGGGAGGGGGAGAACATAGCGGCGCGGTTGGGCAAAACTCCGTGGTACGTAGGGCCGACGTTGCTGGAGGCGCTCGACGCGTTCGAGGAAGTGGGGCAGGACGACGATCTCCCGCTCCGGCTGCCGGTCCAGGACGTATACAAGTGGGACGACCGGCGGATCTACGCGGGGCGGATCGAGTCGGGCTCGGTGCATCCGGGCGACCCCGTGGTCTTCCTGCCTTCCGGCAAGCGGACGCGGATCGCCACGGTCGAGAAATGGGGAAAACCCGATCTGGCCACGGCCGGTTCCGGAGAATGTGTCGGCGTCACGACGGTCGACGAGCTGTTCGTCGAGCGGGGGGAGGTGATCGCCCTCGCCGACCGGCTGCCCGTGCGGGCGAGGGAAATCCGGGCGAGCGTGTTCTGGCTGGCCGAGAATCCGCTATCCGCCGGGAAAACGTACACGCTGAAGCTGGCGACCGCCGAAGTGCAGGCGACGGTCGTCGCGATCGAGGAACGGCTCGACGCCTCGACGCTCGAGGTGGTCGAACGCAATGCCGCGTCGCTCCATCCCGCCGAGGTGGGCACGGTCCTGCTCTCCCTCAAGTCCGACGTCGGCGCCGACCGGTTCGAGGATAACGCGCGCCTCGGCCGCTTCGTGCTGGAGGACGGATATCACATCGGGGGCGGCGGGATCGTCCGGTCGCTGTCCGACGAGGCGGGGATCCAGGGGCG
>JANXQJ010000039.1 GCA_025356865.1 Deltaproteobacteria bacterium | reverse complement strand
CAGAAGTGGTCCCGCTTTTCTGTACTGCCTGAGGCCGTGGGATAACTGGATGGGCGAGCGGGTTATGCCGCTGCCGGAAGTAGCAGTGGCGTGAAATAGGCTTCATCGGGGGTGCGATCGGCAAGGCTCGAGTGCGGCCGGGCCGTGTTGTACTGGGTGAGGTAGCGGCCGATGCCGGCCCGCGCCTCGGAGACGGAGGCATATGCGTGCAGGTAGACCTCCTCGTATTTGATGGTGCGCCACAGGCGTTCGACGAAGATGTTGTCGCGCCAGCAGCCCTTCCCGTCCATGCTGATCGCGATGTCGCGGTCCTGCAGCAGCCCCGTGAACGCGCTGCTCGTGAATTGACTGCCCTGATCCGTGTTGAAGATTTCCGGCCGGCCGTGGCGCGCCAGCGCTTCCTCCACGGCCTCGACGCAGAAGTCCGCGTCGAGCGTCACCGACGTGCGCCAGCTCAGCACGCGACGACTCGCCCAGTCCATGACAGCGGCCAGGAAGAGGAAGCCGCGGGCCATGGGGATGTACGTAATGTCCATCGCCCACACCTGGTTGGGCTGCGTGACGGTCCGGCCCCGCAGCAGGTACGGAAACACCGGATGCGCCCGATGCCGTTTGCTGGTGCCCGGCTGCGGCGCGATGGCGCTGATACCCATCCGGCGCATGAGCGTCGTCACGTGGCGGCGCCCGATCTCCACGCCTTCTCGGCGCAGCAGGCGGCGCAGCATCCGGGCCCCAGCGAAGGGGAAATCCAGATGCAGCGCATCGAGCCGTCGCATCAGCGCGAGGTCCGCCTCGGATACGGGCCGGGGCACGTAGTACACGCTGCCGCGGCTCAAGCCCAGGGCGGCCGCCTGCCGCGTGATCGGCAGCGCGTGGGTCCGGTCGATCATCGCTTGGCGCTCAGCCACCCGGCCTTGGTGAGCGCGCGATCTAAAAAATCGTTCTCGAGCGTCAGCTCGCCGATCTTCGCGTGCAGCGTCTTCACGTCCACCGGGGGTTCGGCGGGGCGGCCGTCGGCAAAGACATCGGCCGCGCCGCGCAGCAACTGCTCGCGCCACTGGCCGATCTGGTGCGGGTGGACATCAAAGCGCTGCGCCAACTCGGCGAGCGTGGCTTCGCCCTTCACGGCCGCCAAGGCGACTTTGGCTTTGAAGGCGGGAGAATGATTCCGACGGGGACGACGGGACATGGACAGGGCTCCTGAGGCGATGGGCGAAAGATCGCCCGGTCAGCCCGCCTGTCCAGTTATCCCCCCTGTTCAAAATTGCGGAGCCACTTCTGCCGTAATCCTAGAACCACTATGGACGGCGCTGTTCAGCGACGATGAGCGACGCGTTGCCGTGAGGCGGCTCTTGGACCACGGATACTCAGGGATGCTTCCTACCATACCGCCGGTCGCTACCTAGCCCGCGTTTGTGCTGTCGGCGCATCAAGGGAGCGGTCGCGGGCGGCCGACTTGGGCGCACAATCCTGACTAGTGTCCGCGCCCGCGACCGCGTCTATTAGGCGCGCCGCAGCATAACCCCAGACGCTAGAACGCTACTACAACATATGGCCAGCATCGTCTTCAAGAACCCGAACGATCCCGAGCAGCCCGCAGCTGGTGTCTATCGATGGTTCATCTGCGACGGTGATAGAGAACTTACGGTATATGTCGGCCGGGCTGGTTATCGCGGCCGTAGTGTCGGTGATCCGAGTACCCTAAAGCGCGGTATTCTGGAGGCGCAGCGGAGTTGCCTCACTAGCGAGAAGGCGCGTAAGAAGCTCGACACCGATTTCGTAGTTAGTACCGCTCTTCGGTATCTGAAAGACAGGGGCTTTGACTGTTTCTGGGAGCACGTGTCGCACGATCCGACAGAGGAGCGTACACGATGCAAGCAGTATCGCCCGTTGCTGCAAGGCGCGGCGGGCACGATTCACTCGCACTTTAAGCCCGCGAAGCCAGAAGCCGCCGCTTGGGATCCAACTGACATAGAACTGGCCCATCGGCTCGTATCGGAGCGGTTCGATCTTCACTTGCATCTCGAATTCTAGAACGCATTGCACGACGCGAATCACTCACCTGGAGAGACCAGTGGCAGTCCCGAGTTTTCAAACGTGGTTCTTGCCGTTCCTGAAGCGCGTATCCGACGGCAACGTTCACTCGATGCAGTCCCTTTACCTTCAACTTGCCGACGACTTGGCGTTGACGGACGAGGAACGTAGCGAGCTGTTGCCTAGCGGTGGTCAGTTCAAGTTCCGGAACCGCATCGGCTGGGCCCGCACCTACCTGAAGAAAGCGGTGCTTGTCGAGACCCCAGGCGAGGGGCTAGTACGGATCACGGAGCGCGGAACCACGGTGCTCGCCGCGCCGCCAGACAAGCTGAACGTTGCCTATCTGAAGCGATTTCCAGAGTTCGTGTCTTTCCATACCTATCGCCCTCCCGAGACCGAGCAGGCCGCCGGTACGAGTGCTGCAATCTCAGAATCCGAAGAGACTCCAGAGGAGTCGCTAGAGCGGATCTTCAACTCACTTCAGGAGGAGGTGGCAGACGAGCTGCTCGAACGCATCATGATGGCACCTCCTGCCTTCTTCGAACGTTTGGTCATCGATCTGCTACTGAAGATGGGATACGGTGGCTCGCAGGAGATGGCTGGCAAGGCCATCGGCAAATCAGGGGATGGGGGCGTGGACGGCATTATCAACGAGGATCCTCTCGGACTGGATGTGGTCTATCTGCAGGCCAAGCGGTGGGAAGGAACCGTCGGACGGCCAGTCGTACAGGCGTTTGTCGGGAGTCTCGCCGGCTTCAGAGCTACAAAGGGAGTGCTCATCACCACGTCGAACTTCTCAACGGAAGCGCGGACCTATGTTCAGTCCATCGGGGCGCGTGTGGTTCTAATTGACGGTGCGGAGTTGACGCGCCTAATGCTGAAGTATGGATTGGCGGTGAGTACGAAGGTTAGCTACGAACTGCGGCGCATCGACAACGACTACTTCGAAGCGTAATCGTTCTAACAATCGTTGGTGTCGACGGCGCGTTAGTGATGCGGCCCCTAGCGGCGCGCATCGGCGGACATTGCGCCTTGGCGCGCCGCCCGCGGCCGCATCCATTTGAAGCGCCGCAGCAACGCCCTTTGTTGGGTAGGCGCATCATAACTGTACTGTGCATCGATTCCCACGAGCGGTTGACGAAGGACACTTTGAGTTGTGCTGGGTTCAGTGGACACCATCCTAGTGTGCATTCGGTCTTGGAGGTGTCATGCGAGCACGACGAAGGCACAGCCGGGAGTTCAAGGTGGATGCGATCCGGCCGGTCACCTGGTTTTGCGCTGCTCAGCATATAGATTCGAGTCATCTGGAGCTGACCCGCCCGAGCGCTTAGCAGGGCCGCATCAGCGATGCCTTGGCTCGCACAACTCGCATCGCACATGAATGCCACACTCATTGTAGACATCTTCGCGGGCCCGGGCGGCTTGGCTGAGGGCTTCTCGAGTCTCGTTGTCAACGGTCGGCATCCGTTCCGCGTCGCGCTGTCCATCGAAAGGGATGCGAGTGCGCACGAGACGCTTCGCCTTCGAGGCTTCTACCGACAGTTCCGTGGCAATCCGCCGCAGGACTACTGGGATCACCTGCGTGGCACAGTCACTCGGCAGGAACTCTTCGCTCGCTATCCCGAGCAGTATCAGAGCGCAAGCACCGAGTGCGTTCAGCACGAGCTGGGCGCCACATCCGACGCAGAAACGCGTGCAATGGTTCGCCGAGCACTCCGTGGTCATAGTGGCGCGTGGGGGCTGATCGGGGGCCCGCCCTGCCAAGCCTACTCGCTGGTCGGCCGCTCTAGGAACCGGGGAGTCCGAGGCTACGTTCCGGAAGAGGACCACCGGCAAACGCTCTACGTCGAGTATCTGCAGATTCTGGCCGATCATCGACCTGCGTTCTTCATAATGGAGAATGTAAAGGGCTTGTTGTCGGCGACCTTGGACAGCCGACGGCTTTTTGAGCGCATTATGGGTGATCTGAGGGATCCGGCCGACGCACTGCGGCGCGAGAACCGGCGAGCGCCGCGCACTGGTCCACTATACGACGTCTTTTCTGTTTCTAACGCAGCGTCTGAACTTCTCGGGCCGACCGCCGCGGACGTCATCGTCAGGTCGGAGGAGTATGGCATTCCGCAAGCGCGCCATCGGGTGATCCTGCTTGGTGTGCTGAACGGCTCGGGATCGCGAGATCCCGGCACGCTGTCGCGCAGAGGAGTTCGCACCGCGTGGAGCGCCATCAAGGATCTGCCGCCAGTTCGTAGCGGTCTTACGGATCATCCAGACGAGGACGGCACATGGTGTGAGATCGTTCGATCCGTCGCTCGAAAGCCTTGGATGAGCGACTTGGATACAGATGTCCGCGAGGCGATTCTCGAGGCCAGCGATAGAGTGCGGCCGCCGAAGGCGGGCCGCGGAGCAGAGTACGTGAGGTCACTCCGTGCTGGTTGTGATGCTCTCGCTGGATTCGTGAACCATTCGACCCGAGCCCACATCGCCGCGGATCTGGAGCGCTACTTCTTCGCGGCGTGCTATGCGCGCGCGCGCGGGAAGTCGCCCGTCCTTAGCGACCTCCCTCCGTCTTTGCTGCCCCTGCACGCGAATGCTGCCGAAGCAGTGAGAGGGGGCCTGTTCAACGACCGGTTTCGAGTCCAGCTGGGAGGCCGCCCATCGACAACGATCACGTCACACATCTCGAAGGACGGGCACTACTACATCCATCCAGACCCGCTTCAGTGTCGAAGTCTCACGGTCCGCGAAGCTGCGCGCCTGCAGACCTTCCCGGATGACTATCTCTTTTGTGGACCGCGAACAGCACAATACCACCAGGTGGGAAATGCTGTGCCTCCGGAGCTCTCCCGGCAAATCGCGGAAGTCGCGAGCCGGATAGTGTAGGGCGTGACGGACCGAATAACGCCAAAGCGGCGCTCTCGGAACATGTCCCGAATCCGAGGCTCAAATACAGCACCGGAGCTTCGAGTCAGATCGTATCCTCACCGCGCCGGAGTTCTCTTCCACCTGCACGACCGCCGGCTTCCAGGCAGGGCTGATCTCGCAATCGGCTCCTCAAAGACGGCGGTGTTCGTACACGGTTGCTATTGGCATCGACACCACGGGTGCCAGTTGACGGCGACGCCAAAGTCCAATGTAGGTTTCAGGTATGCGAAGTTCGCGGCCAACATCGCGCGAGACGCGCGAGTTCAGCTGGCGCTCGCCGAGCTTGGTTGGCACGTTATGGTGGTCTGGGAGTGCGAGGCGGAGCGCCCGGGAGTTCTCAAGGCAATCGTCGACGAAATCAGGGCGCGTCGGCGGAATTGGCATCTCATCTCGTCAGTATCTCGGGTTGGTGGATTGCGCTCCCATAGCTTCATCTGAACATCTTCTACCGGAAGGCAGATGCCCAAGTGGATCTGGAGACAGACGCTTTGAGTGGGTGTTTTCTCTTTCATGCGAAGATAAGTCGATGTAAGTGAATAACTTAGAAAATTCTTCCGTCAGGAAGAATGATTCACCAATCGCGTATCTTCGTGTCGTCTAGCGATAATATACACTAAATATTGCACACATATGCGATATGTATTACGATAGTCGCATAGGTATGATGCCCACGTTGTCAGGAGGACGCTTGAAGAGAGACAGGCGCGCTAAGTTTGTAGAGATTGCTAACAATCGAGTCAATCGGGCTCTCAACGACATTCGGTTGATCGGCAACCTTTCCAACCGATCCGCCTACGAGTTCACGGAAGAGGATGTGAAGAAGATCGTCCGTGCTCTGAATCGCGAGATCGACACGATGAGAGGACGTTTCGGTACGACCGGCAACGGCGGTGAGTCCGAGTTCTCGCTCAGCTAGCTCCGAATTCTCATCTCGCTCCGTCAGGACGCCCCCGCACCGCTCAACTCCTTGCTGCCACCTGAGCAAACAGAACCGATGACATTTCCCACCTTGACGTTCCTGCCCAACGAGGCCGGCGAAATAGACGGCCTCGGCGATGCCGGGATTGAGACTTTCCGAAACGCACCCTATGCAAGCGCGGCACGCGAAGCAGGTCAGAACACGCGTGACGCCGCGGAGTCGACCCCGGTCAAGCTCACCTTCGACGTACTTGGCCTCCCGCCGGATCAGATTCCAGCCTACCATGAGCTAGAGCTGGCGCTCAATGCGTGTGCGGCGACAGCGGTACACGAGAAGGAGATCGAGTTCTTCAAGAACGCACGAAATGTCGCGAGCGCAGCGACCATTCCGGTCCTTAGAATCGCGGACTACAACACGCGAGGGTTGACGGGGCCGCCTGACGAACCCGGCACACCCTTCCACTCGCTACTGAAGGCCTCGGGGGTAAGTACTAAGGACAGCGAGACGTCAGGCGGTTCCTTCGGCATCGGAAAAAACGCCTCCTTCGCAGTGTCTGACCTTTATATGGTCATGTTCTCCACACGTTACGCGGCCGCTTCCGGCAGCGACGAGTACGCGGCTCAAGGAAAGATCAAGCTGGTGTCGCATTTGGATGCCAACGGCAAGTCCCGAAGGGGAACGGGATATTGGGGTAATCCGGAGGGATTCACCGCCGTAACTGATCCGTCACTCGTGCCTGATTGGCTCCGCCGCGACGACCGCGGCACGTCCATCTTCTGCATGGGCTTCAGGCAGAACGAAGGTTGGGCGGAGCTCATGACCTCGTCCCTCGTGACGAACTTCTTCTGTGCCATCCATCGTGAAGAGATGGTCTTTGAAGTTGACTCGCGCAGGTTCGAGGTCAACCGGAATTCGGTTGAGTCGCTGCTCACCAGGACAGACATTCTGGAGGCGGCTGAGACATCGGGACAGCGTCAGGATCTTGAGTTCTCCGCACAGCTCTTTCGTTGTCTCACTTCGCCGCTGGCGCAAGATCGTTCCATCAGCATTGAGGGGCTGGGGGACTTCCAGGTACGCGTTCTCATTGACGAGAACCTGCCCAGGAGAATCGGCTTCGTGAGAAACGGTATGTACATTACCGACAACCTCCGACACTTTGGGCATCCACTAAAGCGCTTTCCGGGCTCGCGCGACTTTGTCGCGCTAGTGGAGCCGGTCGGCGGAGACGCGGTGAAGATCATGAAGCGCCTCGAGAATCCGGCGCACGATGAGCTCTCCGCCGCGCGAATCGCTGATCCGGCCAAGCGGTCCGCAACCGAAGCCGCAATGAAGAAGCTTGGGTCGCAATTGCGTGACCTGATCAGGCAGGCAACAGGCGTTGAACACCAGAACGCAGTGGTGCTGGACGAGCTCGGAAAGTACTTCTCCCAGGAGACGTCCGGTCAGTCTCCGGAAAGCGATCAGGGGGAGCGCGATCCTGAGACGTACCGCTTCACCCCTCCAAAACTCAAGCCGCCACGGAAAGTCACGCCTGCTACCTCCTCGGGAGAGACAGGAGGAAGTGGTGGGACGGGCAGCGGTGGCGGGGGCCCGGGAGGCGGTACTGGTGCGGGAACGGGCGTCGGCAAAGGCGGGCAGGGGCAGCGCGGAGTCCGTGAGTACGCACCGCTTCTGGACGTGCGGAACACGATCTTCACCATCGAGAACGAGCCCTACGGGCGCCGTCTCTACCTCACACCGGACGTCGACGGCCCCATCGTCCTCACCCTGCAGGCAACGGGAGTCAACGACACCGTTGACCTGAGAATCTCAGGCGCAGACAAGGGTACCTTGAAGGATGGAGCACTCGTTCTCGATGTGACCAAGGGAGTGCGTGTGAGCGTCAACATTACGTTGGCTGATGCCTACGTCGGACCTATTGAGGTGCTCGCAGCCGACGTAGCTGCTTCGCAGGGGGCAGAATGAGAGTATCAGAACTTTCAAGGTTCCCGTATCCGGTGCTCAGCGCCTACTCAAATGACTTCGCGTCCGGTGAGTTCGACGTCGAGATCGAGACAAAAGAGCTATCTGCCACGGGGGCCCTTTGCGTACAGCATTCGGTGACGCTCACCGAGCCGTGCATAATGCAACTTGTCGAGTCAGGGCAGGCGGCCGTCGGCATGTTCGTACGTTGCGATGACACGTACTACCGGGACCTCCATCGACTGGCGTGGCCGGCTGGGCGCACCGATTTTCCGCCCGGCGCGCTTCTCAACAGAGTGTCCATTCGGTCGTTCGTCTGGCTTGAAAAGCCTCTGACCGAATGGTCCCCGGATGGGATCCATCCGGAATTCCCGACACCGCTGTCACTGACTCACAGAGACGTAATTGCCATCGGACCAGAGCGCGTGATCAGCGTTGGTCAGGCAAAGCTGGCAACTCTCGAGAGCATCTTCGAGCTTCAGAAGTCGGACAGCCTTTCTGAAGGCAACATGCGTGTGAATCCCGATGCAGACCGCATACAGATTCTTGCTGACCCCAAGACGTTTGACACGATCAGCCTGTTGCGTGAACAGCAGGCCGGACGCGCTGCGCTACTGAACAGCGTCTTTCTGCCTGCCGTGATGGAGGTGCTCGAGATGCTGCGCGGCAATGGCAACGATTTCACGGAGCGCAGGTGGTACAAGGCTTTCGCGGCCAAGTGCGACTCAAAAGGGATCGATCCTGATGATCCTCAGTCACTCTTTGAGAGTGCGCAGCGTCTGCTCGATTTCCCGAGTAGGCATCTGTCGCTCCTGCTGCCTGATGCCGGAGGGGAGGCATGAGCGAGCCACTTCGTTTTCTCTCTGAGCAGGTGCTGCTCACGTTGCACGACAGCATCGAGGGCAACATCGAGCGCTACGCGAGCGGCGACTTCACGAGTCTCGCTTACGAAAATGGATGGGCAATCGAATCCAAACTGGTGAAGGTGGACTACGACGCGTTGGCAGGCTTGGATGGAACGAAGCGATCAGCGGAAGCCGATGTGGCGAACTCAAAACGTCTTCACGCTGCGCTCTCGGGTATGACGCCAGCAATCGCTGCTGATGAGCGCATTTGGACGCGGCTCACGCACGTGGAGTGTCTTGAATACAGCAGGGAACGCTGGCTTACTGGAAAGACGGAAGATGCGCTGATCACGGCGATCAAGCTGCATATGTTCGCCTCTGGCGTAACAGGCATCCGTGACGACAACGCGCTCTCCCGCTTGTGGTGGAACATGCACATCGCATCCATCGCCGATCCTGAAGACCCTGAAGGCGCTTTGGACCTAATCGTTAAACGCGCCGATGTCCGAATGCAGTTCGTGGAACGCCCCGGTAGCGCGGCGCGTCGGGCGGTCGCTCGAGCCGTCGTGCGGGCAATGCGGCGTGAGTCCTGGACTCTCTCCAATGATGACCGCTTCGATGCCTTCATGAAGGTGTTGAATCGGAACGGTGGTGGCGTTCTGTTCGAGGCGAGAGCGGAGGCTGAGGTCGACGCGTTTATGGATGGTTGCATCTCCGCTGCGCGTGCATCTCTTGGTGAGTGAGTCGGGGGTCAGAGTGATGCTTGGCGGGCCCGCATGGCAGCAGCGGCTTGTCGCGGGGCGCTAGGTCCACATGGAAGGCCAGTCGGCTGCGCGCGCCATCGCCCAAGTATCCAACTTGCAGGACGCCCGCAGTCGCGTCCACGAGGTGAGCTGTACCTATGCCTGCGGGTCCCCCCGCAATTCCCGCCAGAGTGAGCCAGACAATCGGGCCCCCAGGATCGAGTGAATTAGTTGAGGCTGAGCGCGAAAGGGACCGCCTTTCATCATTGCATCGGGATGCGTTGTTCGGAAACGCGCACCGAGGCATCCCCAGACTCCGTGTCGTGTGGATATCGCATTCCACTGGTCACGTCGCCCGCATCGGCATGACCACCACCCCTAGCTAATCATCGGAAAGCAATACCGCAGCTGGTCCGCCGCATCATGATCCAGCTCCGGGAACGTCCCCGTACTCTCCAGATGCACCATCACAAAGCGCACCATCGCGGCGCGCACATCGTCCGTCGGCTGCACCAGCGCCCCCGTCGGCACGTGGCGCACCGACCCGCGCCACACCCAGTGGCGCGCGCGGGCGCGCAACGGATTCACCCACGCCAGCATTTGCTCCGACGTCGATACCGCCAGCCCGTAATGCGCGCTCGGCAACAGCACCTCGCCGAGTGCCCGCAGGACATCGAGCAGTGCGTGGTGCTGCAGGCCGTTGCTGCTCATGAATTGGTCGTCCGACAGTAGCCTGTAACGCGTCCCCTCGAGGGCGCACTCGAGCTCCGCCAATATCTCCTCACGCACGCCGGTGCGCTGGGTCAGGTATCCGCACTGCCGGCACACCCCCGTCACAATCCACTCCTCGCCGCCGCCAAACGCCATCGCCAGCGCGAGTCCTTTGCACACGGGGCACTCGCCTCGGCACAGCGCGCTCCTGGCCCACAGCGACAGCAGCATGCCGCACGTCATCGCGCCGGACGGGCCGGCTTCGGGGGGCAGCACCTCGTAGCTCTGCACCGGCACCAGCGCCGAGTCACGCATCAGGACGTCGCGCCGCCGGTACATGGCGTCCACGAGCAGTCGCGCACTCTCGTCGCGGAAGTCGGCCGCCACCCACGGAGTGTCGTGCGGCGGCAACGCCAGCAAGTCGTCGCCGTCGTCGAGCGGGGTGTTGGAATTGGTGGGAGTGGTCATTGCGTCCGTCCTTTCGAAGAGGTCACGCCTCGCTCGCGCATGGGTCCGGCGTCAACGAACAACTATCAACGCCGGTCGGCTGGGCCACCGTGATGCCCGGATGTGGGCAGGACTACGGAGTGGCAGACGGGTCAACGAGCCGATGCTCTCGCCGTCTTCTGCATGCTGGTGCTGCTCCCGCCACCGAGGCGCAGGTGGCCGGGTCCGTCAGTTGTAGAAAAAGCTACGGCCCGCGACTGACATTCAGTCGCGGGCCGATGGGCACGTGGCTTAGACGGTTGTTGGCGGAGCCGGCGGGGCGAACCCCGTGCGCGGCCCGTCAAGTCAGGAAATCGCCGCGCGGATGGAGGATGGGTGGGATGGGTGGGATGGGTGGGAAAATCAAGCGCGCGTGGCTTTCACCCACTAAAGCCCCCTCTCATACTCGTCACCGTACTGCGCACGATCCTCGAACCAGCGCACCAACGCCTCAATCGCGACGTTTCGTGACGCCCAGGCATTGCTAGGGTCATCCGACACCGGCTCCTGTGTGATGCCCGCTTCCAGCCATAGCCGCCAGAATTTGGTCATCAGGGCGCTGAAACTGAGCGCCACGGACAGTTCGGAGTCGTGCGAGGCGGCCTTTCCCTGAACGTGGTTCTGCCAGTGCAGTGCGAACGCAAATCCTTCAGCGCGCCGCCGCCAGATTGGGATTCCGATAGCGGGAAGCAGCGCTGTCCAGGCGGACACGTTGGCGCGAAATGCGCGACTGTGGCCGCTAGAGGTCTCAACCAGGCCGGCGTTCGCCATGTCGTCGGCGCTGCGCCGTGCGCCGGCCACCGAGTATGCGCTGAGCTCCGACAACGTCGAAACGTCAACCCAGGCACCGCGCGAACCGAGCAGGATGGCGAGCAGGTCGGGCTTCACCCCAACGCCGAATCCGCGTCGAAGCTGCAGCAGCAACGTTCGCGCGTCGCGCCAGCGCGGCGGCACGGCCTTGCGCATCCGCGGCTTCGCCTCGGCGACACGGGAAACGCGGTCCCCGCTGCCCTTCACGAGCGTTCGCCACCGGGCATCACCGCCGGTTGTCGATACGACGTGCGCGAGCTCACCGATCTCAAGTTCCGTTTTCGCGAACGGACCGAGCAAAAGCGCACGAAGACGCGCGATACTCACAAGCCCTGAGTTCCGTACGGTCCAATCGGTGGCCAAGGTGCGAAGCCTCGGCTCACGCCGCGCCAAACCGAGACTCGTCAAGATGAGAGACTCGATATCAACGATCTCATTGTCAATCTGCGGGCCACCAACAGTCAGCGCGCCAATGGACGACCACTGTGACCAGGCGCAGCGGACGGCCGCGACGCCGAGTCGGTCGGTACTAGCGAGAATCGCTTTCGGCAGCATGGTGCTTCACCCAGGCAATCGTTTGGTTGCGTCGCGGATCGACGTTGACCTTCAGGACCCACTGTGCGGCGTCGTCGAGTTCTTGGGGCGTCGCGCCGAGCGTGATGAGATCGCCCAGATGCACGGCGGTCCGGCCGTGCGGTGGATCGTCGCTCGCCGCCTCCAGCTTGAGTGCAATGAGGTCGCGGCGTGCAACAAAGCCCACATGCAGTCCGCCGAACGGTCGCCACGACAGCCGCTCGGCGAATCCTGGCGGCATGCCCGCCTCGAGGCCCGCCGCCATCTGCGTGTTCATCCAGTCTGCCGGCAGGTTGAACTCGCGGGCCACCTCGCGAATGGCAGTCACCATGAATAGTGGTAATGCCGGAGGGGCCAGCACGATCTCGCCGGTCGCATCGCGAACGGCCATGACGTCGACGTCCCCCGTGACGCGAACGAGCACGCCGAGCGCGGCGAGCGACGCTCCCCCGGCAACGACGCAGCTGTACGACTGGCTTCTTGAGGCCAGGAGTTCGCCAAGTGCCTCGAGGCCTCGAAAGAGGGGTTCATTCTGGTCAGGCATGGACTGTAATGTAGCGTAAAAAGATATATTGTAAAGCGTATTATGATAAATAATATGTTAGATTAGCACACGCCACTTGGTGACTAGCCAGATGAGTTTGGCGCGCTGAGGTAGTCCCCGATGATGGATCAGACGTCGGCAGCCACCGGGCTACCTCATTTGACGGTAGCAAATCGCCCCGGGATTTCCGGAGACTCCGTCAGTTGCATCTGGACCTCGTCAGCGATTCCGCCAGAAGATGGAACAGGCCGGGTAGCGACGCCCTCCCACAGACGCCAGCAACGGTGCGCCCGCGCGATCCCGCAACAGCGCCGCGACTGTCAGACCTCCCTCCGAGCTTTCAATTAGCACCCACTCGGAGGATCCATGCAGCACCAGCTCGTCTGCGATTGGAACCCGGCGCCCCGCCGTGGCCACACCATCGTGCGCGCCCTCCTCACCATCGAAGGGCACGCCGTCAGCACGGCGTCCGCGCCCAACCTGAACATCGCCCTCGTGCTCGACCGGTCAGGGTCGATGGCCGGCGATAAGCTCGCGGCGGCGAAGCACGCGGCCATGCAGCTCGTGCAGCGGATGGCGCCCGCGCACAAGGCATCACTCGTGGTCTTTGATCACGACGTGCAGGCCCTCGCCGAAGGCGCCACTGCCGCCGACGGGCAGCTCTCGGCGGCCATCGCGCACATCGAAAGCGGCGGCAATACCAATCTTAGTGGTGGATGGCTGATGGGGCGCACGCTCGCGGCGAAGTCGCGCGACGGCGACGCCACCGTCAACCGCATCATCCTGATGACCGACGGTCAGGCCAACGCCGGCATCACCAATCGCAAGCAGCTGGCCGAGATGTGCCGCGCAGCCGCCGCGCAGGGAATCAGCACCAGCACCGTGGGCTTTGGCGAGGATTACGACGAGAATCTGCTCAAGGCCATGGCCGACGCCGGCAACGGCAACACCTGGTACATCGAACGCGTCGACCAGGCGTCGATGGTCTTCCTCGAAGAAATCGAGGGCCTGCTGTCGCTCTCCGCCCAGAATCTCACCGTCACGCTCACTGGCACCGCCGCGGTGCGCAACATCAACATCTGGGGCGACTGGCCCACCGTCGCCCAGGGCGACCACATCACGGTGCCGCTTGGCGATCTCTACGCCCGCGAGCCGCGTCGGGTGCTCATCGAGTTCGTGGTCAACAATCGCGCGGCCAAGGCCATCGACGGCGCCGTGGCGCAGGTGCGTCTCGAATCCGATGTGATGACAAACGCGGGCGGCGTGAACCACGAGACGGTGACGTTCCCCATCGCCGCCAACCTCAGCGAGTCGGCGCGCGTCGAGCCGACCATCGAAACCGAAGTCCTGTTGGCGCAGGCCGCCAAAGCACGCAAGGACGCCGCCGAGCGTCAGGAACGCGGCGATAGCGGCGGCGCGGCGAATGCGCTGCACTCGGCGGTCGCAATGTTGGCGGAGTCACCGCAGTGCGGGTCGAGCACGGTGATTCGCGAGATGGACGACCTGCGTGCACTTGAACGCGTGCTCAGCGAGGAGCAGGCCACCGTGGCCGACGTGAAGTACCTGAAGCAGCGCTCGTACAACCAGAGCCGCGGGCGGGCGAGGTACGACGAGGCGCTGGCGCGGCCGACGCGGCGTGAGGCGGGCGAGCCGTAGGAATGACCGAGTTGCCGGCGCCGCACGTATCATGCGCCCACGTCGGGTAGTCAAGCGCGGCGAGACTACCCGGCGATGCGCTCGATCGTCGCCGTCATGCGGGTAAGAACCAGGCGCTCCAGCTGCACTTTCCGGCTCGCGTTGTCGATATCGATGCCCACCAAGTCACCCGCCGCGTCATAGTCCAGCACGACCCCAGCCGAGACCTCGCGGCTATCGACGCTCGCCTGCTCGGAGAGATCGATGTAGAGGGAGTCGGTATCGGGATGGTAGTTGACTTTCATGGCGTGAACCCGCGATCGGGAAAGGCGTTGTGGATGGTCAGCATGTCGTCGAGCGTCACGACGCGAAGCACACGGCCGTTCAGTTCGGGCACGAAGCCCCAGAAGCGGTAACGATTGTTCTCCTGGCGCTCCACCCGAATTGGTGCCTCAATCACGCGAATGCACCATTCGCGTCGCAAGTAAGAACGCTTCCGCAGGACCTCATGCTCAAAATAGGCCGTAAACCGATGCTGGGGCATGGGTGATGGAGCCGCGGCTGAAATGGACTGGCATTCAACCGAGGCTAAGTCCGCGTGTTTCGCGTTCCATCACCCGTTCGTTCCCCGCAGGTACATCGTATTGCGACAGGTCGCGACGGATCAACGAAGCGCAGTCGTCCATATTCGTCACCGACTTCACTTCCCTGTCATCACACGCGCGGCTCAGCGCGCCCCGCCCACCAGCTCGAGTTCAGTGCTCCACACGCCAATCTTGGCGAACTCGGCGCGTGCTTGCTCACGTAGCGCCGGCCACGACGCGGGGATCCTCTTCTGCCCCAGGTTGAAGTCGAGCTGATCGAGGTCGCCGAGTTCCTTCGTCACGCGGTCGAGCGATGGGCACCTGGCCGCAAAGAGCGCAGGCGCAAAGGCGAGGCACGCGTCGAGCACCATGTCGGGCGCATCGGGGCGCTCGGGGACAATCGTCTTCAGCTTGCCCATAGGTCGGAGTGCAGCGTCGTGGTAGTGCGGCTCGAGCCACATGCGGCTGCCGACACCCCCCAGGGCGAGTTCGGCCGGGAAGAGGAGAGCCCTGCTATCCCGCGCGCGAAATCGATGGCACGTGTATTTTTATCCGGCTGTTATTTGCATTATATTACATCCGGATATTATTATCTACATCTATAATATAGGTCACCTACATACCGCATTCGCGCAAACCAGCGCGCGCACCGGGAGCCCAGGATGAGTGTCGCCAAGGAGATGTTGGCTGATTACCTGCATGTTGTCTGGAATGACGGCGACGTGGAGGCGTGCGATCGCTTCCTCATGCCCACGTACACGATTCACCACGATCCGGGTGACCCGTGGGATGGGCAGACGCTGACTCGTGAGGCGTTCAAGGAACGCATTCGCGTGTCGCGCGCGCCGTTTCCCGATCAGCGGTTCACCATAGTCGCGATGCTCGAGGACGGCATCCAAGTGGCGGTCTCGTGGACCTGGACGGGAACCTTCCTTGCCGACACTCCGGGATTCAAGGCCACGGGAAAGCCAGTGAAGACGTCGGGCATCACCATCTATTCCATGTCAGGCGACCGCATCACCGGCCACTGGCAGGTGACGGATCGGCTGGGCGTGTTTCAGCAACTGCGCTGACGTCACCGATGATCAGTTGCCGTCGCTCGTTCCCCACCGAAACCCCATCCCTGCAATCCACTTCACCAGCGCCGGCACGTCGATGCCCAGCGCGGGCAGCTCGCCGCGCACGCGCGCCACGGCTTCGTCGGCCGGCGCGCGCCCCTCGGCGCTGACAGTGTGAAAGACGAGCAGCTGCACGCCGGCCAGCTGCGCGGCGAACAGCTGCAGCATGGTCATCAGCACGCGATTGCCGCCGAACGCGCCGCAGCCCCAATAGCCGGTGTGGATCACGGCGAGGTGCTGTTCCGACTCGCGCACGGCAGCGGAAAACGCGCTGTATGCGATTACCATGATTTCACGCACGTCGGACTCGGTGTAGCGACCGCGACCGTGCGACGGCGCCGCCATGGCAATGAGGTTGCTTCGCGCGGGCGGGTTGAGGCGCGTCGTGGCCTGGCGCACCACGGCCGGCTCGGCCGCGGAGAACGCATTGCCGTAGAGCCCACGCGGACGCCCCTGCGCGGCGTTGCGATCAATGCGCACGCAACAGCGCCGCTCGGCGCCCTTCACCAGCACCGGCGTCGCGAGCCCACCCTCAGCGGTCAGCGTGGGCAGTCCGCGCGCCTTGAGCGCCTCGCGCAGCGCGCCGAGCACGGGGTGCTCGGCCACCTGCATCTCGTCCTGCGCAAAGAGACCTGAACCATAGGCGCAGAAGAGGCTAGGGTCGGCGAAGTTCACGTGCCACTGTGTGGACGGCTGGCTGAGTGCGTGTGGCACGTAGTCGTACACCCCCTCGTGCACCGCGAGCAAGTGCGCGGCGAGCGCGGGCGTGGCCCGCTCCGGGAGCGCCATCTCAGGCCAGCGCGTGTAGTCGATGTCGCCGGCGTGCGTACTGCCGACGGGGCAGGCGACGTCGAACACCTCCTGCTTGTTGCGGTCGAACAGCACGGGCGGATGGTGGGTCATGAGCCACTGGGCCTCGAACGCAAGGCGTTCGAGGGCGGCGTCAGCGGATTGTGGGGCGGACGTTCGCCGAACGGACAACGGGGCTCCTGGTGGATGTGCGGGAAATGTCATGGCACCGACTGACAATGCGGCAAGCGAGTGTCAGTCGGTTGGGGTTACTCTTATGGCGCACGGTTCCTCACCAATCATCACTTGGTCATGACCACGTACATCATCATTGCATTGGTCGCCGCCGCACTCGGCGCGCTCATCGCCTGGTTCTCGCAGCGTGCCGCCGTGGTCGCCGCGGACAGTGCGCAGTCGGCCGTGATTGCTGGCCTGAAGGCCGAGAGTGATGCCAAGCAAGCGCGAATAGCCGAGTGGGAGCGGAGCGCTGCTGAGTGGGGCGCAAAGCAGACGGCCCTGCAGGCTGTCGTGACGCAGCGAGAGAAGGAGCTGTCAGGTCAAGAATCCGCATTCAAGGCGGCCATTGAACAGGCGGAGAAGCAACAAGTCTTTCTGCAGTCGGCCACCGAGGAGATGTCCACGCGGTTCCGCGCGCTCGCGGCGGAGCTGTTGGAAGAGAAGGGGACGAAGTTCGTGGCGTTGCACGAGACGGCGCTCGCCCAGCTGCTCACCCCGCTGAAGGTCGACCTCGACGGCTTCCGCAAGCGCGTGGACGAGGTGTACGTCGCCGACTCCAGCGACCGCGGCGCGCTCAAGGAGATGGTGCGTGCGCTCGGCGAGAAGAGCGACATCCTCAGCGATCAGGCCAACGACCTCACCAAGGCGCTCAAGGGCGACTCCAAGGTGCAGGGCGACTGGGGCGAGATGATTCTTGATCGGCTGCTCGACGCGGCGGGTTTCATTGAGGGCACGCATTACGTGCGGCAGGGATCGCACATCGCCGAAGAAGGAAACCGCGTCATTCCGGACGTCGTGCTGCACCTCCCCGAGGCACACGACGTCGTCATCGACTCCAAGGTGACCCTCACCGCATACAGCGACTACGTGGTGGCGCAGGACGACAAGGAGCGCGACCGTCTGCGCAAGGCGCACGTTGACTCGGTGCGCGCCCACATCAAGGGGCTTTCGGAGAAGGCGTATCAGGAACTCTATACCCTGAACGCGCTCGATTATGTGGTGATGTTTCTGCCGGTCGAGGGCGCCTTTCTCGAAGCGCTGACGGCCGACCCGGAGCTATTCCGTTTCGGATGGGATAAGCACGTTCTGTTGGTCAGTCCCAGCACGCTCCTCTACGTACTGCGGATGATCAGCTACCTGTGGCAGCAGGACGGGCAGTCAAAGCACGCGGTGGAGATCGCCGAGCGTGGCGAAGCGCTGTACGCAAAGTTCGAGAGCTTCATTGGCGATCTGGAAAAAGTGGAAGATCAGCTCGACAAGGCGCACGACGGCTTCAAGGCAGCCAAGGCCAAGTTGCACACCGGCCGCGGCAACCTGGTGCGGCAGGCGGAGATGCTCATCGAGCTCGGGGTGCGGGCCAAGAAGCGGCTCGACCCCAAGCTCGTTGATATGGCGACGGCAGAAGATGATGCGGCGGGTGGGATGCTCACGGCGGGTGACGACGCGGCCGATGTGACCGCTTGAGCCTCAGACGTCCGTTCCCGTCGCGCCTCAGTTCGGCGGATACCGCTCTGACCAGTCGGCGCCGGTGCGCCAGCCAGTGGCCAAGTCATCAGCCACCTGCACGATCACGTCGCGGGCCTCGAGTTGCTCGAGCCACGCGGCGGGAATGGCGTTGACGCCGAGCGCGGCGCCGAGGATGTTGCCGCAGATGGCGCCGGTGGAGTCGGAGTCGCCGGAGTGATTGACTGCAAGCCGCACGCCGGTGGCGAAGTCGCCTTGCGCCGCGAGCGCACAATACACGGCGATCGCGAGCGCCTCTTCGGCCACGGAGCCCCGGCCGAGTGATTCGACCTTCTCGGCCGTCAGTGGCGACTCGGGATCGACGAGGGCGATTGCCTGCTCCAAGAGCGCTGCGGTACGTGGCGCCTGGGCGCGATGCACGAGCGCGAGGCCGAGCGCGCGCTGCACGGCGCTTGTAAGGTCGATGCGGTCGCGCAGTGACGCGATGAGCGCCGCGAAGACGCCTGCAGCGATGTAGCCCTCGGGGTGGTGGTGTGTGATGCGCGCCAGGTCGCCGCCGAAGACGAATGCCATCTCGGGCGTCGCATCCCCGTACAGGCCGCATGGTGCGGCACGCATCACGCCGCCGCAGCCCTTGCTGTCGTTGGTGTACTCCGGATATCGCTCGCGAAGCGTCAACGCCTCGATGCAGGTCACGCCGTGGGCGCGCCGCTGGTGAAGTTCCTTTCGCTCTACGAGCCAGCCGCGCTGGTCGGCTTCGAGTGCGACGGGCACTCCCTGCGTGTGCAGCCAACGTCGGTACGCGTAATAGCCCACGTCCCTGTGTGAAGCGAACCCGCGGCTGTAACCGCGCGCCTCAAACCGCATCATGGCCTCGGCGGTGAACAGCGACATCTGCGTGTCGTCAGTGATGGAGCCGGCGGGCCACATGCCTGGGACGAAGTCGACGATGCCCTGCTCGCCGAACTGCTCCCGGATACCGTCGAGTGACATGAACTCCACCGGCGCGCCCAGCGCATCGCCCACCGCGCCGCCGAGCAGCGCGCCGCGGAGGCAGCGCTCGCGTGCGAGCACGGGAAGACGCGCGCGCGCCGTGAGGCGTTCCTTCCACTCGCGCACATAGCGGCGCTGTTGGCTGGTCTCCGGTGACACCGGGGCGCGGCGGCGCTTGCTCATTGCCCTCCACCGGTCTGCGATGATGTCTAGCGCCTCGTCTGGCTGCGCGCCATGCCGACGCAGCCAGCATCCCGCTACCGTGCCAGTGCGTCCCACGCCGCCCAGGCAGTGGATGTAGATCGTGCGCGCGAACGCCAGCGCGTCATCGATGGTGTCGAGGATCTGCGTCATCAGCGCTTCGTCGGGAACACCAAGATCCCTGATGGGGAAGTGGTGCACCTCGCGCTTTGCCACGGGATACTCGAGCGAGTATGGATCGCCCGGATTGCGGTCCACTTCGACGCCGAGGGCGCCGGGCGTGTAGGGCGTCAGCCCCTCCTCAGCGGTGGTGAGGTCGATGTAGGTAGACACGCCGAACCGGGCGAGCGCCCTCAGCTTCTTGGCCGCCTCCGATGGCTTCATGTGGCCCGGATATTCCCCGCACAACACGCGGCCACCGGGGAGCCAGTAGGTGTTGGACCAGGGTCGCGCGAGCGGAGCGTCGGTGGGCATCGGTGTCATGGACTGAAGTGGGTGCAGTGCTGACATGGACAATCATGAAGGGGCGCTCTGACATTCGGCGGGCACCGTGGAGTCGATTGTCAGAGTCCCTGCGCTCTATTCGGCATACAGACGAGAACACCGATTCACCGCATCAGGCCGGAGGGCAACATGATCGATGGGACAACTGCACTGCTCGAGGAAACCAGCGCCGTCCAGCAGGACGGCGCGCTTGCTTGGGAACGCTTTCCGGGCAACGACTGCGTCCGCGAATGGGCGGCCGAAATGCGCCGTGCGCTTGACACGGCTGACGCTGAGCCGTGGGACTTGGCCGGGCGCGCGGTTGTACTGCTGACCGAGGATGAGTCGCTATGCACGGCGATGCTGCGACGCGTCGCGGCCGATGCGGGCATGCAGTTCGTGAACGTGGCCCTCGATGATGTGGCCGACTTCGTGGCGCGCGAAGACCCGCAGGCTGGTGCGCCCGCGATTGCCTACCTCGAGCCGGGACGCTGGACCAAAGGAAAGAGCGATCGCGATGATGGGGACGTCGCCAGCGAAAAGGCCAAGGTGCAGTCGGCGATTGCCTCTGCGATCGCGGCGTTTGACCCGGCGCATCCCGTCATCTTCGTGACCTCAGCGGAGGACATCCGTTCGCTGGCCATGAACCTTCGGCGTCCGGGCACGTTCGACCGCTTTCTTCGCGTGCAGTCGCCCAGGACGGAAGCACTCGGCGAGGACATCATCGACCGCATCGGCCGCGACCGGTGTGCGGTGTCGGTGACCCAGGTACCCGGCAAGGTGGGGATGCTCTTCACACGCGAATATTCCGACGATCGCCGTCGCGACCTGGCGTTGTTGCGGCTTCGGCGGCTGATCGCGCGCGCTGGACGTCCGCTCGAGTTCCTGGATCTCGTGCAGGTGGCGCTGCATGGATTTGCCGAATCGGACCGGCTGCCCGACGAGCCGGAGCGGGTTCGCCGGCAGACGGCGATGCATGAGGCGGGACACGCTGTCGTTGCGGTCATTGGATCGAACGGCCGCAACATCCCTGAATGTTCGTCGATCATCCCGTCGGTGCATTACAGCGGCGTGGTGGTGGATTCGCTGCAGTACCTGATGGAGAGTGGCGATCAGGTGACGTACGCGGACATGCGGCAGCGAGTGCGCATTCTGCTGGCGGGGCGCGCCGCGGAAGAGCTTGGGTTCGGGGCGGAGCACGTGTCGAACGGCGCGCGGGAAGACCTGAAGCGGGCGACCATCCAGGCGGGCATGGCGTTCTCGTTCTGGGGATTTGCCCCGGCCATGGAACGGGACGGTCAGGCGGGCTCAAACCTCGCGGTCGCGGGCATCGATGACGATCCATTCAGCGCGTCCGAGGAGGCGCACGTCGAAGGGCTGGTGCGCGAGTTTCTGCGCATCGAGTACAGCGTGGTCAAGCAGATGCTCGTGGCTCACCGGCTGTTGCTGGACGCCGTCACCGACCGGTTGCTTCGGGACGCACTGCTGGACCAGGAGGGATTGGCCGAATTGGTGCGCGCGCACGGGCCGGCGGGTCTGATTCCGCCGGGCCTAGTGAGTGCCGCCGAGTAGCCACTGTCAGTGGCCTGCGCCACATTCTGTTCCATGCCAACCGCCTCGAAAACACAACGGTGGGTCGATCTCCTCGCGGCCCTCCTGTCACGTCATTATCCGACCTCGTTTGAGCTGCTCGCCAAGGATGTGCCGGCGTATCAAGACCCCAAGCAGCGGGGCGACGCGCGCATGCGGATGTTCGAGCGCGACAAGGACGAACTTCGCAAGATCGGCGTTCCCATTGAGACCGTAGAGATCGAGAAGGGCGACAAGCAGTACAAGCTCGTATCGCGGGACTTCTATCTGCCTCGGATTGGCGTCAAGAAGTCGACTGCGGCGCACGCGGCGCCCACACGCGGCGGCAAGCCGGCGCTGCCGCCTGACGTGGTATTCGAGCCCGATGAGCTGGCGATGATCGCACGAGCGGCGGAACGGATGCAGGCCATAAAGCACCCCGTGCTGGCGGCCGACGCCACGTCCGCCCTGCGCAAGCTCGCCTTTGATGTGCCGTTCATGGATTGCGGTGTACGCGAGCTGATCCTGCTGCCGTTCGGCGCGCAGGATCCGCTGGTACTCGAGCTGCTCGATGATGCGGTGCGCCGGCGCAAGACGCTGCAGTTCCACTACCACTCCATCGAGCGCGATGCGCGGGCGCGCCGCACGGTGGCGCCATACGGACTCGTCTTCCTGCGCGGGCACTGGTACCTGTGGGCG
>JANXQJ010000020.1 GCA_025356865.1 Deltaproteobacteria bacterium | reverse complement strand
CCCCCCGACCCGCCCAAGGGCCTTCAGTCGCGGCCGTGGCCACGGCCGCGGTCGTTCCGGTCGTCCCGCCGGTCGTCCCGGTCATCACGCCGGTCGTCCCGGTCATCACGCCGGTCTTCCTTCCGCTCGCGCTTCATCTCTTTTTCGTGCTGCTTCCGTTCGTGCTTCTCTTCGCGCCATTCGCCGCGCCGCTCGCGCCGTTCGATCTCGCGTTCACGCCAGTGCTTCTTGAGCTGCCCGTAGGGGACGTGCCGCTCGCGGATGTAGTGGTCCCGGTAGTCGGGCCGGACCTGGATGACCTCCCGGGGGACCCGGTTCGGGGCGACCAGGCCCCAGCCGCCGCGCGGCTCTCGCGACCGGTACCAGCGGCCGCTGTCGCGCGTCCACCACCAGTCGTTGTGGAAGAACAGGTCGACTTTCATGCCCGGCGCGAAATAAACCGAACTGCGCGGGATGACCACCATCTCGGGCGGTTCCTGGACGAAGACGCGCGGTCCCTCGACGACCACCGGCGGCGCGCCCAGGTTGACATTGACGCTGAGATCGGTTTTCGCGGAGACCGGAACCGGCGCGGAGACGACCGCGACCGCCGACAGAATGCAAAGTGCTGACAGGACCTTTTTTATCATGACCCCTCCGGCGGCCCGGGTTCGCCGCTGCTCGTGATAGTTGAATTCTACCCGTTCTAACCCGGTCCGGCGAAAAAGGTTCCGGCACAAGTCAGGCCGATTCGATGTGATATCATCAGGGCTGTCGTCGCGAGCCCGGCATTCCTCCCCTGTCAGGACGGCACCCCATGGAAGAGCCCATCGATCCCCCGACGTCAACGACTCCCCGGGTCCGACGTTCGCCCGGAATCCGCCTCAAGCTGGTCGGGTTTCTCATTCCGCTGATCGTCCTGCTCGTCCTGGGGATGGCGCTGGCCGTCGTAACGGTCACCAACCGATCGGTCCGCAACGACCTGATCCAGCGGGGTGTCGCCACCTCCCGCATCGTCGCCCTCTCGGCGCGATGGTCGCTCCTCTCCGACGACAACGCCGCCGTCTACAACCTGGCCGTCGAGACGCACCGCAGTTCCCCGGACATCGAATACGTGGCGGTCATCGACCCGGGGGGGCGGATCCTGGGGCACAACGACCCGCGCGAACTCGGCAAGCGGTTCGCCCCTTCCTTCCGGATCGTCCAACTCGGCGGATTCGTCGAAACGCAGGCCGACGACGTCCGCAGGAACGGGACGGAGATGCTCGAATTCGCAACCGCCATCCTGCACCGGGGGCAGCGGATCGGGAACGTTTCCGTCGGCTTCTCCAAGAAAACGCTCGTCGACGCGCAGCGGAAGGTCCGCCGCTCGATCGCGGCCGTCGCCCTCGGCGTCCTGGCGTTGGCGATGCTGGGCGCATTGGCGCTCTCGTCGTTCATCACGACCCCGATCAAGCGGCTCATGTCGGCCATCAAGGTGATCTCGACCGGCAAGACGTTCCACCGGATTCCCGTCGCCTCGGGAGACGAGTTCGGCGAACTCCTGCGCAGCTTCAACCGGATGGCCGAGACGATCCTGACCCAGCAGTCCGCACTCAAGGAATATGCGGACCGGCTCGAAGATGCCTACCTCGGGATGGTGCGCGTGGTGGCGGCCTCGATCGAGGCACGCGACCCGTACACGATCGGTCACTCGACGCGCGTCGCGATGATGGCCTGCGCACTGGGTCGGCAACTTGGGATGGGGGAGGAAGAGCTGGGGCACCTCGAAAAGGCGGCGCTGTTCCACGACGTGGGTAAGATCGGGATGCCCGATGACGTCCTGTTGAAGGAAGAACGGCTATCCCACGGAGAGCTCGACGTGATGCGCCGCCACCCCGGCGAAGGCGCCGAGATTCTCAGGATGGCGCCGTTTCTCGACCGGTACGCGGCAATCGTCGAGGCCCACCACGAGTGGTACGACGGAACCGGCTATCCGGAGGGACGCAAGGATGGCGAGATTCCCGTCCACGCGCAGATGATCGCGCTGGCCGACGCCTACGACGCGATGACGACCACGCGTCCCTACCGGCAGGCGCTCACCAATGTCGGGGCGATCGAGAGCATCCTCGAATACAGCGGCACCCAGTTCTCGCCGGAACTGACCGACGCGTTCGTCAAGCTGCTGCGCGAGTCGCCGCCGATGCCCGACCCCGACTGGAAGGGAATGGCGCTGTAGCCGGGCGAAGCTATACCCCCGCCTCGAGGGCGCTCTCCCGCTCCTTGAGCTGCGTCTCGAGCGCCGACATCTCCTCGAACCGCATCTCGATCCGTTCCCGCGCGGCCGAGTTCGAGGCCGACAGGGTGCGAATCGCGTGCCCGTCGCTCTTCATCGACGCCTTGATCATCGCCTCGTCGTCCCGGACGACCTGCGCCTCGAGCACCATGATCTCGTGCTCGATCACCTCGATCGATTTCTTGAGCGCGGCGATTTCCTTCGCGCCGTTCGATCCGGCCCCGGCCCGCTGGCGACGCGCTTCCTTAGGGTTCATTCCCGGTTCGCGCGGCACCTTCGCCTTTTTCTTCGTTTCCGGCCCCTCGCCTTCCCAACCGACACGCTCGAGGAAGTCGCCGTAGGTCCCGTCGAACATCTCGACCTTGCCGCCGTCGAAAACGATCAGCTTCGTAGCAAGCGCCGAGAGGACCCGCTCGACGTGGGTGACGAGGACCACCGCCCCCTCGAATTCCATCACCGCCTCGATGAAGGCGTCGACCGTATCCTGGTCCAGGTGGTTCGTCGGTTCGTCGAGCAGGAGCAGGTTGACCGGCGTGGCCAGGATCCGCCCCAGCAGCACGCGGCTTTTCTCGCCACCCGAGAGGACCGCGATCTTCTTCTCGGCCGACTGCCCCTCGAACATCATGCAACCGCAGAGCGTGCGGACCTGCGTCCGCCCCCGCGTCGGGTTGGCGTCGCGGATCTCTTCCTCGACGGTGAGCCGGGGGGAGAGCCGGTCGACGTTCGTCTGCCCGAAGTAGCCCATCCTCAGGTTCTGCGACGGCTTGACGGTGCCCGCGACCGGCGTCAGCTCGCCCTGGAGCAGACGGAGCAGCGTCGTCTTCCCGCGACCGTTGGGGCCCACGACCGCGATCTTGTCGCCCTTCGCGATCGGGAACGAGAGCCCCTGGAAGAGCGGGTGCTTCGCGTCGTATCCGAAAGCGAGATCGTTCACTTCCATCATGAACTTGCCGTTGAACGGCGCCTCGGTGAAACGGAAGTCGAGTTCCTTGATATCCTGGAGCTTCTCGAACTTCTCGTGCTTCGCGAGCAGCTTGATGCGCGACTGCACCTGCTTCGCCTTGGTCGCCTGCGCCCGGAAACGGTTGATGAACACCTCGTCCTGCGCCCGCTTCTTCTCGTCGTTCTGCCGCGTCTGCTCGTGGATCTCCTCTTCCTGCAGGATCTGCGCGTACAGCTTCTCGGTGCCGCCCGGCAGTTTCCGGACGCGGGAGCGGTGGATCAGCATCGTGTGCGTCGTCACGCTGTCCATGAAGTCGCGGTCGTGCGTGATGATCATGAGCGAGCCTTCCCAGGCGCACAGGAAGCGGCGAAGCCAGCGGATCGAGACGATGTCGAGGTAGTTGGTCGGCTCGTCGAGGAGGAGCAGGTTCGGTTCCGAGAGGAGGACGCGCGCCAGGTTGAGCCGCACCTGGAACCCGCCCGAGAACTCTTTCGGGGCGCGGTCGAAATCGGCCTCGGAAAAGCCGAGGCCGTTGAGGATCGCCTTGGCCTTGTATGTTTCGTCGACGTAGTCCTCGCGGGGCGGCAGGGCGGACGCAGCCTCCTCGAGAATCGTCTTGTGCGTGAAGTGGATATGCTGCGCGAGGTGCCCGATCCGGTAGCCGGGCGGGAAGGAGACCGACCCGCTGTCCTGCTCCTCTTCCTCGAGCAGGATCTTGAACAGCGTGGATTTGCCGTGGCCGTTGCGCCCCACGAGCCCCACCCGCTCCCCGGGCGTCACCTGGAACGACACCTCTTCGAAGAGCGTCTGTCGGCCGTACGATTTGGATAGGTTGGTCACGGTCAGCATGCGAAATCCCGTCGATGGCGTGGAAGTAAATGCGAACGAAACAGTTTACGCTCATCCCTCGTGGAAGGGAAGCGCTTCGCCCCCGGGGTCTCCCCGAGGATTCCATTGCGTTCCACAAGGACCGAATATAGACTGGATACGGTCCTCATTAAATATCGCATGACTGGAGGAATCATGAAATTAGGCGACTCGGTCAAGCCGATCAGCTACGTGAAAGGAAATGCCGCGCAACTCGTGCGCGAAGTCGCGGACAACCACTCGGTCTACATCATCACGCAGAACGGGGAAGCCAAGGCCGTCCTCCAGGGAATCGACGACTACGAGCAGACCCAGGAAACGCTGGCGATGCTCAAGATCCTCGCTTTGGGCCGAAAGGATGTCGAGGAAGGAAATGTCACGCCGGTCAGGCAGGCTTTCGACGAACTGCGCGACCGGATCGACGCCAGAAGGAAGTGCTGATGCCGCCCGTCGCGCTGACCGCGACCGCGAAGCAGGATATCTTCGAACTCCATCTCCACATCGAAACCCACGATTCGGTCGAACGGGCGGACGAAGTGCTTGACGGGTTGCGAAAGGCGATCGAAAGCCTGGCCGACCTTCCGGAGCGCGGTCACTTCCCGCCGGAACTCGACCGGATCGGCCTCCGGGAATACCGCGAAATCCATCACAAGCCCTGGCGGATCGTCTACGCAGTCATCTCCGGCGCGGTCGTCTTCCACGGCATCCTCGACGGTCGCCGCGACCTGCAGACGCTACTGCAGCAACGGTTGCTAAGGTGATGAATTAATCGACACGTACTTGTCTATCAACAACCTCATGCTTGGTAGTTGCCCCCCTTACACTTGCATCTCTGCCGGAAAAGTGTGTGTATTTATACACATCAATATTTTTATACGAATATATATGCCTCGGGTAATCATCTTTGCTGCCACCTTTTCCGCTATCTTTATCACCAACAGAAATCCCATATTTTTTCCCGCTATGATCTAGTTCACCCATGGTAGGCACATCAAGCAATTCCACAAACGAAACGTGACTTGCGTACGCCGATCCTAGTCCCACGTCGGAAAACGTCTTGTGGTATTTGTACCCTGGGTCTCCATGTCTCATGTGAATCAAGAACGGATGGTGGAGCATTGTTGGATTATTATTATATTTATTTTGCCAATACCCAACCCCATCTTCGTGATAGGTGATTACGTCTTCGAATAAACGTCCGCTTTCTTCTATATTTTCCGGATAATTAGCATCTCTCCCAAAAAATACGACCGAAGCTATCGCAGGATCCTGCCCCTGATATGTTTTCTTCTTGAAGATTTCACATAAGCGCCCTGACTTATGTCTTGCAAACAGACTCATGGCCTCTCCTCTCTAACTATAAAGCAATCTCCGCTATTTTTTGCAATAATAACCCGGCAACCTTTTTATATGAACGGAGTTCTTATATCCCGCCGCGATTTCTCCGCGTTCCGCTTGAGCACATGCCACGTCATCATCTCGTCATCCCGATTCTTTATGCGTCCGTTGCCATTTCGACGTCCCTCGATGATTCCTCCGACGAGCAACACAATCAGCAGGAAGACCGTGGGGAGCAGGAGCCAATCGTTGCTCACGACTTCTCCTCCCGCACTCTTTCAGCTTCCAGGCCGCAATCCCGCTCGACCATTTCCTTGAGGAATTCGAAGGGGAAGTTGCCGTCGCCGCCCGCAAGGATGTGGCGGGCGATCGCCATGCGGGCCGCCGCCTCGATCGTGTCGGGGATCATCGGGTAATCCGCGCAGAAGCGACGAAGGTCGGGATCGGGTGCATCCATCCACGGAGCGACTCGCCCCCATGCGGCCTCCTGCATTTCTTCCGGCGGAAGCCCCGGGATCGTACATCTGCATCGAGGAAACCTTCTCGCGCGTTCCGTCCGGCATCGTTATGACGACCTCGTCATCGAAGTACCACTCCCGGAAAGGGAGCCGGAAGACCGGCAGACCCAACGCCTGTGCGAGCCGCATCACGAATCCGGCTGCGATGTTTTCGTCGGGCGCGCCGACCGCCAGCGTCATCCCGATCCCGCGTTCCGCGAAAACGGGCCAACGATCGCGAAGGAGACGCCACTCCGCGCGATCGGCTGCATTCAACGTCATGTCGTAGTCCCTTTCCTCATCCGCGCCCCACGGCCATGTTCGGAGGATATTCACCGCCACCGGCCCGTTCTCTCCGTTTGCCACGCTGAAGCAGACGTTCTCCCCCGGCTCAAGCTTGACGTTCGGATGCTCCTCCGCGAACGCCTCGAACTGCGATACCGGGATGCACACGACGCGGCCCGCTTCGGCCGAATCGTATTCCTCGAAAGCGTAGAGATCAGAAGCATGGACGAGATATTCCTCGCGGTCGCGCCGGATGATGCCGAACCCCTCCGGTCCGTTCCACCAGGCCACGATGCCCAGCACGTTCTTTTCGACGATCTCGTACGCCCGGAACAACCGCCCGTTGATTCGGACCGCCCCGTTTTCTTCCGCCATCGCCCGCTCCCTTCCCGGCCTTCGCCGCCCGTCATCCGTTCCCGTGTTCCGTTCCCGTTGGAATCATCGGCGCGCCGTGCGACATTATTGGTCACAGTATGAACGATTTCCGGAGGAACCCATGCGAGCGAGGATGCTCGGGAAGTATCTCAAGGCCGTCGGCATGGTGTGCCGTCCCGGCGGCGCCACGATCCGAGAAATGGCGGAGGCGCTGGACGTCGACATCCGTTCGGCTTATCGGATCCCCTCGACGCTGGAAGATGCGGGCGTGCCCATCGTCGACCGGACAACGGAGGGGGTTCGCCGAATTTCGGTTGAAGGGTGGTACCTCGACCTCTACAACCGCCGAGTGGGCGGCCTTCCGGCACTCTCGCTGTCACCGGAGGAAGTCGCGGGCCTGTGCTGGCTCAAGGCGGGGGAACGGCTCGTGGGAAAAACCCGGATGGGACGGGAAATCGAGGCGGCGTTCGGAAAGCTCGACGGGGTCCTGCCCGGAGAGACCCGGCGGCACATGGAAAAGGTCCGGCGGATGTTCCTTTCGGTTCCGCGAGCACCGAAGGATTATTCCGGCAAGTCCGATATCCTCGACGCCCTGGTCGACGCCCCCGACCCAGAAGATCCGGCGCGGGAAGAACGGATCGATCGTGATTGAAATGCGCGTGTCAGGACGCTGGGAGATCAGGCAGTGGGTGCTCGGATACGGAACTGAAGCAGAGCTGTTATCCCCAAAAGAATTGCGTGAGGAGATCGCGGCTGAGATCGATGCGGTCAGGAAGCTGTACCGGAGAGAGGACGCAGGAACTCGATGAAGCTCCCTGCGTGCGGCAATCCCCTTCAGGTCGCCATGGCGGAGGAGATTCCGTGGCGCGCTGCCGAGGCAGATGCTCCTTTCGGAGCCCGTCAGCCCGGAGGGGTTCGGCGGCTGGAGCCGAAGGCGGTGCCATAGGCGACGCCGGCGACGCCCGTCAGCACGCCCGCGAGCGCCAGGGTCCCGGCGGATTCCCCGAGCAGCGGGACGGCCATCAGCAGTTGCGCGATCGGGGTGAGCTGGAGCCAGGCGGCGGCTTCCGAGACGTTGAGCGTGCCGTACGCCTCGGTCATCAGGAGCTGGGCGGCGAACGCCGAGAACCCCATCAGCCCGGCGAGCGCCCAGGCGGCCGGGGCGGACGGCCACGGGTCGAGCGCAAACGGGGCAACCACCGGCAATCCGGCGAGGCAGAACCAGAAGAAGATCGTGGGGGCGTTGTCGGTGCCGCGCATCCCCCGGATGATGTTGGCGCTGATCGCGGCGAAGACCGCCGAGGCGAAAGCCGCCAGTTCCCCGACACCCAGCCCCGCCGGTACCCCCCCCCGCCCGAGCATCAGCCAGACGCCGAGGGTCGCCAGGAGCAGTCCGGCCAACAGGTGGATCGTCGGCCGTTCGCCCAGGGCGAATACGGCGAACAGGGTGGCGAACACGGGGTAGAGGTTGTAGATCATCCCGGCGGGCGCCGCCGGAATCCGGGAGAGGGCGAAGAAGTAGAGGATGACCACCACCCCGCCGGAGAGGCCGCGCAGCAACAGCAGTTTCCGGTTGTGCGGGCGGTAGAGACCGGGGCGGATCCGGAAGGCGGCCAGGGAGACCAGCACGCCGACAGCGAAGCGGACGACCGAGAGTTGCCCGGCGGTGAAGCCGCCCCCGTCCCGGGACAGTTTCCGGGAAAGCACCGCCATCAAGCCGAAGGCAACCGCGGACCCGACGAGCGCCAGCCGTGCCCGGAATCCGGATAGCGGGATCATTCGCGGGCCCTGCCGCTCATCCGTTCGTTTCGGCCCATTCCCATTCGTGACAGCGGTATGACCGGCACTGGTCCGGACGGTTTTCCCACGCGATTATACATCCCGCGGGACCCTTGTATTCGCACGCATCGGGGTCGATCCCCAGATCGCGAAGCGCCTGGCGAACCGTTTCGGGCGTCCCGGGGGCGTTCGCGTCAGCCGGGGGATAGAGCGGCTCGACGCCGTAACGATCCCGGTACGAGTGGAAGAAATCCGAGTATTCCCCGTACCACCAGCTCTTTTCCATGGGCGTGACGACGCACCGGGCGGGATAGTAGATGATGCAGCAACGGCCACCGCAGGCGGCACAGCGGGCCTCGTCCCGATACTCTGCGGCGGATTCGGGCATCTCTGCTGGGTCTCCTTCACCTTTCTCCTCGACGCAGCCTTAACGAAGCCCGCGTTGGCACGCATCGTGTGTGCAATTCCATTTGACGGAGATCGGGGCCAAATTGCAACAGCAGGTTGCAGCCGGCGGCGATCCCCGCAACAGCATTCCGGAGGTGTCCATCTTGAAACTGCTTATCATCGGCGGCGTGGCCGGAGGCGCCAGCGCGGCGGCACGCGCCCGGCGGGTCGACGAGTCGGCCGAGATCATCCTCTTCGAGCGGGGCGAACATATCTCCTTCGCCAACTGCGGCCTGCCTTACCATGTCAGCGAAACCATCCCCGACCGCGACTCGCTCCTGATCGTGACGCCCGCCCGGTTCAAGGCGCGCACCGGCATCGAGGTGCGGGTTCGGCACGAGGTCACGGCCATCGACCCCGATGCGAAAACGGTCACCGTGATCGACCTGGCAAAGGGCTCCCGGTACACCGAGTCGTTCGACAAGCTGATCCTCTCACCGGGCGCCAGCCCGATCAGGCCCGGGATACCGGGAGTCGACGATCCCGCGGTCACGATGCTGTGGACGCTTGCCGACATGGACCGGATCAAGGCACGGGTCGATGCGGGAATCCGGCGCGCGGTCGTGGTCGGCGGCGGCTTCATCGGGCTCGAACTGGCCGAATGCCTGCGCGACCGCAACGTCGACGTCACGCTGGTCGAGATGGCGCCGCAGCTCCTTCCGCCGCTCGATCCCGAGATGACCGCGCCGCTCGCGGACGAGATGGAACGAAACGGTGTGCGCCTGCTGCTGGGCGCCGCGCTCTCCGCCATCCGGCGCACCACCCTGCCCGACGATTCGGGCACGGCCGAACTGACGGTCGAGCTGGCCGACGGACGGTCGTTTCCTGCGGATCTCGTCGTGCTCGCGATCGGCGTCCGCCCCAATTCCGAACTCGCGGTATCGGCCGGTCTCGCGACCGGCGCGCGCGGCGGAATCCTCGTCGACGAGCGGATGCAGACCAGCCGACCCGACATCTATGCGGTCGGCGACGCGATCCAGGTCAGCGACTCCCTGGGCAGGCCCGCGCAAATCCCGCTCGCGGGCCCGGCCAACCGGCAGGGCCGGATCGCGGCCGGCAACGCGCTCGGCGGAACCGAAACCTACCGCGCCACCTTCGGCACCTCGGTACTCAAGCTCTTCGGGCTGACGGCCGCGGCCACGGGCGCATCCGAAAAGGCGCTCAAACTCGCCGGCGCCCCGTACGAAAAGATCTATCTCAACCCCTTTTCGCACGCCACCTACTATCCCGGCGCGCAGATGATGCACCTCAAACTGCTCTTTTCGCGGGAGGGACGAATCCTGGGGGCCCAGATCGTCGGGCGCGACGGCGTCGACAAGCGGATCGACGTGCTGGCGACGGCCATGCAGGCCGGCCTGACCGTATACGACCTGCAGGCACTCGAACTCGCCTACGCGCCGCCCTACGGATCGGCCAAGGATCCGGTCAACTTCGCCGGCTTCGTCGCGGTCAACGTCCTGTCGGGAAAAAGCAACCCCGCCCACGCTGACGCCCTGCCGCCGGACGCCCTGCTCCTCGACGTGCGCGAACCGGTCGAATTCGAACTCGAGGCGATCCCCGGCGCGAGGCCGATGCCGCTGGGTACCATCCGGGACCGGCTGGCCGAACTGCCGCGCGATCGCGAGATCGTGGCCTATTGCGCCGTCGGCATCCGGGGCTACCTGGCCGAGCGGATCCTTAAAGCGCACGGCTTCGAGGCGCGCAACCTGAGCGGCGGCATCACGACGTGGAAACTCTTCCGGGCAGGCGGTGGCTGAAGGCGGACGCGGGCCGGACCCGCATGTCAGATCCCGAAAAAACCGTCGATCAGGACCTTCCGGAACCCTTCCTCGGCGGATATCTCGATCAGCACCTCCGCCAGGATTTCGCACCCCTGCCAGCAACCGGCCCGGTACGTCATGTAATTCCGGCCGTCCATCGTGAAAAGGAGGCCGAGCGACGCCTCGCTCGCGATTTCCCGGATCTCGCCGTTGATGTACAGGTAGACCGGCCCGTATTTCTCGGTGCCGGCCCTGGGCTTCTCGGTGGTGTACTGGGCGATGATCAGGTTGTCGTTTCCGGGAATCGGAAAGAAGGCGGTCGGCCTGCCGGAAAGGGTATTTCCGAAATATTCGTTGGCGGTCGAATAGAATTTCAACATCTTGATCGCATGGTCGACCTTGCTGATGACCTCCGGTTTCGCGACAGCCGTTGGCGCGTATCTCCTGAAATTGGATACCGCCTTGCCGCCGTAGGCCAGGAAGTAGTTGCTCTTGTTGGGACATCGGCTGACGTCGATCCGGCTGATCGTTTTCTCCTTCGGGCCGCGCTGGAACTTGAACTTTCCGTGCGTTTCCGCGAGGCAGACATTCGATTTGCCGCCCAGCAGAAACATCTTCTGCCCCGAGGGGTATTCCTTGGTCAGGCAGATCGCGTTATTCTTCGCGTCGCACTGGTACACGAAGTTGAACTCGTTTTCCTCGGCGAACGCGCACCCCGAAAAAACCAGGTGCAGCAACGTCGTCGCGACCGCGTATTGGCGCCAACCCATCTTTCTTGCCCCCCGTGTGTCCGTAAACACCCTCTGGCCTTCGCAAGCGACCTGATACAATAAAACGCCATGTTGGTTTTATCGCAGATCGGGGTAAAGTCTGCCCCGCTTTCTGACGATAAGTATTCTTACCACGCCTCGTGAAGGCGGGGAATCCACGTAAAATCATAATCTGGAGGAAACATGAAGAAAACCGCATTGATCCTGTCTTTATCGTCGATCCTGCTCCTGTCGGCCTCCGTTGCCGGCTGGTGTGCCGACACTGTGTCGCTCCACGGCGCGACCACGACCCAGAAGAGCGTGATCGACCCGGGCAAGGAAGGCCTGGCCAAGGCCACGGGCGTCAAGCTCGAGATCGTCGGCAGCACCACCGGCGCCGGACTCGAGGACCTCATCAACGGCAAGTGCGACCTGGCGATGGCCGCCGAGGCGCTTCCGGACGCGATCGCCAACCTGAAGGCGGTCTCGACCGCGGTCGTGGTTCCCGACAACCTGAAAGAATTCGTGGTCGGAAAATCGAAACTCGTCGTCATCGTCAACAAGGAGAACCCGGTCGCCAAGGTTTCCTCCGAGCAGCTGCAGGGGCTCCTGACCGGCAAGATCGCCAACTGGAAGGATGCGGGCGGGGCTGACAAGGCGGTCGTGGTCGTCGCCGCTCCGATCGGGACGGCCACCCGCAAGATCATCCAGAAACAGATCATGGGCGGAGCCGAGTTCGCACCGGGCACGATCGATTCCGAAACCCCGGCCAAGCAGGTCGAATACCTCGACATCAACCCCGAAGGGATTGCCGTCGTCGCGGATGCGCTTCTCGCGAGCTCCGCCAAGAAGGGTTCGGTCAAGATCATAGACGCCCCCGAGATCTCCTTCCAGCTGACGCTGGTGAGCAAGGGCGAGCCGGCCGGCAACGTCAAGAAAGTGATCGACTATTACACGGCTTCCGCAAAGAAATAGCAGCGGCTGCCAAGGAGGACGCCATGAAGGTTCGGACCAAGCTTTACGTGTGCGCATTCGTCGGCCTGGCCGGCCTTGCGACGGTGGGCGTGTTCAGTCTGCTGGGGATGAAGTTCGTCGGGAAGCAGATCAACCTGCTGACCGAGAAATCGACCCCGGTGCAGCTGAAGACGATCGATTTCCAGCGCGCCCTCCAGGAGCACACGTCCAACCTTCTCCGTGTCCAGGTCGCAGCCACGCAGCAGGAGTTCGGGAAGGCGCGCGAGGACGCCGGCAAGTCGCTTGCCGACGTCTCTCGCCTCGCCGGGATGCTCGACGCGCTCAAGGGAGACGGCGGTGCCTCCGGCAAGGGCAAGGTCGAACAACTTTCCGGGGCGACGAAGGAGATCGACCAGACCACGGGCGACCGCATCGCCGCATCGGCCGCCGCGGCCGATTCGCTCAAGTCGATGAACGAACGCCTCCGCGCGATGTCCGCGAAACTTTCGGCGCTCGACGAATCGATCCGGAAGGTCCAGGCCCGTTCTTCCGGATCGCTCGCCGCCTCCAACGAGTCGGTCTCGAAGATCACCGCCCAGCAGAAAAACATCCAGGCGATGAAGGACTTCCTGAAGGATATGAAACTTGCCCTGATGGAGCTTTCGTCGGCCGACACGTCCAAGGCGGTCCCGGTCGCGAAAAACCATTTCAATTCGGCGTACCGCTTTCTCATGGGGAACGAACTGGTCAAGGCGGCGCAGCCGGGCGCCGGGAAGTTCCTGGCCGATTCGCTCCCGGAAATCGGGAAGACCGTCCTCGAAAAGGGCGGGCTGGTCGAGGCAAAGAACGCCTTGCTCGGCACAGGCGCCGAGGAAGAAGCGAAGAAGAACTTCGATACTTCGATCAAGCAGGTTACCCAGAAGGTCACGAACCTGCTGAACGACATGGAGGCGCGCACCGAGGTCAACACGGCGGAAGTGACGACCGAGAACGAGAAGTTCGGGGTGTCGCTCAAGGGGTCCAATTCGGCCGGCGGCATCCTCATGCTGAACGGGCAGCTGACCGCGCTCGGCTCCACGATCGAGGGCCGGGTGGGGCTGCTCTTCGGGGTACGCAACGCGAAACAGCTCGAGCAGTTTTCAGCCGAGATCCAGGAGAAGATTTCCGCCGCCCAAAAGGTGGCGCGGAAAGAGGGCGAACTGCTGATTGCCGGCGGCTACCCGGCCGAGGCGAAATCTCTTTCCGGACTCGGGTCTTCGCTCGCCGAAGTGCACGGAACGTTGTTCTCGAAAGGGGGCGTCCTCGAAAAACTGAAGGAGTCGCTGGCGGTCGAGGATAAGGCAAACGCGCTCAGCGTGAAGATCCGCGAGATGGTCGAGAAGCAGCGCGAGGACGGGAGCAAGGGCGTCACCCTGGCGCAGGGCGAGCAGGAAAAAACCGTCCTGGCCGTGAACGGTATCGTCCGCAACAGCATCGTGCTGGTTTCGGCCGTGGGTGCCTTCTGCATGGTCGTGGGGACGCTTCTCGGGACGATGCTGGTCCGGTCGATCACGAAGCAGATCAACAGTCTTTCGGAACTGGCGGAGGCGTTTGGCGAAGGAGACCTGAGCGCCCGGATGGACGACTCGCCCAGGGACGAGTTCGGCGTCCTTGCATCACGCTTCAACCAGACCGCCATGAACCTGGGCGACATGACCGGGCGGATCGCCGACGCCATCTCGACCCTTTCCGCGGGCTCCGAGGAGCTTGCGGCCGCCGCCGAGGAGATGAGCGCATCCGCCACCGAAGTGGCCGCGATGACCAAGACCAACGCCGACAACGCCAGCCGGACCAACGGGCTGATGGCGAAGTCGCTCTCCGTCGTGCAACGATCCGACGCCTCGATGCGCGAGCTGACACACGCGATGGTCGACATCGCGCAGTCCAGCGAAGAGGCCGGCCGCATCGTCAAGACGATCAACCTGATCGCGACGCAGACCAACCTGCTGGCGCTCAATGCGGCGGTCGAGGCGGCTCACGCGGGCGCTGCCGGGGAAGGGTTTGCCGTGGTCGCCTCCGAGGTGAAGAACCTGGCGGCCCGCGCCGCAGAGGCGGCCCGCACGACCGAGGACCTCATCAACGGAATCGTGGGGAAGGTGCACCACGGCGAAGACCTGGTCGCCGCCACGAACGAGGCGATCCAGGAGGTCGTGACGATCACCGGGAACATCGGCGAGCTGGTCGCCGGAATCGCCTCGGCCTCGAACGAGCAGGCGATGGGAATCGGCGAGATCAGTCAGGGCGTGAGCGAGATCACCCGCGTCTCGCAGGCCAACTCCGAAAGCGCCCAGATGCTCGCCTCGGCGATCTCCACATTCAAGACCTGAACGATCCCATGACCGGCCGCGTTCCGGGCTCCCCGGGGCGCCGGCCGGTCGTTTGCCGCGACGCCTGCCCCCCGACAGCAGCGACCTTCACGACGACTTTCCGGACGATCCCGTCCGACACCAGCGGCAGGTGCGCGTCCTCCGGAAAGAAGACGGCAAAAGATCCCGGACGTACGGCAATCCACGCGTCGGGCTCGTCCTCGAAAAAGGCGATGTCCTTTTCCGGGTCGCAGGGGGCGGACGGCCGGGCGCAGGACGCCGCGGGCTTCCACCCCATCTCGTCGACTCCGGCGATGACATACTGGATATCGACATATCTCGTGTGGGTCTCGAGCAGGCCGCTCTCCCGTTTCCGCCCGGGCCCGTCGGAGATGAGGGCGAACACGCGGTCGCCGTCGATCTCGTGCCTTCCAGCCGGGAGGTCTTCCAGCTTCGCCTTCCCGAGGAAATCGAACGCCTCCCGGAAACCTTCTTTCAAATCGTTGTAGCGCCTGCTGTTCGCGAGCGTGTCCAGGATCATCGATTCATCTCCTCAGTTGCCGTGCTCGTGCCGGTGCTTCGCCCGCTCGGTGATGAAGAAAAGGATCGGCACCGTCATCCGCGAGAGCAGGAGCGACGCCACCTCGCCCGCCATCAGCGAGATCGCGAGCCCCTGGAAGATCGGGTCGGCGAGCATGACCGAGGCGCCGACGATGACCGCCGCCGCCGTCAGGAGCATCGGCCGGAAGCGGACAGCCCCCGCGTCGATCACCGCCTTGTCGAGCGGCATCCCCTGCTTCAATCGCAATTCGACGAAGTCGACCAGGATTATCGAGTTGCGCACCACGATCCCCGCGCCGGCGATGAAGCCGATCATCGAGGTGGCGGTGAAGAACGCCCCCATGAAGCCGTGAGCGGGGAGGATGCCGACCAGCGAGAACGGGATCGCCGCCATGATCGTGATCGGGATGATGAAAGACTGGAACCAGCCGACCACCAGGATGTAGATCAGCACCATGACCGCGGCGAACGCCAGCCCCATGTCCCGGAACACCTCGAAGGTGATGTACCACTCGCCGTCCCACTTCATCGAGATCTTTTCGTCGGATTCGGGCTGCCCGAGGACGTGCCGCGCCATCTTGTAGCCGCCGGGCAGCACGATCCTGTCGAGCGCCTCGTTGATCTTGAAGATCGCGTAGACCGGGCTCTCGACCGCACCCGCCACGTCGGCGGTGACGTACACCACCGACATCAGGTTCTTGTGGTAGATGCTCCGGTCGGCGATCTCCTCCACGACGCGCGTCACCTCGGAAAGCGGCACCAGGTTCCCCTGTCGGCCCATCACCCGAAGCTGCTTCAGCCGCTCAACGCTGGAGCGGTCGCCCCGGGGAAGCCGGACGATGATCGGGACGTCCTCCTTCGCGCCCGGGGAATGGAGGAGCCCCGCCTCGGCGCCCGACGACGCCAGCCGCAACGTCGCCGCGACCTGTTCGGCGGTGACGCCCGAGAGCGCCGCCTTCTCACCGTCGACGACGAAGCGGAACGACGGCTGGTCGTCCTCGACGTACCAGTCGACGTCGACGACGCCGGCCGTCTCAGCGAGGATTTTTTTTATCTTCCGGGCCGTCTCGATCTGCCCCGCGTAATCTGGCCCGTACACCTCGGCCACCAGCGTCTGGAGCACCGGCGGACCGGGGGGCACCTCGGACACCTTGACCCGCGCGTTATATTTCGCGGCCACGGCCTGGACGGCCGGCCGCACCCGCTTCGCGATGTCGTGGCTCTGGCTTTTGCGGTCGCCCTTCCCCACGAGATTGACCTGGATATCGGCGACATTCGCGCCGCGCCGCAGGAAGTAGTGGCGGACCAGGCCGTTGAAGTTGTAGGGCGAGGCGGTACCGACGTAGGCCTGAAAATCGAGCACTTCGGGAACGGCCGAGAGCGTGTCGCCGATCTCGCGCGTGACCGCCGCCGTCTTTTCGAGCGTCGACCCGTTGGGCATGTCGATCACGATCTGGAACTCGCTCTTGTTGTCGAACGGCAGCATCTTGACCTGCACGAACTTGAAATAGACCAGCGACGCCGATCCGAGGAGGAGCGCCACCACCATCAGCAGGAAGCCGTACCGGTAGAACGGGCGGTGCAGCAACCGGTCCATCGCCTTCCGGTAGAAACGGGTCGATGCCCCCTCCTGGTCGTGCTCGTGCCCGCCCGCCTCCTGCTTGAGCAGGCGGACGGCGGCCCACGGCGTGACGATGAAGGCGACCAGGAGCGAGAAGAGGATCGCCGCGCTGGCGCCCACGGGAATCGGGCGCATGTAGGGGCCCATCAGCCCGCGGACGAACGCCATCGGCAGGATCGCCGCGATGACGGTGAACGTCGCGAGGATCGTCGGATTGCCCACCTCGTCGACCGCTTCGACGGCGACCTCGGTCAGCGGGCGCCCCGCATTTTCGGGTAGCCGGAAGTGGCGCACGATGTTCTCGACCACGACGATCGCGTCGTCGACCAGGATGCCGATGGAGAAGATGAGGGCGAAGAGCGTCACCCGGTTTAGCGTGTACCCGGCGAGGTAGAAGACAGCCAGCGTCAGCGCCAGCGTCACGGGGATCGCCGTTGCGACGACGCCGGACTCGCTAAACCGGGTGACGCTCTTCGCCCTCATCTTCTCCATCGGCATCCTGGTCGACGACGCGATCGTCGTGGT
>JANXQJ010000194.1 GCA_025356865.1 Deltaproteobacteria bacterium | reverse complement strand
CATTGGTAGAATTCTGGCGCAGTAGTGGCGATTACGCCACCCCGTTTCCAGATCCCCCTTTCAAACCGTGCGTGCGGATTTCCCGCACACGGCTTTCCGACGGTCTTCTCGATGTCGCTTTCGCGAAGTAGCGCACGGTGCCGCGCAGACGATGCAGACCCATTTCCGTATGTAGACGTTCGCCGGACCACGCATCCAACCTGCTTCGCGTCCGCTGCCCGCCACTGCGATACAACCACCGGGTCAGGCAACCATACACGTACCTGTCGATGCGATTGAACTCCCGGTCGGCGTTACCCGTCCGGAAGTGATTGCCCCAGCCCCGAAGCACGGGATTCAGGCGCGCGATGAGTTCTTTCACGTCCTTCGCCCCGCTTGTCCGCGCATCCGTCAGTTCGTGGATGCGCTCCCTGATCCGCTTCATCGCCTTGGGCGACGGCCACCGCTGCATAAAGTGCAGATGCGGCGCACGCTGGATGCTGCGCCGTTTCCGAACCGTGCAGCCAAGGAAGGTAAAGCCCTCCTTGCCGCGCCGCAAATCGACGATGCGGGTCTTCTCCGGGTGCAGCACAAGACCCAGGCGCGCCATCAACTCTCCGATGCGCCTGTGCGCCTCCCTCGCCTGCGACTCCGTTTTGCACATCACAACGAAGTCGTCGGCATACCGAACCAGTAGCCCGAGCTGTTTGCACTCCTGCTCCCAATATCGGTCGAGTTCGTGCAGGTAAATGTTGGACAAAAGCGGGGAGATGACCCCGCCCTGCGGCGTTCCGGCAACCGTCTCCCGGATCGTCCCGTCCTCCATCACACCCGCCTTGAGCCACTTGCGAACCAGTTTGAGAACCCGCCGATCCGATATCCGTTCGCTCATGATTCCCATCAGCTTTTCCTGATCGATGGAATCAAAATAGCTGCGGATGTCCGCGTCGAACACGATGTTGAACCCCCGGTTGCCAGCCTCGCGGATGGCTTCCAGTGCCTGCATCGTGTTCCGTTTCGGGCGGAAGCCGTGGCTGACCGGCAGAAAATCCGCCTCGAATATCGGCTCGATGACGATCTTCGCCGCCATCTGGGCCACGCGGTCCCGAACCGTCGGAATCCCTAACGGCCGCTCTTTTCCGTCTGCTTTCGGAATGTACCGCCTTAAAACCGGACTTGGGCGGTAACGGCCTGTAACGAGGTCCGACCGGATGCCTTCGAGGAACTGATCGACGCCCTGCTCCTCTATGCTGCGGATGGATTCCCCATCCACGCCTGCCGCCCCCTTGTTGCTGCGCACTCGCCGCCACGCTTCATGCAGGACGTCAACCCTGCACACCCGATCGAACAGCGCGTGGAAGCGCCGTGTCTTGCTCCGCTTGGCGCTCACGTAAAGTTTGCGCTGGAGTTCTCGCACTTTGTCTATGGGGGTGTTGGGCCTCACGGCCATGCCCTCGCGCTTACCCCCAGCACAAACGTGACCGAAGCAGGGTCCCTTCCCTCCATCGCCTTCTCGACGACTTCAACGGTACTACGAACCCCTCGGACTCCCTCCCGGCTCCGAACGATTTCAGCTCCCGCCTTATACGCTCGGTCTTTGCCGGACGCCGGCTGCCGGGTAGGGTCTCTCCTGTTCCGCATCATCCCTTCGTAACGTGCCGCCGCCCATACCCCGGAGAGGCCCAGTGTCCGTTCCGGAACAAGGACACTGTGTGTTGCCTTCGCCGTGACATGAGCGGCTCGGCCCTCCCAAACACCTTTCGGCTGATAATGTGACGAGGCTGAAGCGTTCACTTTGTTGCGGCCCGCTCCTTTGCTCCCTCCATTACGAGGCTTTTGACGCACCGCTCGGCAGCCGGGATTACTCCCGACTGCTGGTGCCTGCTTCCGGGCGCTCCGGCGCTTATCCGGACCGGACTTTCACCGGTGGGGGTGATGCAGCTTTCAGGACGCACCATGGAGTCATTATCGCCTTTTTATCGCGCGTTTCCATCCCGGCATTCGGACGCCAAATGCTTCCGTAGCGGAGCGGCGAGCGAGAGCCGGCGGCCCCCTCCCGAACAGCTTAGGAATCAGGGGCGTCCGCAACGCACCGGGAACTCAATTCGTGCGGGAGACGATGTAGTCGGAGAGGACTGCGAGGGCGGTGCGGGCGGGCGATTCGGGAAGGAGCGCGAGCTGCCGCTTCCCCTGGGCCACGTACTTTCGAGCCAGTTTGTCGGTGTATTCGATTCCGCCGTACAACTCGACCAGCCGGGCGAGCGCCGCGATCTCGCCTTCGGTCGTTTTCCGGCCGGCCAGGATCTCGATCGCCTTCGCGCGATCCGAAGCGGAGGCCTCGCGCAGCGCGTGAATCAGCGGCAGCGTTATTTTCCCCTCGCGCAGGTCGGCGTACGGCTTCTTTCCGAGTTCCTTCTGCGAACCGGTGTAGTCGAGGACGTCGTCCATGAGCTGGAAGGCGATCCCGACCGACGACCCGTACTCGAACATGTTCCGGCGCAGCGGGGCCGAGGCGCCTGCCAGCACGGCCCCCGTCTCGGTCGCGGCGGCGATGAGCGACGCCGTCTTGTGGAATACGACGCGCAGGTAATCCTTCTCGGAGATGGCCGGGTCTTTCGACTTCATGAGTTGCAGTACCTCGCCCTCGGTGAGGTGCACCAGCGTGCGGGCGTAGATGCCGAGGACGGCCAGGTCGCCGTCTTCGGTCATCAACTGCGAAGCGCGTGCAAAGAGGAAGTCGCCGACGAGGACGCTCACCGAGTTGCCGAACACCACGTTGGCCGACGGTTTCCCGCGCCGGACGGTGCCGCCGTCGACGACGTCGTCGTGGAGCAGCGTCGCGGTGTGCATGTATTCGGTGACGACCGACATGACGGTGCGGCGCGGCCCCTTGTAGCCGCACGCCTCAGAGACGAGCAGCAGCGATGCGGGGCGGAACCGCTTCCCGCCGGAGAGCGTGATGTGCTTCCCGACGACCGGGATGATGGGGACGGGCGACTTGAGCGAGGCGACGAGCGCCTTCTCGACCTTCTTGAGGTCGGCGCTCAGGTGGCGGAAAACTCCGTCGATGTCGGTGATTGCGCGCATCATGGGTGATTTGAATCTAGTCTTACACCCCCGTGCTGTCAACCGGCCCCCGGTTGCGGTAGCATGACGCCATGTACAAGCGAAAAGACAGTTACTACCTCAAGGCCAAGCAGGAGGGCTACCGGTCGCGGGCGGCGTACAAGCTGCAGCAGATCGTCCAGGCCGAGAAGATCGTGAAAACCGGCGACCTCGTGATCGACGCCGGGGCGGCCCCCGGGGGCTGGAGCCAGCTCCTCCTGCAGATGGTGGGCGCCAGGGGAAAGGTCGCGGCAGTCGACATCCTGGCGATGGACGCGCTGGGAGGCGACAACTTCCGCTTCTTCCACCAGTCGCTCGAGGAACCCGCGCTGCCCGCCGAGGTGGTCGATTTCCTCGGCCGCAAGGCCGACCTCGTCCTCTCCGACGCGGCGCCCAACACCACCGGCAGCGCCTTCACCGACCAGGCGCGGTCGGCCGACCTTGTCCGGATCATCTTCGGCTTCGCGAAGGAAACGCTGAAACCGGGCGGGACATTCCTGGCCAAGATATTTACCGGCGCCGAATCCGACGTGGTTTTCAAGGAGTTGCAGCCGCATTTCGAGAAGCTCCGCCGGATCCGCCCCGAGGCGACCCGCAAGGAATCGTTCGAGCTCTACCTGATCGGAAAGGGGTTCAAGAACTAGAAGGGCCATTCAAACCCAAGGAGGAGATGATGGAAAACCGGAACGCCAGCAAGGGAATCGTCAGGACAGCGCTTTTTGCGACATTCGCAGCCGCGGCGCTGATGCTCGCCGCGGGCGGTGCGATGGCCGTGGGGCCCGCCGTCGATCTCAACAAGATCGCCCAGGACCCCGCCGCCGCGAAGGCCGACGCCAGGAAGACGGCCGCCGACACGACGAAGGCAGCCAAGGCCGCGCCCGCCGATGCGAAGAAAACCGCCAAGGACGCGGGGGCGGCGCAGCGGGTCAACATCAACACCGCCGCGAAGGCGCAGATCGAGAAACTGCCCGGCATCGGCCCGGTCAAGGCGCAGGCCATCATCGACGGCCGCCCCTACAAGACCAAGGAAGACGTCATGAAGATCAAGGGGCTCAAGGAAGGCGTCTACAAGAAGATCGAGGGACTGATCACCGTCCAGTAGAGAAAAGCGAAAAGCACGGAAAGTCAGGATAGACTGCGGGCGGGGGGATTTTCGACCTCCCGCCCGGTTCCCATCACGTCCTCGGCCGGACACAAACAGGAGAGGAACCACCATGAGACGCGCCGAGCGAGAAATCACCGAAAAAGCGGAGATCGAGAAGATACTGCGGGAGGCGCCGATCTGCCGGTTGGGCATGGTCGACGAAAAGGGGGAGCCCTACGTGGTCCCGCTGAACTTCGGCTACAACGGCGGAACGCTCTATTTCCACGGGGCAACCGAGGGACGGAAAATCGACATCCTGCGTCGCGGGGGCCGGGTCTGCTTCGAAGTCTCGATCAACCGCGGCGTATTCCAGGCCGAAACCCCGTGCGACTGGGACTGGCGCTTCAAGAGCGTCATCGGGTACGGTACGCCCCGCTTCATCGAGAACCCCGGCGAAAAACAGGCCGCGCTTGCGCTGGTCATGGCGCACTATTCCGAGGCGCGTTTCGACTTTCCCATCGCCTCGCTCGTCACCACCGCCGTCTACGCCGTCAAGATCGAGACGATGACCGGCAAGGAATACCGGCCGGTGTGACGCCGGCCCGCGCCCTGCGTCCGGGCATCACTTCTTGAAGGCCTGCGCCAGCGCCTCGCGGATGTCGTGGACCGGCGCCAGTTTCAGCGGGAACTTCGTCCCGAGCCGCTCGGCGTTGCTTGCCGGGAGGATGACCCGCGTGAAGCCCATCTTCGTCGCCTCGTTCAGCCGGCTCTCGGCCTGCGACACCGCCCGGACCTCGCCCCCCAGCCCCACTTCCCCGAAAATCGCGGTGCCCGCCGGGATCACCTGGTCGCGAAACGACGCCGCGACGGCGCACAGCAGCGCGAGATCCGCCGCCGGTTCGTCGATCCGGATGCCGCCCGCCACGTTGACGAAGATGTCCTGGTTGTAGAGCGACAGCCCCGCCTTCTTTTCGAGGATCGCGCACAGGAGGATCACCCGGTTGGTGTCGGCGCCGAGCACCGTGCGGCGCGGCATCGCGAGGTAGCTCTGGCTGGCGAGCGCCTGGACCTCGACCAGCAGCGGCCTCGTCCCCTCGATGGCCGGGAAGACCGTCGTGCCCGACGTGTCGCCGTTTCGCTCGGACAAAAACATCCCCGACGGGTCGGCGACCTCGGAAAGTCCGGTCGTCCGCATCTCGAACACGCCGATCTCGTTCGTCGACCCGAACCGGTTCTTCACCGCCTTGAGGATCCGGTACGGGTGCCCCTTCTCCCCTTCGAAATAGAGGACCGTGTCGACGAGATGCTCGAGCACCCGCGGTCCCGCGATCGCGCCCTCTTTCGTCACGTGGCCGACGAGGAAGACCGAGATGCCCGCCTTCTTTCCGAAGAACACGAGCCGTCCCGCGCACTCGCGGACCTGCCCGACCGACCCCGGCGCCCCCGGCATCTCGCCCGTGAAGACGGTCTGGATCGAATCGATGATCAGCGCCGAAGGGTTCAGGTCGCCCGCCGCCGACATGATCTGCTCGAGGGAGGTTTCAGCCATCAGGTAGATGGAACCGCCGTCCACGCCCATCCGCGCTGCGCGCATCTTGATCTGCGCCTCGGACTCCTCACCCGACGCGTAGAGGATCGGCCGCCCCGCGGCGGCAAGCCCCTTGGCCACCTGCAGGAGCAGCGTCGACTTGCCGATGCCCGGGTCGCCGCCGATCAGCGTGGCGGAAGCCGGCACCACGCCCCCCCCCATCACCCGGTCGAATTCCGCGATGCCGCTTTTCGTCCGGTCGGACGCCCGCTCGGAGACATCGGACAGCTTTACCGGCTTGGACGCCGGGAACTCCTGCATCGTCCGGCCGGTGTACTTCGGCGCGGCCACGGCCGTTTCCTCGACCATCGTGCTCCACTGCCCACAGCCCGGACACTGCCCCACCCACTTGGGGGAAACGGATCCGCACTGCGTGCAGGCGAACTCTATCTTTTGCTTCGCCACGCGTCCTCCGCCGAACGGGCCGCATCCTCGAACGACGCCTTGCCCGCCTTCACGATCTTCTTCACGTCGTCGTACTCGGGCGCGCCGCGGCGCGACCCGTCGGGCAGTTCGATCTCCTTGACCCGCACCGGGCCGTAGACCGTATCGACCGTCACGATTTTACGGGAGAGCGTCAGCCGGTCGCACGCGTGGTAGCGCAACCCGATCGAGGTGGAGAGGGAGAAGACCGCCGCCGAGACGATCTCGAGATTCTCCTCGGGGCACAGGATGCGCAACAGCCAGCCGGGCCTGCCCTTTTTCATCGTCGCGGGCAGGATCGCGACGTCGAGCGCCCCCGCCTCGAAAGCGCGGGCCATCAGCAACTCGAAGCGCTGCGGGTTCATGTCGTCGATGTTCGCCTCGACCTGAAGGACGCGGTCGCGTCCAGGGCCCGCCCCGGTCGCCTCCCCCTCGATCACGCGGAGGCAGTTGGGCCGGTTCGGGAATTCCTTGTGCCCCAGCCCCGTGCCGACCCGCAACACGGTCATCTCAGGCGGCTTTTCGAACGAGACGTCGAAGGCGCGCAGCAGCGCCGCCCCGGTAGGCGTCACCAGCTCGCCTTCGCCGTCGCCGAAACGCCACTTCGCGCCGGTCGTCAGCGCCAGCGTCGCCGGGCCGGGAACGGGAATCTTTCCGTGCTCGGACCACGCCTCGCCCGACCCGCCGGGGAGCGCCGAGCTGAACGCCCGGGGGTTGCCGAGCAGGTCGAACAGGAAGCATCCCGAGGCGATGTCGACGATCGCGTCGACCGCCCCCACCTCGTGGAAGTGCACTTTGTCTTTCGTCGTCCCGTGCACCTGCGCTTCGGCCTCGCCCAGCAGGTCGAATGCGTGCATCGCGCGATCGCGTGCGGAGGCCGGCAGCGAGGAATTCCGAAGCAGCTCGACGATCTCGGGCAGGTGCCGGGCATGCGCCTTCTTCCCCGACACGTTGACGTCGACCCGCACGCCGGCGATGCCGCACGACGAAGCGCGCTCGACCTTCAGCGCGTAGCCGGAAAGAGGCAGCCCCTTGAGCGCGCGGCGCAATTCCCTCTCGGCGCCGGAGAGCGACAGCAACGCCGCGCAAGTCATGTCGCCCGCGATGCCGGTGAAGCAGTCAAAGTAGAGTATTCGGCTCATAAGCGGTTGATCACGGACGCGTAGACGCCGGCGCCGAAGCCGTTGTCGATGTTGACGACCGCGACCGTCGGGGCGCACGAGTTGAGCATGCCGAGGAGCGCGGCGATCCCGCCGAACGAGGCGCCGTATCCGACGCTCGTGGGGACCGCGACCACCGGCTTGTCGGTGAGGCCGCCGACCACCGAGGCGAGCGCGCCCTCCATCCCGGCGACCACGACGAGGACGCGGGCGCCGGTGAGCGCCTTTTTCTGCATCAGCAGGCGGTGGATGCCGGCCACGCCGACGTCGAAGAGCCGCTCAACCTTGTTGCCCATGAACTCGGCCGTGATCGCCGCCTCTTCGGCGACGGGGACGTCGGAAGTGCCCGCCGTGATGATCAGGATCGTTCCCTTGCCGGTGATCGGCGGCTCTTTCGCACGGATCACGGCGCATCGCGCCTTGGCGTGGATCACGGCGCCGCGGAACTGCTTCCGGATCGCCGTCTGCTTGGCGTCGTCGATCCGGGTGATCAGCACGTCGGCCTCGGCTTTCCGCATCGCCCGGGCCACCGAGATGATCTGCGCCGCCGTCTTCCCTTCGCCAAAAATCACCTCGGGCATCCCCTGCCTGATCGCCCGGTGGTGGTCGACGTGGGCGTCGCCGAGACTTTCGAAGTGCATCGTGCTCAGGTTTTCGTATGCGACTTCCGCGGACTTCTTCCCGGAGGCCACTTCCTTGAGGAGCGTTTTCATCTTTTCGGGGGTCATCGGTCCTCTCCTTCGTTCGTCTCGATCTTGATGCGCACCTGCGTCACCGCCCGGTCGGAGGCCCGAACCACGGTCAGGTGCGCCCCCGGAACCCGGCATGAATCGCCCGTGGCGGGGATCCGCCCCGCCAGCGCGATCAGCAGTCCCCCGAGCGTCGCATAATCGCCCTTCGGAAGCCGGATGCCGATCCCATCCTCGACCCGCGCCAGTTCGATCCGGGCGGACGCGAGATAGATTCCCTCTCCCACCTTGCGGAACGGTTCCCGCCCGCGGTCGTACTCGTCCTCGATCTCGCCGACGACTTCCTCGACCACATCCTCGGCCGTGACGATGCCGGCCACGCCGCCCAGTTCGTCGACCACGACGGCGAAGGAGGTCGCGGCCTTGCGAAACGCCGCCATCAATTCGTCGACCGGCATCAGTTCGGGAACGAAGAGCGCCTTTCGCAGGAAAGGAAGGACCGGGGCGCCGGGCGACTTTCCGATCGTGTCGAGGACGTGGAGGAACCCGATGACCTGGTCGAGCCGGTCGCGGTAGACGGGATATCGCGAGAAGCCGCTCCGTGCCGCCAGAAGCGCGGCATCCCGGCACGTTGCGTCCTCGGGCAAAGCAACGACCTGGGGGAGCGCGCGGCAGATGTCGCTCACGGTCAACTCGCCGAAATGGAACACCCGCCGAACCATCGCCCGCTCGTGCGGCTCGACGTCGGAACCGGAGCGGCTCATCTTGAGGATCAGCCGAAGATCGTCCCGTGTGACCGATCCGTGGATCGGCTCGCCGCCGCCGAACGGCTTCGCGAGCAGGCGGCCCAGGAAAGAGACGACCGCCACCACGGGGTAGAGCGGGTACCCGGCCAGGCGAACAAAACGGGCGGCGCCTCCGACCAGCCGGTCGGCGCGTGGCACCGCGAAACTCTTGGGGATGATCTCGCCGAGGAGGATGACGAGCGGCGTGACGATCGCGACCGCGAGAAGCGAGGCGTTGTGCCCCATCGTCCCGAGCATGCGCGAGGTTACCAGGACGGTGCTGAGCACCACGAAGATGTTGGTTCCGGTCAGCGTCGTGGCGATCGCACGCTCGGGATGCTCGAGCAGCTGCAGGGCGATCACGGCGCCGGTGTCTCCCCGGCGCGCCCGCTCGGCCAGCTTGTGGCGATCCGCCGAGATGAGCACCATCTCGGACCCGGTGAATATTCCCTCCATCAGGAGGCAGAAGGTGATGGCGAGCGCGAGTTCCATCGGTTCACGCCTCCCCTTCGGCGACCGGTGCGATCACCACTTCGACGATCCGGATTCCCTTGAGACGCTCGACCGTGAAACGGTGGCCGTCGAGGACGATCGCGTCGCCGCGCGACGGCAGCCGGCCGAACTCGTGCAGCAGCAGGCCCGCCACCGTGTCCCACTCCTCGTCGGGGAGCGCGGTGCCGAATCGCTCGTTGAAGCGGTGGATCGGCATCTTGCCCGCGACCCGGTGGCTGCCCCCGGGGCCCGGCACCACCTCGCGCTCCCGGCGGTCGTGCTCTTCCATGATCTCGCCGAACAGCTCCTCGAGCACGTCTTCGAGCGTGATGATGCCGACGACTTCCCCGAACTCGTCGACCACCAGCGCGAGGTGCACCTTGCGCTGCTGGAATCGGCGCAGCAGCAGCGGCAGTTTCTTGGAAGTCGGCACGACGACGGGCGGCACCGCGAGCGCGCACCAGTCGAGCTCCGTCGCCCCTTCGGCGACCGGGGACAGCAGATCCTTCGCGTAAAGAATCCCGGTCACGTTCTGCCGCTCTCCCTCGAAAACCGGGATTCGCGACCGGCGGTAGCGGCCGATCTGCGCAAGGAGGTCCGCCCAGGGCAATGCAGCCGGGACCATGAATACGTCGGCCAGCGGCGTCATGATCTCGCCCGCCCGCTGATCGGTCATCTCGAAGATGTTGTGGATGAGCGTCTTTTCGCCGGCGTCGAGCGTGCCGGCCTCTTCGCCCACGTCGACCAGCGCCCGGAACTCGCGCTCGGAGAGCACCCCCCAGGTGGACGAAATCGTGCCGCCGCCCAGGATCGACAGGAAGGCGTTGGCCAGTCCCTCGAGCACGAACCGGATCGGCGTTGCGACCCATGCGAAGAACCGGAACGGGCGGGCGGCCGCCAGCGAGAAGGCGCCGGCCCGGTGCCAGACGATCGACTTCGGGCCGATGTCGCCCACGACCAGGATGAGGAGCATTCCGACGACGGTGGCGAGCAGCTTGCCGTAATGCGGGTAAAGGGGGACGAGCATCCCCGCGACCAGGGCGGAGATCGAGACGTTCGCGATCTCGTTCCCGATGAAGATGGTCGTGATGAGGGAACTGGGCTTGTCGAGCATCTTCTCGATCAGGCCGCCGACCTGGTTTCCCTCCTCTTTCCAGCGGAGGAGGTCGACGCGGCGCAACGCGAAGAAGGCGGTCTCGGAGGCGGCGAAGAAGGCGGAGACGAGCAGCAGGAGCGGTATCAGGAAGAATTCCATGAGTTGCTACCCGGAACCGAAGTGGCGGAAGCCGGGCGGCATCGCCTCACCGGGGACGGTTCGCCCATCGGGCATCCGCACGAAGACGCCGGGTGAATCCGTGATCGTCCCGATCGCCCGGACCCCGCACGGGAAGGGCGTCATCGCGACCCGGAAGGCATCCATTTTTTTCGGGGAGACGGCCATCAGCAGTTCGTAATCCTCGCCGCCGGACAGGAACGCCGCCAGCGGGTCTTCACCGAGCGCCGATGCCGCCGACCGGAACGGCTTCGAGATCGGGAACGAGGCCGTGTCGAGACGCGCGCCGATGCCGCCCTGTTCGACCAGGTGCCCCAGGTCGGGCAGCACGCCGTCGCTGACGTCGATCATCGCGGTGACCGCGCCGCTTCCGGCGGCGGCAATGCCCTCGCGCCATCGGGCCACGGGGACCAGGTGGCGGCGGACGGCCTCGCGGCGCCAACCGGATGGCTTCGCCGGGCGCCCGTTCGAAAGCAGTGACAATCCGAGCCGCGACCAGCCCGGCTCGCCGGTGACGACGACGAGGTCGCCCGGCTTCGCGCCCGTACGGAGAACCGGCTTCCCGGCGCCCGTCTCGCCCACGACGGTGATCGAGAGCGTGAGCCGCTCTCCGCGCACCGTGTCGCCCCCGACGAGTCGCATGCCGGCCGGCGAGGCGGCTTCCGACATGCCACGGTAAAGCGCGTGGAGGAAATCGACGGGGCAGCCGGGCGGCGCTGCGATCGCCACGAGGTACGCGACCGGCGCGGCTCCCATCGCGGCGAGGTCGGAGAGATTGGCCGACAGGGCACGGAAACCCAACTCGGCCGGGCGAAAATAGTCGAGGGAGAAGTGGGTTCCCTCGACCAGCATGTCGGTGGAGAGAACGGAGCGGCCGCGGCATCGCACGAGCGCGGCGTCGTCCCCGATCCCCAACTCGCCCGGCTGCCGCGCCGTCCCGCCGAAATCGCGCCGGATCGTTTCGATGAACCCGAACTCCCCCGCGTCGCGAAGCGACCGATGCGGACTCACCGCTTTTTCGGGGCCCCGGACGCCTTGCCCTTCTTCGTTGCGGGGGATGCCTTCCCGTTGCCCTTCGGTGGGGAAACTCCCTTCGGCTTGCCGAGGGCGGATGCGGCGGCGGACTTCGGGGCTTTCTCCGCCTTCGGGGCCTTGACCGCCGCCTCGGCCGCCCGGAGCGGGTTGCGCGTGAGCGCATGCGCCACGACATCGTCCATGCTCTTGACGAAGATGAACTCGAACCGCTTCGCCTCGTGCTTCGGAATATCGTCGATGTCCTTCCGGTTCTGATCGGGAACGACCAGCCGCGTGATCCCCGCGCGCAGCGCCGCCAGCGCCTTTTCCTTCAAGCCGCCGATCGGCAGCACGCGCCCGCGGAGCGTGATCTCGCCGGTCATCGCGACGTCGTGCCGCACCGGCACGTTCGTGAGCGCCGAGACGAGCGCCGTGGCGATGGTGATCCCCGCCGAAGGGCCGTCCTTGGGGATCGCCCCCGCCGGAACGTGGATGTGGATGTCGTAGCGCGAGTGGAAATCGTCGGGCAGCCCCAGCCGCGCCGCACGCGAGCGGGTATAGCTGATCGCAGCCTGGGCGCTCTCGCGCATCACGTCGCCGAGCGATCCGGTGATCGTCACGTTGCCCTTCCCCTTGACCAGGAGCACCTCGATGAAGAGGAGCTCGCCGCCGGCGGGAGTCCAGGCGAGGCCGGTGCTGACGCCCACCTCGTCGTTCTCCCCCTCGACCTCGGGAAGGATGCGCGGCGGGCCCAGGTATTTCCACACGTTCTTCGGCGTGATCGAGAACGGCCCCTTTTCTCCCTCGGCGATCTTCCGGGCCACCTTCCGGCAGATGCTCCCGATCTCGCGCTCGAGGTTGCGCAGCCCCGCTTCCCGCGTGTACTCGTGGATGACGGCCAGGATCGCCTTGTCGGTGAAGGCAATCTGCTTCTCGGTGATGCCGTTCGCCTCGAACTGCCGCCGGAGCAGGTATTTCTTCGCGATCGCCAGCTTGTCGATATCGGTGTAGCCGGAAAGGGTGATGACCTCCATCCGGTCCTTCAAGGCCGGCGGCACGGGATCGATCATGTTGGCCGTCGCGATGAAGAGCACCTTGGACAGGTCCAGCGGTACGTTGAGATAGTTGTCGCTGAACGTCGTGTTCTGCTCGGGGTCGAGCACCTCGAGCAGCGCAGCCGACGGATCGCCCCGGAAATCGGCGCCCAGCTTGTCGATCTCGTCGAGCATGAAGACCGGGTTCTTCGTCCCCGCCGTCTTCATCCCCTGCACGATCCGGCCCGGCAGCGCCCCGACGTAGGTCCGGCGGTGTCCCCGGATCTCGGCCTCGTCGCGGATGCCGCCCAGCGAGATGCGGATGAACTGCCGCCCCATCGCCCGCGCGATCGACTTGCCGAGCGACGTCTTCCCCACGCCCGGAGGTCCCACGAAGCAGAGGATCGGGCCCTTCATCTTGTCTTTCAGCTTGCGGACCGCGAGGTATTCGAGAATCCGTTCCTTGACCTTCTCGAGGTCGTGGTGGTCTTCGTCGAGAATCTTCTTGGCCTTGCCGATGTGGATGTTGTCTTTCGTCTCCTTGCTCCAGGGCAGCTCGACGAGCCAGTCGAGATAGGTGCGGACGACCGACGACTCGGCGGAATCGGGGTGCATCGCCTCGAGGCGGCGCATCTGCTTGTCGGCTTCCTTGCGCACCTCTTCGGGCATCCCGGCTTCGGCGATCTTGCCGCGCAGCTCCTCGACCTCCTCGGTCTTGTTGTCGATGTCGCCCAGTTCGGTCTTGATCGCCTTGAGCTGTTCGCGCAGGAAATATTCGCGCTGGCTCTTGGTCATCTCCTCCTTGGCCTGGTTCTGGATCTTGGCCTGCATCTCGGCCAGCTGCAGTTCGCGCGAGAGCAGGTTGTTCACCAGCGTCAGCCGGGCGACCGGTTCGGTCTCCTCGAGCACCCCCTGCGCCTCCTCGATCTTGAGCCGCAGGTTGCTCGCCACGAGGTCGGCCAGGACGCCGGGGTTGCTGATGTTCTCGGTGACCATCAGGATCTCGACCGGCATGTTCTTCAGGGCGAGGATCTTCTCGATCTTCTCTCGCGTCGCGCGCATGAGCGCCTCGACCTCGAGGCCCGGATCCTTCTGCATCGCCTCCTCGACGATCCGCTCGATCCGCACCTTGGCGGCGGGCCGCTCGTCGAGGAACTCGACGATCGTGCCCTTCATCACGCCCTGGATGAGGATCTTGAGACGGCCGTCGGGCAGCTTGAGCATCCGCATGATCATCGCCACGGTGCCCGTCTTGTAGAGGTCGTCGACCTTGGGATCCTCGATGGAAGGATCCTTCTGGGTCGCGAGGAAGATGTGCCGGTCGCGAGCCAGCGCCTCGTCGACCGCGGCGATCGACCCCTCCCGCCCGACGAAGAGCGGCAGGGTCATGTACGGAAAGATGACGATGTCGCGGACGGGCAGCAACGGCAGGACAGACGGAATTTCCGGCGCCTCTTCCTGCCCGCCTTCGGGCTCCTCGCCCTGCGGCGCTTCGGACGCCGGATCAACCGGCTTGATCGGTTCGTCACCCATATCGGTTTCTTCCCCCATTCTGGTCATGTCAGGACTCGTCTTCCGCATCGATCCGGACGCGCTGCTCGCGGCCGCGCCGCTCCGACACCTTCGGCACGAACAGCGTGAGGACACCGCCCTTGAGCCCCGCAGTCATCTCGGCCAGGTTCACGGAACCGCTGACCTCGAAGATGCGGGAGAATTTCCCGAACGTGCGTTCCATGCACAGGAACGAGGCGTCGCACCCGGCCTGGTCGGGCCGCTTCTCGCCGGACACCTCGACGCGGGCGCCGCGGACCACGACCTGCACGTGGCGAACGGAGACGCCCGGCACCTCCATCCGGATGGACACGCCTTCGGCCGTCTCGTTTACGTCGGCGGGCGGGCGGTAGCCGCCCTCGATCGAGACGTCGATCAGCGTCACGCCGCCCAGCATCAGGATGCCGGAGCGGGACTCTTCGCCCGGATAACCCTTTTTCCCTTCGGGGCTGCTCACCGCAACTTCTCCTTCTTGAGGAACGCCCGGAGGCCGGGACCGAGTTCGGGATCCTTCAGCGCGAAAGCGATGTTGGCCATCTGGAACCCGAGCTTGGTGCCGCAATCGTAGCGGGTTCCCTTGAACTGGTAGCCGATGATCCGTTCCTTGCCGATCAGGGAGCGGATGGCGTCCGTGAGCTGGATCTCGCCTCCCGCGCCGGGCTGCGTGGCCTGCAGCGCCGGGAAGATCGCGGGCGGCAGGATGTATCGGCCGATGATCGCGAGGTTGGACGGCGCCTTCTCGGGCTTCGGCTTCTCGACCATGTCCTCGACTTCGTAGACGCCTTCGGCGATCCGTTTCCCTTTTATGATGCCGTACCGCGACACCTGGTCCTTCGGGACCTCCTGGATCGCGAGCACCACCCCTGCGCCGAACTTTTCCTGGACGCCGATCATCTGGCGCATCACCGGGATCTTCGCATCGATGACGTCGTCTGAGAGGACGACCGCGAACGGCTCGTAGCCGACCAGGTCCATCGTCCGCAGGACGGCGTGCCCGAGGCCCAGCGGCAGGTTCTGGCGGACGTAGAAGAAATCGGCCAGGTCGCTGATCGAGCGGATCAGGGCGTGAAGCTTGCCGTCGCCCTTTTTCTCGAGCGTCGCCTCGAGTTCGAAGGAGACGTCGAAGTGGTCCTCGATCGCGTTCTTGCCGCGCCCCGTGACGATGATCATGTCGCGGACGCCGGCGGCGCGCGCCTCCTCGACCCCG
>JANXQJ010000152.1 GCA_025356865.1 Deltaproteobacteria bacterium | reverse complement strand
CGCGCGGCAGGCGGGCTGACCGGCCCGGAAACCCGAGACAGGATGTCGCGGGTTGGAGGGGAATCCCACCCCCTCCGCCAGATAACTTCCTCAGCGGAGGGGGTGGGATTCGAAGGAAGCCCGCCGCTGAGCGCCGATTTTGATCTTGCCTGTTGTTCGTCTCTCCTCTGGATAGTGATTTCGGATTGGATTTGTGATTAGTTTTGACTTTGTGGTCTGGTCCTAGGTTCCCGATTTTAGTTTTTTGACAGCACCTCCACCGTCCACCCCGCGAGGGTGCGCCGGCGGCCAGGCCCTCCACAACGGGAGGCGACGAATTCCGTCAGGTCCGGAAGGAAGCAGCGGCAGTCGCTCTACCCCGTGTGTTGGAGGTCTCCCTGGCCGCCGGCGGACCCCCGCGGACCTCTCCGGCGAAGCCGGCCGATAAAGCGGGCTGGTTCGCGGGCCATACAATAACCTCGAGGTAACCGCCGTGTACGAGGCGCTCTCCAGAAAGTGGCGCCCCAGGACGTTCGACGAGATCGTCGGACAGGGTCACGTCACGCGGGCGCTCGCCAACGCCATCTCGCTCGGCAAGATCCACCACGCATACCTTTTCTCGGGTACCCGCGGCGTCGGCAAGACCACCTTCGCCCGCATCCTCTCACGCGCCCTCAACTGCGTGAACGGACCCACCGCCAAGCCGTGCCTCGTCTGCCCCGAGTGCCTGGCGGTCGAGCAGGGTTCCGCCACCGACGTCCAGGAAATCGACGGCGCTTCCAACAACGGCATCGACGACATCCGCCAGTTGCGCGAAAACGCGGCCTACGCCCCGGCGCACATGCGCTACAAGATTTTCATCATCGACGAAGTGCACATGCTCTCGAAGCAGGCGTTCAACGCGCTGCTCAAGATTCTCGAAGAGCCCCCCCGCCACGTCGTCTTCATCTTCGCCACGACCGAGCCCAACAAACTCCCCGACACGATCCTCTCGCGCGTCCAGCGCTTCGACTTCCGGATGCTGACGGAAGAGGAGATTCTCGACCGCTTCAAGCTGATGGCGAAGGAAGAGAAGATCGCGTGCGAGGAAGATGCGCTCAAGCTGCTTGCGCGATACGCGTTCGGCTCGATGCGCGACGGCCAGTCGATCTTCGAGCAGGCGGCGGTTTCCGGCAGCGGGACGATCACGGCGGAGCTGGTCGAGGAGATCCTCGGGCTGGTGGGCGTCGATGCGGCGATCGACCTGGTGCACGGGCTCATCGACGAAGGGGCCGAGAGCGCGCTCGGCAAGTTCGCGCTGCTCCAGTCGCGCGGCGCCGACCTCAAGTTTCTTTACCTGTCGCTCATCGACGTATTGCGCGATGCCGCGGTTCTGGCGTTTACGAAACAGGAGGCGCTGCTCTCGCGCCATGCCCCCTCGTCTCTTTCGCAGATGCGGGCGCTGGTGCCGATGCGGTCCCGCGAAGAGTGGATGTTCCTGCTCGATATCGCCTTCCGCTCCGAGAAGGACGTGGTGGCCACCGAGTTCCCGCGGTTCGGGTTCGAACTGCTGCTCCTCCGGCTGGTCAATGCGCCCGCGCTGCTCCTGGCTGACAATATGGCGGGCAATGCGCCGCCCACTCCGCCCCGCCAGGTCCGGGACTACGTCCCGCCGCCGGCCTCCGTTCCCGCCGCTTCGAAACCGGCCGGAGGGAAGGCAGACGACCTGTGGGAAGCGGTGAAGCGGAACCTCGAGGGGCATAAAAAAGTCGTCCTGGTCGGCCTCCTCAACTCGCTCAAGGGACGCCGCGAGGGCGACGAGATGCTGATCGAGGGGCCCGAGGCGCTCGTCTCGATGGTGCGCGAACCCGACAAGCTGTCGTTGCTCGAAGCGGCGGTCGGGGAAGTCGCCGGGGAAAAGTTGCGCGTTCGCTTCGCGGCGCCCAGCGAAAAAAAAAACGCTGATCCCGTAGAACCGCTTCCGGGTCAGGAGAGCCGAAAACTCGAGCAGCGGGCGTTCGAAGACCCGGGCGTCCAGGAATATCTGCGCGAGTTCGACGGCAACATCATCGAGGTGAAACCCGCTCCGAAAACGGAGGCCCTGGCGGCGATCCTGCCCGTTCCCGAGGCCGACGAAGGGGCGAGTGACGACAATACCGTGGAGTCGGGCGACGCATGAATTTCCAGGACATGATCAAGCAGGCCGGTCAACTCCGCGAACGGATGGCCGATATGCAAAAAGAACTCGCCTCGAAAACAGTCGAGGCGTCGGTGGGCGGCGGCATGCTGACGGTCGTCGCAAACGGCAAGATGGAAATCGTGTCGGTCCGCATCGACAAGGAGATCGCCGGCGACGAGGTCGCCCTGCTCCAGGACCTGGTGCGGGCGGGCGTCAACGAAGCGCTGACGCGATGCCGCGAACTCGTCGCCGCCGAGATGGCCAGGGCGACCGGGGGCATCCTGCCGCCGGGCATCCTGCCGGAGAAGTGAATTCCCCCACAAGATGAGCTACCCCAAGCCGCTCCGCCGCCTGATCACGCTCCTCTCCCGCCTGCCGGGCATCGGCGAAAAGACCGCCACCCGCCTGGCCCTGTTCCTGCTCCGGATGCCGGCGTCCTTCACCCGCGATATGGGCGAAGCTATTGCGTCACTTTCAACCGCTGTGATAAGATGCTCGCGTTGTTTCAACATCGCGGATGAAGATCCCTGCACGCTCTGCACCGATGCGAATCGCCGAAATGACCTGATATGCGTGGTCGAAGGACCGACCGACGTCATCCCGATCGAAAAGAGCGGCGCTTATCAGGGCCGATACCATGTTTTAGGCGGAGCGATTTCCCCGATCGACGGGGTGATGCCCGAGCATCTGCACGTCCAGGAACTGCTCGACCGGATTGCGCAGGGGGGAATCGCCGAGGTCATCCTGGCGACCAACCTGACCTCCGAGGGCGAGGCGACCGCCTCCTACCTCGGAGCGGCACTCAAGGATCATCCCGTGGCCGTCAGCCGGATCGCCTACGGCATGCCGGTGGGTTCCGATCTCGAATATACCGACGAGGTCACCGTCGGACGCGCCATCAAGGGTCGACGAGAGTTTTCACGATAACAGCAACGTGGAGGAGAGATCAGAGATGAGCAGAAAGATGGTAACGATCGACGGTAACACCGCCGCTGCCCACGTGGCCCACGCCACCAACGAGGTCATCGCGATCTACCCGATCACCCCGTCCTCGGTGATGGGCGAGATCTCCGACGTCAAGAGCGCGGCCGGTCAGAAAAACATCTGGGGCACCATTCCGCTGGTCGCCGAGCTCCAGTCCGAGGGAGGCGCCTCCGGGGCCGTCCACGGCGCGCTGCAGGCGGGTGCCCTGACCACGACCTTCACCTCCAGCCAGGGCCTCCTGCTGATGATCCCCAACATGTACAAGATCGCCGGCGAGCTGACCTCCACGGTCTTCCACATCGCGGCGCGCGCCATCGCCACGCAGGCGCTCTCGATCTTCGGCGACCACTCCGACGTCATGTCGTGCCGCTCCACCGGCTGGGCCATGCTTTGCTCCAACAACGTCCAGGAGGTGATGGACTTCGCGCTCATCGCCCAGGCCGCCACCCTTCGCGCCCGCCTTCCCTTCCTCCACTTCTTCGACGGCTTCCGCACCTCCCACGAAGTCCAGAAGGTCGAGGAACTGACCTTCGACGAAATGCGTGCCATGATCGACGACGAGCTGGTCAACGCGCACCGCCTGCGGGCGCTCACCCCCGACCGGCCGGTCATGCGCGGCACCGCCCAGAACCCCGACGTCTATTTCCAGGGGCGCGAGACGGTCAACCAGTTCTACCCGAAGTGCATCGCCATCGTCGAAAAAGAGATGGCGAAGTTCGCGAAGCTGACCGGCCGCAAGTACAAGCTGGTCGACTACGTGGGCGCCAAGGATGCCGACCGCGTGGTCGTCGTCATGGGCTCCGGCGCCGATACGGTCCAGGAGACGGTCACGAACCTGGTCAAGAAGGGCGAGAAGGTCGGCGTCCTCAAGATCCACCTCTACCGTCCGTTCCCGCTCGACGCCTTCATCAAGGCGCTTCCCAAGACGGTCAAGAAGATCTGCGTCCTCGACCGCACGAAAGAGCCGGGATCGCTCGGCGAGCCGCTCTACCTCGACGTCCGCACCGCGATCGGCGAAGCGATGGCCGACGGCAAGTTCACCTTCAAGGGTTACCCCGTCATCGTCGGCGGCCGCTACGGGCTGGGCTCCAAGGAGTTCACCCCGGCGATGGCCAAGGCCGTATTCGACAACCTCAAGGCCGCCAAGCCGAAGAACCACTTCGTCGTCGGCATCAACGAGGACGTCACCAAGAGCAGCCTCGCCTACGATCCGTCCTACCGCAACCCGTCGCCCGGCACCTACGAGGCCATGTTCTACGGCCTGGGCTCCGACGGCACGGTCGGCGCCAACAAGAATTCCATCAAGATCATCGGCGAGGCGACGAACAACTTCGCGCAGGCCTATTTCGTATATGACTCGAAGAAGGCCGGCACGATCACCACGTCGCACCTCCGCTTCGGGAAGAAGCCGATCCCGTCGCCCTACCTCATCGACCACGCCGACTTCATCGCGTGCCACAACTTCACCTTCCTCGAGAAATACGACATGGTGGGCAAGGCGAAGCCGGGCGGAACGTTTCTTCTCTGCTCGCCCTACGGCAAGGACGAAGTGTGGGACAAGATGCCGGTCGAGGTCCAGAAGCAGATCATCGACAAGAAACTCAAGTTCTACGTCATCAACGCGATCAAGCTGGGCGAAGAACTCGGCCTGGGCGCCCGCATCAACGTGATCATGCAGACCGCGTTCTTCAAGATCTCGAACATCATTCCCCTGGCCCAGGCGATCGGCGAGATCAAGGACGCGATCAAGAAGAGCTACGGCAAGTCGGGCGACAAGGTCGTCGCCATGAACAACGCGGCGGTCGACGAGGCGCTCAAGAACATCTGCGAGGTCAAGGTTCCGGCCAAGGCCACCAGCAAGATCAAGATGCCCCCGGTCGTATCCAAAAACGCGCCCAAGTTCGTCAAGGACGTGACGGCGACGATCATCTCCGGCTTCGGCGACCTGGTGCCGGTTTCCAAGATGCCCCAGGACGGCACCTTCCCGACGGCTACCTCGCAGTACGAGAAGCGCAACATCGCGGTCGATATCCCGGTGTGGGACGATCAGCTCTGCATCCAGTGCGGCATCTGCTCGTTCGTCTGCCCGCACGCCGCCATCCGGATGAAGGCGTTCCCGGCCGCGGCGCTCAAGGGCGCGCCGGCCACCTTCAAGGCGGTCGACGCCAAGATCCCCGAGGCCAAGGGGCTGAAACTCACGATCCAGGTCGCGCCCGAAGACTGCACGGGGTGCGGCGCCTGCGCGCACAACTGCCCGGCTAAAGACAAGGAAAACCCGAAGCACAAGGCGCTCGACATGCACTTCCAGGCGCCGCTCCGCGTTTCCGAGGCGGCCAACTTCGACTTCTTCCTCTCGATCCCCGATATGGACCCGTCGCAGCTTCGGCTCGAGACGCTGCGCGGCAGCCAGCTCGCGCGGCCGATCTTCGAGTTCTCCG
>JANXQJ010000141.1 GCA_025356865.1 Deltaproteobacteria bacterium | reverse complement strand
GGCGAGGCGGACGGCATCGGTGCCGTTGTCGACCATCGTCAACACGAAATCGCTCTGGGCGAACGTGAGTTCGAACACCTTCTGGATGGTGATGCTGTCTTCGGCAAGCAGGATTTTCTTGGGCATGATCCCTCCGGAATCTTATGAGTTTAGAAGGAATCCGGAAGCTTTTCAACGATTAGCGCGCCCCATCCGGAAAGGTCTCTGCTGCGTCGCCTATTTCGTCCCTTCCGGATACCGAAGCGTGCCCGGGGCGTTCAGCCGGATCCAGTACCCCTGCCCCGGAGCGAGATACCTCATGGTCGAAAAACCGGGCTGCGACGGGTTCCATATATGGGCTCCCGCCCCGTCGAAGGAAACCGCCCGCAAAAGGTTTCCGGAAAGCGAGCCCCACAGGTCGCCGAAGGAAGAGAGCCCCGCGTTGTCCGTCGCGCTGACCGGACCCAGCTGGTACGCAGGATCAACCCCCGCGGCATGCCAGGTTCGCCCATTGCCCCAGTAGCCCGCCAGCATCCACCCTGCATTTAGCGACAAGGCTTCGGACCCCGCAGCCGGGGCGCCCGGAACGGTCATCCAGGCCAGTTCCTGGTTGTCTGTCGAGGGCTTGATCTTGATCCAGTACCCGTAACCGGGGGCCAGCGACGTCAGGGTGGAAAAACCCTGCAGCATCGGATCGTGGGTCTTCGTCCCACCCCCGTCGTTACCCAGGATCCGGTCGTATCTTCCCCTGAGCGACCGGAGCGGCATCGCGTCGTCCAGTGAACCGACCTGCTCCCAGGCCACGTTGTCCAGCCGGGCCGATGCGGGTTGCGACTCTCCCTTGAAGTACCCCTTCAGGACGCCGAAACTCATCAGGTTCCACTGCCCGCTGCGCAGGGGGTACCGGTTCCCGTCGACGAAATCCAGCGTCACGTTGTCGTTGGCCAGGCCGTCGCCTCCCCAGGTCAATGTGGCAGCCTCGCCGGTGGCGGCATCGAGGTAGGCGAAATGTTTCCGCTGGTCCGATTTGCTCCAGAGGACCAACTGGATCTCCTCGCCCGGCGAACAGCCCTCGGACACGTCCGCAGTCGCGGGATCATCCCCGTAGACGGCCATCGGGGGCAACTGCCCCGGCGTCGACGAAATCCTTCCCCAGCCGGCGTACCGGGTCTCCCACCGGTTCGTTTGCCCGCCCGGCGCCCGGTGGACGCAGAAGGCCGCCAGCTCGTCGTTCGGGTCCGCCGGGCTTCCCTTGAGGCCTACGGTGCCGGATAGGTGAAACACCCTCGACGATGGGGCCGGGGCCTCCGGCCAGAGGCGATCCGGCGGCTTGATCCGGAACGACAGGTCGCTCTTGTCGGACGTCGATCCGTCCAGCGCGGCGATCCGTATCCAGTAGTACGGGCTTTCCGGAAGCTCAACGGGGGGCGTGAAACGGTAGATTCCGTTGTTCGCGACATTGTCCGCGATCGCGAGGCGGAACAAGTCCATCGACCAGTAGTCCCCACCATACAGGTCGATCCGGACGTTCCCCGTCACGCTCGTGCTCGACCAGACGATCGCGGTTTCCCGCCCGGTCTCGAGCGTTTCGAGACCGTTGGGGGAGATCAAGCCCAGCGTCGGCAACGGGTTCCGGGGATCCCGAACCGTGTACCACCCACCGATATCCCCCACCTCGCTCCCATACGCCCGGATCACGAGCCAGTAATCGGCGCCTGGCGGCAGGTCCGGGAGAACCGGGAGCATGAGAGACCCCGCATCGAGCCGGCCCCGGACCGACAGGACGGGGTCGGCGAGAGTTCCCTTGTGAAGCTCGACCGTCACGAATTCTTTATCAAGATTCTCGCTGATCCACGCGATCGGGACCGTCTTCCCCCTGAACAGCGTATCCTCCAATCGGGTGTAATCCAGCATCAGGAACGCCGGCGGGGCCGTCGCCGTCACGAGGGAAAAGAAGCCCCCGCTCCCAGAAACCCTGCCGTCCAGGGTGCTGACCACGATCCGGTAATCCGCGCCGTCGGGCAGATCGGCGGGAAAGGCGTACAAGTCGCCATAGCGCTTGGCGAACCCGTCTCCCTGCTCCCAGTAATGCATGATCGTGTCCACGAACGTATCCCCCCTGTAAAGATCGATCAGCAGGTCGCCCGTCACGCCTTCGGCCTTCCACTCGATGACCACGTCCTCCCCCTTGATCACCGCGGTCCCGCCGTCCGGATGGGGGAACTTCGGGACCAGCTTGGGCATCGGCCGGATCGAGAAAGGGGCGCTTATGTCGGCTACGGTCCCGGACATGGCCTCGATCGCGATCCGGTAATCCGACCCGCCCGGGAAATCGAGGTCGGGGACGGTGAAGGCGTGGCTCCCGGTGTTCGGCAGATTTCCCCCGATCGAGGCGACCCGCCGGTCCCCCTTGCGCAGCTCGATTTCGACGTTCCCCTGGACGTTCGCGCCCTGCCACCGGACGGTGCAGGGCTGTCCCTCGTCCAGCGTCTCCCCGCCCGCCGGCGCGACCAGCGTCAGCGACGCCGGCGGAGCCGCCCCCGCCAGGATCGCAAAGGTGCCGCTGCCACTCGATACCGTGTCCCCCATCGCGGCGATCTTGATCCGGTAGTCCGGGCCGTCCGGGAGATCGGCCGGGAGCGTAAGCGGGAAATAGCCCGAGTCCGGCGCGGCCGCCGCGACCGCAAGCACGGACGCGCTCTCCCGGTACAGGTCGATCCGGATGTCGCCTGCGACGTTATCCGCCAGCCAGCGGACCGCGAATTTCTGCCCCTTGACGAACGTCTCTCCGCCTGCCGGGAACTGCAGGGACAGCGAGGGCGGAGGGACCGGTACCGGCGTTCCGGCATAGTCCTGGGCCGACACGTTGTCCGTGAGAAAGCGATAGCTTTTCGAGGGGGGCGTGAACGCGGTGTTCGCACGGGAGGGGGTCGCCGTCCCGTTCCAGCCCCAGTCGACCGACCGGCTGTAGCATCCAGACGGATCGGTGGTCGAAACGCCTCCCCCGTCGGAGAAGGTCATTAGCGCCCCGGCGATTCCGGTGCCGGAAGAAGTGCGGACGCACCCCGAGATCGTGACGGGCCCCTTTTTCTCGGGCCCGTAAGGCTCGAAGGAATACACCCCGCCCCTGAAGAGATCCATCGCGTAGAGACGACGGGGCGATTCCACCTCTTGCGCGAGCCAGTAGGGATATTGCGGGTAGTCCCCCGAGTTCATGGTACGCCAGCTCCGTCCTTCGTCGACGGAGTTCAGTACCCCGCTCCCGCCCCCCGCGATGTATTCCACCCGGGGATCGACGGTATCCCCCAGGATGGCCCGCACTTCCGGCACGGATTCGAGCCCTTCGGTCGCAAGCGTCCAACTTCTCCCCTCGTCGGCGGAGCGCTCCAGCCCGACGCCGGGGATGTAGGCCCTCACGCCGGCCGCGGTGACGCCCACGGTCGATACCGTCGCATTCTGGAGATCGAACCCGACCCGCTCTCGAGCCGTCCCGGAGGCCCACAGGCTGAACAGGTCGGGGACCGGGGTGGTGCTCCACCAGTTGCCGCCGGTTCCGCCGCCCAGGTAAAAGCGGGAACCGTCGCCCGGAACGGCCGCCGCATCCATGATGTAGGGCGACTCGTCCCAACCGCCCCCGGGAAACGTCATCGTCCGGTACCAATGGCTGCCGCCATCCAGCGAGTAGTGGAAGGAACAGGGAAGCGAGGGGTATGCGGCCCCGGAAGCGAGGGCGTGCAGGCGGGTTGAATGCATCGGGTCCATGAACAATTTCGATTCCCAGGCCCCCAACGCGGTGTCGAGGTCGGCCGCCATCGTCCAGTGCCCCCCCCCGTCCGTGGAGCGGTAGAGGTCCGCATAAGTCCCTGAGAAGACGTCGCCGGAGCCGCAGAGAGCGTACAGCACCGTGCCGTCGGGCGACGCGAGAACTTCGAAGGCCGAGTAGATGGCCGGAAATCCCTCCGCGCTCCCGAAACGGCGCCATGCGACGACCCGTCCGGGACCCATGACCCCTTCGTAGAGTCCGTCCCGCTCATCGGGAATCGGGTGGAACCAGCTTCTCCCGGCGGCGGCATAGATGCGGCCCGGGGCCACGGCGACCGACCGGACCATCGGCCCCCCCGCGGGGCCGAAATCCGGGCCCTGCCATTTCCAGTTCGAGATTCTCGAAACGATCGTGAACGTTTCGGTCCGGCTGTAGCCGCCGGCCGCGGTGATCGTCATCCGGATCGGGATGTCGCTGTCGATCGGGGCGGAGGCGGTGGCCTGGAGCACGAACGGGGCGGCGGCGGAGCGGCGTTGCATTGAGTCGATCGCCCCGTACGCCGCGGTGCCGGAGATCACCATGACCAGGTCGCTCAATGATTCGATCGTCACCGTTACGTCGGCCGCGGCCAGCCAGCTGTTTTTCACGTCGACGTACAGGTCGACCCGTTCGCCCGGGTCGATCATCCCGTCCGAGTCTCCGTTCGGGTCGACCACCCGGTGCCCGGCGTAGCCGAGCCGCAAGCCGGGCGTGGTGTTCAGCGCCGCATTCGAATTGATCCGCCCGCTCCCGAGCAACCCGCTCGCAAAATAGGGGTCGGCGGGAAGCGGGTCGGCGGTGTTCAGGACTTGACCCGTGACCAGGGCAGACGACCAGGGCGTCGGGTCGTCCTGGTGGGCGGCAAGCACGAGGGCGGCGAGGCCCGCGACGTGGGGCGTCGCCATCGAGGTTCCGGACAGCTCCCCGTAGCCGCCCGGGATTCCGAAGGCGTTCGCGGCGGGAAGCGTGCTCAAGATATGGTCACCTGGTGCCGCGACACTGACCCAGCTGCCGAAATTCGAGTAGTTGCTGCGCAGGTCGAGCCTGTTCGTCGCAGCGACCCCGACGACCCCGGGAATGCCGCCGGGGAAAGGCGCCGTGGGCATGGAATCGTTGCCCGCGGCGGCGACGACGATGCATCCGCTGGAGATCGCATAATTGACCGCATCCGAGATCACCGCGCTGTCGCCGTACCCGCCCCAGCTGTTGCTCAGGATCTCGGCGCCCATATCCACCGCGTACCGGATCGCAAGGGCCAGCTGGTCATCGTAGCCGGAGCCATTTGCGTCGAGTCCCTTGACCGGCAGGATGGCGGCGTTCCAGCTCACGCCGGCGATACCTGTCCCGTTGTTGCCCACGGCAGCGGCGATCCCTGCCGTGTGGGTGCCGTGTCCCTGGTCATCGAACGGATCGTTGTCGGGAAGCGGATTTTCGCAGTCGGCGCCGACGAAGTCCCAACCGCGCACATCGTCGACGAAGCCGTTCCCGTCGTCGTCGATCCCGTTCCCCGGGATTTCCGCCGGGTTCGACCAGATGTTCGCGGCGAGGTCGGGGTGGGTGTAATCGGTCCCCGTGTCGATGATGGCGATGACCACCCGGGGGCTGCCGGTCGTGCAATCCCAGGCGGCCGTGGAGGCGATCTTGGCATGCGCCCACTGCTCGGCGAACCGGGGGTCGTCGGGCACGGTATCGAAGGCCTGCACGCGATTGAGCGCGTGCGCGTATTCCACGCCGGGTTGGCGCCGAAGATCGGCGACGGTTCTACCCACGTCGGTGCCGTCGTCCAGCTGCAGCAGGTGGACTCGCTCGAGGCCGGGATCGCGCGCCGTCCGGGGTGCCCGGCCGCGGCGGCGGGCGATTCGCGAGATCCGGTCCTCGAGCGCCCGGATTCGCCGGTCGAGGGATGCGGCACCATGTGCGTCTATTTTTGAGAATAGCGGATCGTGACCCGACTTTTCGGCCTTGAGCCGCCGGAGCGTGTCTTCGGGAGCGGACCGGTCCGGAAAGAGCCGATCGGCGGAACGGACGGCGCGGCGAACATCAGCAGGCAGGCTATCCACGGAAATGCCCGGCTTCAGCTTGACCGCGATCCGGTTCGGTCCCTTGGTTGCATGACGTCCCGGGGCCGGCCCTTCCGCCGTCGCACCCGTCGGGGCACCGATCCGGCCCCTGACGCCTTTGGCGACAACGTCGCGCAGACCGGCGGATGCGGCCTGGCCGGCTCCGAGAGATACGAGGACCACGAGGGTGACGATCGCCCGCCGGTTCCAGACTCCCAACCGAAACACCATTGTTTCTCCCTTGGGCACAATATCTCAGAATAACGGATACGGGGATCTTACGGCATTATTCAGCCAGGCAACTTGTCAACGAGGAACAGGTCGATCTCGCCCCGGTCGGGGTCGGCGCGCCGCACCCGGACGCTGACCCGGTCGGCCAGCGAGAATCGGCGCCTGCGGGAGCACCCCACCCACTCGTTCGTTTCCGCGGAATGCTGGTACTCGTCGTCCCGGAGCGTCGAGACGTGGACGAACCCTTCGACGAACGGGTTGTCCAGCGCCACGAAGAAGCCGAACCGGACGATGGAGACGATGTCGCCGGTGAAGGTTTCCCCCACGCGCCCCGCCATCAGGAGCGCCTTGGCGCGCTGCTCGAGATCGCGTTCGGCTTCCGTTGCGGCCCGTTCCCGGGCGGATAGATGCTCGCCGACGTCCCCCCCCTTTTCCTCGAGGTAGCGGACGTATTCCGACTGTGCCCGGTCGCCCAGCGCGGCCATCAGCATCCGGTGGACGATCAGGTCCGGGTAACGCCGGATCGGCGAGGTGAAGTGGGTGTACCGCGTGAGCGCCAGCCCGAAATGTCCGAGTTGCTCGGGCGCGTAGCGGGCGAGCATGAGACTGCGCAGCATCAGCATGCCGACGTGCTTCTCGAATTTCCCGCCCTTCGCCGCCGTCACCCACGACTGGAGCCGGGCCGCCGGGTCCTCGCGCCTGGGAACCCGGGCGCTCTTGAGCAGTTTCGACGCCGCGTCCTCGAACTCGTCCAGTTTCTTCTCGGTCGGCGGTTCGTGGATCCGGAACAGGAACGGGAGGCCGCGGTCGGAGAGGAATTCCGCCACCGCGGTGTTGGCGAGGAGCATGAACTCCTCGATCAGTCGGTGAGACTCCCAGCGCGGGTCGATCTCGACCGACACCGGCTTGCCGTTTTCGACGAGGATCCGCGCCTCGGGCAGATCGAAATCGAGCGAGCCGCGCGACGAGCGGATCCGCGTGAGCGTCTCGGCCAGCTTCGCCATCTGGCGCAACATGGGGGCCACTTCTTCGGGAATCCCCGCCTGTTCCCGCGCCTTGGCCGTCCCGGCCAGGAAGTCGTGCACCCGGGCGTAGGTCAGCCGCTCGCGGCTCCGGATGACGGAAGCGCAGAAAGACGGCTTGCCGGTCTTCCCGTCGGCATCGATCGGGATTTCCGCGGTCATGGTCAGCCGGTCGACGCCCGCCTTCAGGCTGCACAGGCCTTCGGAAAGCGCGGGCGGCAGCATTGGGACCGCCCGGTCGGGGAAATAGACGCTGGTCCCGCGCGCGTAGGCGTCCTTGTCGATCGGGGAGCCGGTCCGGACGTAGTGCGCCACGTCGGCGATCGCGACGTAGAGGCGCATCCGGTTTCCGTCCTGGACGAGGCAGACGGCGTCGTCGAAATCGCGGGCGTCGTCGCCGTCGATCGTGACGAACGGCAGGTGCCGCAGGTCGACCCGGGTGACCGCTCCGGCGGAAGCGGCCGGATCGTAGGCCACCTCGGCCGGAAGCCCGGCGGCCTCGCGGAGCGCCCCCGCGGAAAATTCGACGGGCAGGTCGCGGGAGTGGGCGACGCCCAGGAAGAGCGTCTCCATCGTGTGCTCGCGCCCCAGCACCCGGATCAGCGATGCGCGCCCTTCCTTCCCTTTAAGCGGATAATCCTTGATCTCGGCCAGGACGATGTCGCCCACCTGCGGCGAGAGCCGGACCGGGAAGTCGAGCGGCAGGTTGAAATCGGCTTCGCGGTCGCGGAAGTTGACGTACCCGCGCGTTCCGACCAGCGTGAAGCGGCCGACGAAGGTTCGGATCCCCCGCTGGATCACGCGAACGACCTTGCCCCGGGGCGCCGTACTCCTGGACCTGCCCCGCTGCTCCCGTTCGAGTCGCACGGCCACGCGATCCTTGGGGAGCGCGTCGAACAGATCCTCGCCGGAAACACGGATCGCCGGGGCATCGGGCACGTCCGGGATGACCAGGAAGCGCCCCTCGCGGGTCACGCGCAACCGCCCCTCCCATATCGCGCCGCCGCTGGCGGTCAACGGTGCGGGAGCGGGCTTTCCGCCGTGGGCAGGTTCCCGCCCCACGTATCGCGGCCCGGTTGCGTTGTGCCCTTTCCGGGTCCGCTGCTCCTCGCCCTCTTCGCCGAGGCCGCGCAACGCGGCCTTGAACGCGCGCCGCTCGCCCTTCTCGACGCCGGCGGCGGCGTACCAGTCTCTCGCCGTCCCCATGTCGTGTCGCAGCCGGGCTGCGTTATCGCGGAGCCACCGTTCCCAGTAATCCTGATCTCTCGTCATCAAATTCCCCTTGGCCCGCTTTTTCACCGGCATTGCACCATCATACCGGCATCGCCGGCGGATTACGCCGCCCGCGAACGATTTTCGCAACTTTCCGGTTGCCTACGGATTCGCGTTTGCTATAATCATCAATCCCGCTGTATATGTGCCGAAGTGGCGGAACTGGCAGACGCGCCAGATTCAGGGTCTGGTGAGTGCAAGCTCGTGGGGGTTCAAATCCCCCCTTCGGCACCATGAAATCTCGAGGCCGCTACGGAAACTTCCGTGGCGGCCTTTTTGATTTCTCGAGCCGAAGGGGGGATTTGAAGGGAGGAGGCCGCCGAGCGATTAGCGAGGATCAGCCTGCATGGATGCAGGCGGCAGGCCGACGACCCGGCCGGAGCGGACCGGACAGGATGTCCGGACCGCGGAGGCTGTCTTCATGAACGGCCTGTCCGACGAAAACCCCGCCGTCCGGATCACCGCGGCACTCGCGGTCCAGAACACCGACCCGAAGGAAACCGGATCCCGCCAGCGGATGCCGTCCGCCCCCCGGATCAGCCCGAGGGGATCGCGGGCCTCACCGCTTTCCGTTGGGCGGCGGGCTGTCCTTGTGGCACCAGGCGCAGTCGGATGTCTTGTCCTTGTGCTCCTTGTGGCAACCGGTGCAAATCTCCTTGATGCAGCTGCCCGCGTTCAGCTCCTTGTCCCGCTTCACCGGGTGGCACGACTTGCAGGGCGCGTCGAGTTCCCGGTGGTGGCAGGTGCGGCACTCCATGTCGTGCTTGTAGTGGCGAAACCAGACCGGCTTCGTCGAATTGTCGTTGTACTTGATTCGCAGGACGTTGGCCGGGACGTTGTGCCCGCCCTCTTTCGCCGTCCCGACCACCATCGGCAGATTCAACGAGAACCCGCACAACAGCTTCGCCTCGTTGTCGCCGCTGCCCGCCGATGCGATGAACCCTTTCCTCAACTGATCCATCGAAACGTTGTCGACCGCGACGTAGGCCAGGTCGAAATAGGCGCTCTTGACGACACCGGTTCCGCAAATCTTCCCGGCATCGTCGAAGAACCGGATCTGCGATCCCGGGAGAAACGAACCCGTCAGCGGAGAAACCACCGCGATGGATTGGTCGGTGATCGTGCGGCAGATGAAACCGCTGGCTCGGGCCGCGTTGTCGGGACCCTCGCCGACACCGGGAACGGGGAGGGCCAGGAGCAGGAACAAGCACAGGACGAAAGTCACGGCCTTGAGCATCGCGGCACCTGCCTTTCCGGATTAAGGGTTGGTTATTGCCCTCCGAGCGCCTTGATCCTTTCCGCGGCCGCCTCGGCTCTCTTCGACGGTTTTCCGGTTGAACGCTTCAGGCCGGCCTTGTACGACTCGATCGCCTCGGGGGTGCGCCCCGCTTTCTCGCACGCCTCCCCCTTGTTGAACCAGGCCTCGATGTAATTCTCGTCGATGCCGAGCGCCTGCGTATAATCGGTGATCGCCTTCTCGTACTCGCCCTTTGCCGCCCTCGCCAGCCCGCGGTGGTTCATCGCCGCTTCGTGCCGGAAGTTGTAGGTCAGCGCCCGGTCGAAATCGGCGATCGCCAGGTCGTACTGCTTTCCGTCCAGGTGGATGTATCCGCGCAGGTTGTATGCGTCGGCGAAGTCGGGGCGCATCTCGATCGCGGCGGTCGTGTCGGTCATCGCCTTCGCGACCTCACCCTTCCGGAACCAGGCCTCGGCCCGGAAATTGAGCGAATAGAAATCCTTCGGATTCGCGGCGAGGGCCTTGTCGAGTTCGACGATCGCCTTGTCATACTGGCCGGTCGAGACATAGACCTTGCCGATTTTCGCCGGATTGCCGCCGGCATCTTTATGCGGTGACGAATGGAAGCCGTCGGGGGTTGTCCCGGCACCGGCCGGTTGCACCGGAACCGGAGGCGCCGCGGGCTTGATCGTCGCGCATCCGGAGAACAGGGCGATTGCGGCTATGAGGGCAGTGATCGCGTTACGGGTCATGCAAACCTCCGCAGGAAGTGGTTTCTCTCGGAATCGATTATAGTACGGGACTGGACGCCACAACACGACTGGAGATACAGCCTTTGGCATTACTGAACATGCGCACCGTCAGTCTGGCATTCGGGGGGCCGGCGCTGCTCGACGCCGTCGACTTCCGGATCGAACCGGGGGAGCGCGTCTGCCTGCTCGGACGGAACGGCACGGGGAAGTCGACCCTCCTCAAGCTGGTGAACGGCGACATCCCGCCCGACAGCGGTGAGATCGTTCGCCCACAGTCGCTCAAGGTCGCGCTCGTCCCGCAGGAAGCGCCTGCGGACCTCGCAGGCAAGGTATACGACATCGTCTGCGGCGGAAGCGGGGAAACCTCCCGCCTGCTGGCCGATTACCACCATCTCGCATCGCTTCCGCCGTCCATGCACGACGAAAAGTGGATGAAGGAGTTGTCGCGGCTCCAGGATGCGCTGGGCGCCTGCGACGGCTGGTCGCTTCACCAGGAAGCCGACAAGGCGATCTCCCGGCTCGCCCTCGACCCCGAGGCCGACTTCGAGACGCTTTCGGGCGGGCTCAAGCGGCGCGTCCTGATCGCCCAGGCGCTCTGCCACGGTTCCGACCTGCTCCTGATGGACGAACCGACCAACCACCTGGACATCGACGCGATCGCCTGGCTTGAAGATTTCCTGCTTCGCGGCGGCCCGACGCTGCTCTTCGTCACGCACGACCGGATGTTCCTGCGGAAGGTTGCGACGCGGATCGTCGAACTCGACCGGGGGCAACTCTACGACTGGGAGTGCGACTACGACACCTTCCTCGAGCGTCGCGCGGCGTCGCTCGAGGCCGAGACCACCCAGCGGGCGAAATTCGACAAGCGGCTGGCCGAGGAAGAGGTGTGGATCCGGAAAGGAATCAAGGCGCGCGGAACCCGCAACGAAGGCCGGGTTCGGGCGCTCAAGGCGCTGCGCGAGGAACGGCGCGCCAGGCGGGAACTTGCGGGCACGGTCCGGATGCAGGTCACGGAAGCGACGGCGTCGGGAAAACTGGTCGTCGAGGCAATCGGGGTCTCCGCGGGTTACGAGGCCGGGCAACCGGTGATTCGGGACTGTTCGACGACGATCCTTCGCGGCGACCGTGTGGGGATCATCGGCCCCAACGGGTCGGGAAAGACCACGCTGATCCGGACGCTGCTCGGGGAACTGCCCCCGCTCTCCGGCCGGATCAAGTTCGGCGCCCGGATCGAGGTCGCCTATTCCGACCAGCTCCGGGAACAGCTCGACGAGGAGAAAAGCGTGGCCGAGAACATCGGCGACGGAAACGACACGGTCACGGTCAACGGCCGCACGCGACACATCATCGGATACCTGCAGGACTTCCTCTTTCCGCCCGACCGGGCCCGGAGCCCGGTGCGGATGCTTTCCGGCGGAGAGCGGAACCGGCTGCAGCTTGCCCGGCTCTTCACCAAGCCGTTCAACCTGCTGGTGCTCGACGAACCGACCAACGACCTCGACATCGAGACGCTCGACCTGCTCGAGGAGTTGCTGCTCGAATATTCCGGCACCCTGCTGCTCGTCAGCCACGACCGCGCGTTCCTGAACAACGTGGTGACCAGCACGCTGGTGATCGAACCGGGGGGAGAGGTCTCGGAATACGTCGGCGGGTACGACGACTGGATCGCCCAGCGCCCGGACCCGGCCGATTCCCCGGCGGGGACATCGGGGGCTTCGACCGACAGGCTTCAGCCGAAACGCGAAGCGCCGCGCAAGCTGAGCTATCGGGAAAAACGGGAACTCGACGGGCTGCCCCCAAAAATAGTGGAAGCGGAGAAAACGATCGCGACGCTCGAAGCCGAACGCGACCGGCTGCATGCCGAGATGGCCGATCCCGGCTTCTACCGGGACGATGCGACGCGGGTCATCGAAGCCAAAGGCCGGCTGGAGGCGCTCGATTCCGAAATCGCCGCCGCGTACGCCCGATGGGAAGCGCTCGAGGAGACGCTGCGCACGCTGGGCGGGCTTTAACCCGCATTTCTCACCACGCTCCTGCTACGTCGGCGGATCCGGGCATGTCTACTGCGTTCCGCTCGGTCGGTCTCCTCGACGTAGTGTCAACTACGCCTGCGTCGCCCTCAGGTCGCGCGCCTTGTATCCACGCCCGGTTGCGCCGCCAAAGCGACGAAGCGTGGTGAGAAATGCGGGTTAAAACCCGATCACGACCTTCCCGAAGTGCGCGCCGCTTTGCATGTGGCGGTAGGCATCGGGCGCTTCGTCGAACGGGAAGACGCGATCGACGGCGGGCCTGATGGTGTGCAGTTCGATGGCCCGGTTCATCGCCTCGAACATCTCGCGCGACCCGACGAAGATGCCCTGGATCCGGACCCCCTTCATGACCGCCGGAAGGGGATTGACCTCGCCCGCCCCGCCGGCCAGCACGCCGATCAGGGAGATGTGCCCTCCGGGCCGGACCGCCTTCAGCGACCTGCCCAGCGTGCCCGCCCCGCCGACCTCGACCACCTGGTCGACCCCGCGCCGGCCGGTCAGGTCGAGCACCTTCGACTCCCAGTTCGGTTCGGACTTGTAGTCGATGACGTCGGAAGCGCCGAGTTCGCGGAGTTTTTCCATCTTCCCCCCGGTGCCGGTCGTTGCGATGACCCGGGCGCCCGCCGCCCGCGCGAACTGGAGCGCGAAGACCGAAACGCCGCCCGTCCCCATCGTCAGCACGGTCTGCCCGCACACGAGTCGTCCGCTCTGGAGCGCGTGCCAGGCGGTCAGCGCCGCGCACGGCAGCGTGGCCCCTTCCTCGAAAGACAGGTGACGCGGAAGCGCGACGACACCGCGCTCGCCGAGCACGACATATTCGGCGAGGACCCCGTCCAGCGCCCCCCCGAGCGCCGATCTCGCGGCGCCGTCGCCGATCTCGCCGCCGTCCCAGTCCTGGAAAAAGGTGGCGGCAACCCGGTCACCCGCCTTCCATCGCGTCACCCCGTCACCGGTTGCGACGACTTCCCCCGCGCCGTCGGAAAGAGGCACCAGGGGAAGCGGCAGGTTGCGGGAATAGTTGCCGCACACCACCAGCAGGTCGCGATAGTTGATCGATGCCGCCTTCATCCGGACCAGGATCTGTCCCGGCCCGGGAGCCGGAGTATCCTGCTCCCGGATCTTCAGCGCGTCGATGCCCGATGCCTGTTCGATGAAATAGCTGCGCATGCCTCACCCCCCTGTTGTCTGATCGTCTTTATTATCGTTCGTAATCGACGGCGACAACCGACTCGCGGACGCCGGCGATGTAAGCCACCACTTCCTGGTGGGCGGGATGGACCTGGTATGCCTGCAGGTCTTCCAGCGAATCGAAGGAGGCCGTCAGCGCGAGGTCGAAGGACCGGTCGGTACGCAGCACGTCGGCGCCCACCTCCAGTTCCCGGAGAACCGGGATTCGGCCGCGCAATCCCTCGAGGACCTTGACGGTGGCGGCGACGCTTTCGGGCGAACCGTCTTTCAACTTGAACAGGACGACATGGACGATCATGCGGGAATCTCCTTTGTTGTATTTCGGGACATGGCCACGCCCCTTATTGCCGCTCGCCGTCGGCCCGGTATTTGACCAGGAATCCGTCGTTAAGGCCGCCGCCGGCATTGCCGTCGAACCCCCCGGCCGAGTAGCCCGACACGTATGCGTCGCCGATGGCGTCCAGCGCGACGCCCGTCCCCACGTCCTCTACGGAGGTCCCGAACTGGCGGACCCAGACGGGCAATCCGGTCGCCGCTTCGATCTTCTGCAGGAACAGGTCGCGTTGCCCGTAGGCCAGGACGGAGAACGTCCCGTCGGTGTAACCGGAAAGGTACAGGTATCCGCCGAAGATGGCCGGAGTGCCCAGCACCACGTCGTTGCCCGGACTCCCGAACTGGGCGCTCCACAACCGGACCCCGGCCGCGCTGAACCGGGCGGCGATCGCGTCGGAGTTTCCGCGGGTGATGGCACCGAAGTTTCCGTAGCTGCTGCCCGTGACGTAAATGTCCCCGGCCGCGTCGATCGCGATTCCCGAAGCCGCATCGTTTGCCTGGGTTCCGAACTGGGCGCTCCGGATCGCCACCCCCGCCGGGTCGAAACCGATCAGGAACAGGTCGTCGCCGCCCGTGGACACGTTGCCGTCGAAAGCGCCGCCCGTCGTCCCGCACACCCAGCCGTTTCCGGAACCGTCGATCGCGACGCCCATTCCGATGTCGGCCGCCGGCGTCCCCCGCTGCCGCACCCAGAGGATGTTTCCGGCGGTGTCGAGGCGAGCCAGCATCATGTCGGCGCCGCCTCCCGCGACCGTGCCGTTGTCGATCGGCCCGTAGGTGGTCCCCGTGACGTAGACGTTGCCGGCCGCATCCGATGCGATCCCGAACGCGAAATCGTCGTTGGCGGTTCCGAACTGGCGCGACCAGAGTTTGACGCCGTTGTCGTCGAACTTGACGACGAATCCATCGACTCCGCCGAACGATGAAACACCGTCCATTCCGCCTGCGGTGGACCCGCAGACGTAGACGTTCCCAGAGTCGTCGATGGCCATCCCGGAAACATTGTCGTCGGCGGCCGTGCCGAACTGGGTCGTCCACAGACGACTGCCGGTCGGGCCGTAACGCGCCGCGAACAGGTCGAAGCCGCCCCGGTTCGTCGCCGAATCGCCCAGGATGCCGCGCGTCTTTCCGGCGGCGTAGACGTTCCCGTTTTTTCCGCCCGCGGCGCAGAGCGCGTAGTCGTCGGCCGGCGACGCGAGCGCCCGGCTTCCCTCCCAGATCGGGATCACCGAGGTGCGGAAGCCGAGCGTGAAGGAACGCCCCATGGCATGGCCCGACAGGTCGCGCACGGCGCCGTCGATTCTCAGCTGGTAAGTCCGGTCGAATTCGAGCGGAAAGAGCGGCTGGAACCGGACGATGTTTCCCGAGCAGGTGATCGTACCGGGCACATCGGGGGAAAGGGTGACGGTGGCGTTGTCGATGCTGGCGTTGTCCATCGCCCGGTCGAAGACGACCGTGACCGGCTTGTGGATG
>JANXQJ010000131.1 GCA_025356865.1 Deltaproteobacteria bacterium | reverse complement strand
GGCCGCCGGTGCGCCCGTTTCGCTTCCGCCGCAGCCGACCGCCAAAAGCAGGATGGCCGCAACCGCGACCCGATATATTTCAGATGATGCTCGCACGAGACCCCTCTCAATCCGTCGTTGTTTCCGGGAACCGATCCTGTTAAAATCGATTATCTAAAGTCAGTCGTCGTTTTCAGGTTATCAACCGCGAGTCGGGAGCAGGCATGTCGTCAGTGTCTCTTGCCATCACCGCCGTCTCCGTACGGGGCAGCACGCGTGGTGCATACCCGACCGTATTTCCTTACGCCGACCCCCGCGCCATCGGAATATCCGCCCCGCAACCCGTTACGCCCACCCCACCCGGCAACGATATCGCCTCGCTTTCGGAATCCGTCCGCGACCGGGTGTCGCTGTCGGGACGCGTTCGGCCGTCGCCGCAGGCGGATCGGACGGCACACCGGAAACAACCGCTCGCCAGGCCGGTCACCCGCAACACGGCAGCGCAGACGCTGCTGGAAATGGCCGACTCGGTCGACGATCAGGTGACCCTGTCGCGCCCGGCCGAGAAGATCGTCCCGCGACAGACGGTCTATTCGAAGAACGGCACACCGGGCGGCGGCATGCAGGGCGAAACGTCCCCCGACCTCGAAGCGCTGGCCGCCGACGTCACGGACCAGGTGACGCTGACCGCGACCGCGCCCGACCAGGGAACGGAAGGGCCCGAAATCACGGTCTACATCGGCGGCAACCGGCGCGACGGCTCGTCCCGCATGGGCACGCCGTCATTCAACGGGTCTTCGCAACCGGCCGTCACCTGACCGGAACCCGCAACGTCGCCTCGCATCCCCCGCCCGCAATGTTCCGGAGCGAAACGTCGCCTCCCGCGGCAGCGGCCAGCGCGCGCGCGATCGGGAGCCCCATTCCCGTGTGGGCGATTCCGGTCCGGGTCGTGAACCCTTCCTCGAATGCCCGCGAGATCGCTTCGTCCGAAAGGCCCGGGCCCTGGTCGGTGACCCGGAATACCCAGTTCGAATCCTCCCGGGTCACATCCAGCGTCAACGTCCCCCCGGTCTCCGCCATCGCCTCCGATCCGTTGAAAAGCAGCGACATCAGCGCCAGGGAAATATCGCGCCTGTCCGCACCGATCAGGCCGTGCGGCACCTCGGCCGGGAAAACCACCGCCACGTTGCCGCGCCCGAGGTCGTATTTCGTGAATACGAGGATCTCGGGGAGGAACTCGGACGGCGCGAAGGGCTCGACGGACGGGGCGTGCGGACGGACGTACTGCGAGAACTGCTTCACGATCCCGTTGATCCGGTCGCCGGCGGACATGATCTTGCCGGCGCCGTCCTGCACTTTCTTTTCGTTTCCGGACGTGAGCTGGAGCAGTTCGGCAAAACCAAGCACCACGCTCAGATGGTTGTCGATCTCGTGGGCGACGCCCATGATCATCCGGCCGAAGAGTGCAAGCCGGTAACGCTCGATCGTTCCCCTATCCACATCCCCCTCCTTTAGACTTAGAAGATAGCCCCGATCGTGAAATGCCAGTCGTAGGGCGATTCCCCCTCCCGGCGGTCGAGTTTCCACCCCAGGTCGAGCGACAAGGGGCCGACCGGCGTCTGGTAGCGGATGCCGGTACCGGCACTTTTCCTGAGGTCGAAGCCGTTCTCCCGGTTGTTGGGAAACCAGACGCTGCCCGTATCGAAAAACCCGGCCAGCACAAAGCCGTACTGCAGCGGAATTCGCAACTCGGCGTTGGTGTTCACCATGTAGTCGCCGCCCGTCGGCGTCCCGTCGGCGGCCCTTGGGCCCACCGTCTCTTCCTTGAAGCCCCGGACCGTGGTTCGCCCGCCCAGGAAGAAGCGCTTCTGGATCGACACTTCGACCGTGTTCCCCGTGGGGCGGATCATGCCGGCCCGCCCGGAAACCACGAAGGTGTTCCGGCGGAACAGCGGAAAATACCAGCTCGACTGGCCGGCCAGCTTGTAATAGTCGACCTCCGAGCCGAACAATACCGACGCGGCTTCGATCGTCCCGGAATTGAACGACCCGTGCTTCGGGTTGAACGGGTCGTCGCGGAAGTCGAAGACCAGCACCGTCCGGATGGCCGCGATATTGGCGCCGCCCTGATCCTCTTTCGAGAGGACCGCACCGGGGAGCACGTCAAAGACCCGGTCGCGCGAAAGCTCGTACTGGAAAGAGACCGTGGAGCGATCGAAGATCGTCCGGTTGATGCTGGTCAGGAGACTGGTCTTGTCGAGCTTGAAACTTTCGCGTTCGGCCCTGAGGGACGATCCGGTCAGCCCCCCCTCCCACTTCCACTGGTTGCCGAAGATCCAGGGCTCGCGCAGGTCCCATATGTAGTTCTGTTCCTTCTGGCTTTCGAGGACCCGTCCGGAGAGACTGCGGCCGCGCCCGTCGAGGTTCAGCCACTTTGCCCCGACGAAGCCCCGGATGCCCGTATCCGTCCCGTAGCCGGCGCCGTATTCGACCTCGAAGAAGTACCCTTCCTCGACCTCGACGACGAGATCCAGCACGCCGCCGGGCTGCTTGACGCGCTGCACCCGGACGCTCTTGAAAAGCCCCGTGCCGAACACCGCCTGCTGGAACTTGAGCAGTTCCTTCTCCCCCACCGGCGATCCTTCGCGGACGGGAAGCTCACGCAGGACCGCGACGGCATCGGTCAGGATGTTCCCCCGAACGACCGTCTTCCCGAGCCGGTAGCGCTTTCCCTCCCTGATTTCGAAGCGCGCGACGACCGTGTTGGCGTCGCCCGGGTCGAAATCGACCGTCGCCTCGGCATCTGCGTCGAGGAAGCCCGCATCCCGATATTTGCCCGCGATCGTCTCCTGTTCCCGCTCGAGCGCGACGTAATCGATCGTCTTGTCTTCCCGGTTGTTCATCGTGGCGAGCAGTTCGGAACGGAGGAAATGGTCGTTGCCGTGAAAACGGATTTCGCGAAGCCGGTAACGCGGGCCCTCCTCGACGTGGAGCGTCTTGGTGATCCGCCCCCGGTCGTCCCAGTCCGTTTCGATCGAGGCGACCCGCGCCTGGACGAACCCCTCCTTCTGGTAGAGGCCGACGATCGCGTTCATGTCGTCGGACCATTCTTCCTCCTGGAAGTCGCCCGATCCGGTCAGGAGATGGAAGAACCCCCGCTCACGGCTCGTCATCTGGGCGCGCAACTCACCGGACGGGATCGAGCCGTTTCCCAGGAACCGGATCTCCTTGAGGTAACCTTTCTGCCCCTCCCAGATGACAATCTTGAGCGGGACGCGGCCGTCGGCCCGGTCGCCGGCCGATACCTCGACCCGCGCACGGGTGTAATCCCGGCCCCGATAGAATGCGAGCAACCGGTCCCTGGCGTCGTAGAGCAACCCCCCTTCGGTCGTCTCTTCGTCGCCATAGAGGCCGGATGCCTTCTCGAGCCGCGAGAGCGAATATTCGGAGGCGCCCTCGAAATGCACGTCATAGCGCGTTCCCGGATCGACCGAAACGGCGAGCGACAACCCGTCTCCCCGGGTGCCGGATATGACGGCCCCCGAGACGTGCACGGTGAGATATCCTTCCCGCTTGAAGGCAATTCGAAGCCGCCTCACGCCGTCGTCCCACTTCCGGAAGTCGTACCGATTGCCTTCCTGGACACCCAGCAGGTCCTTCACCTTTTCCGAAGGAAACAGGGATTGCCCGGTAATCGCCAGGTTGCGGATGATTCCCGGTTCGCCTTCCTTGACCGTCACGAGCATCTTGCCGGATCCGTTTTCGACATTGCAGGTCGCCCGGATCGATACCGAAGCATCGGGAAATCCCTTCTGGCGAAATCCCTCCCGGATCGCCTCCTCGGCGGCGGGCAGGTCCCGCGTTTCGACGGGAACGCCCCGTTTCAGCTTCGACACGGAGAGGATCTGCGCCGCGGAGACGCGATCCTGCCCCTTGACCTCGATGTCGGATAGCGTCGGCGTCGGGCGGAGGAAAAAGACGAGCGCCACGTCCGAACCCCGGACGTCGGCCCACCCGGATATCTCGCGGAAAACGGATTTGGCGTATAGCCCCTGGATGGATTCGCGCACGGTTTGCGGGTCGAAGCGGTCGCCGGGTCGAACCGTCACGAGCGCCATCAGTTCCTGGTAGGAGATGAGGTAGGGAGAAGCGACCTGGAAAGACACGGAGCGGATGACCGGCGCCGCGTTGTCGGCGGCCGGTTCGCCCCCCCACACGCCCGGCGGGAATGCGAGGAGCGCGAAGGCGAGCAACGGAAGGGGGAGTCGACGAAACACCTATTCGCGCCCCCCGAGGAAATCGTTGAACGTCCGGTATCGGTACTTGAACTTGATGTCGGCCCCCAGGTCGCCCGTTTTCTGGGTCGTCGCACTCTGCCATGAACCTTGCAGGAACACGTTTTCGAGCAGTTTGAACTCGGCCAGCGCGCTGCTGTCGGAGGTTGCCCCCACCAGCGTTGAAACCGATACGGTGAGCCGGTCTCCGAAAGTCTTGCCCATGATGAAGCGCGGCTCGAACGACTTGGTGGCCGAGGAGAAAGCCGCCTCGACGGCCAGTTTGTCGAGGCCGACGAAACTGCGGATTCCCTCCTCGACCCGCCCCTTGTAAGGGCCCAGCGCGATGGAGGTCACCATGGAAGCCCCGACAGACCCCTCCTGCCCGGCAAGCGATTGCGACGTCACTCCGAGCGAGAGCAGGCTCAGGATGTCGTTCTTGCTGAGCGGCGGATCCGAAACGAGATCGATCTCGTACTTCTCGAGCGTGCCGGTAACCACGACGGTCACGAGGTAGTTGTTCTTCTTCGTCTCGGCCCGCCCGTCGATCCGGGGATTGTTTCGCCGCGGGTCGTTGAAGTCGACGCCCAGGTGCTTGACGTCGTAGACGTCGCCCTGGAACTGGATCTTCCCCTCGAGGACATCGAAGGCGCCCAGGACGATCACCCGGCTCGTGTCGCCGGTGACCTTGAATTCTCCTTTGGCCGTCGCCTTCGCCAGGTTGTTGCGAATCTCGATGGTTCCGTCGGAGATGACGTTGATATCGAGCCGGATCCGGAAATCGTCTTTCTGCCTGCGCGCCGTCACGTCGGCGAGACGCTTCCTGAAATCGAGCATCAGTTTCTGGGGCCGGATCGTCCGGGTATACCGGGCCGACTGGATCTCGACGTCTCCCGTCACCAGCAGGTTCTCGACAGGTCCGAACAGTTCGGCGTGCCCCTGGATCACCGGCCGGAAATCATCGGGATAAGGATATCGCATGTCGAGAAAATCGACCGAGAAGAACATCCGTTGACCCGCGTTGAACTGCAGCGGAAGTTCGCCGCGTCCGTCGACGTAACCGCCGCCGCTCCTGCCGTCGAAATGCTCGAATACGATCTTCTCGCGGCTGATGATCGCGTCGGCCTTCATTTCCTCGAAAAGTTGCCCGTACCCCTTGAAGGAAAGCACCCCGCCATCGAGGTGTCCCGTGCCGACCAGGGACGGGTTGTCCAGTTTCCCGGTGACGCGGATGCTCATCGACACCGTCCCGTCGATCCGGTCGAACACGTCCGTCACCAGGCGGATCATCGCCGCAGGCAGCTTCCCTTCGACCCGCGCGTCCATCTCGCCTTTCCAGGAAACCTTGCCGGACACCGAGATCGGGTTGCCGGATGCGGCCACGGTTCCGCCGGACCAGCGGATTCCGTCGGTCCCCAGCCGGGCCTCGAGATCCTTCCCGGTCAGGTCGATGCCGCCCCCCTTGTAGCGGAACTGCTCGACCTTCAGCGAGCCGGCCGTCTTCTCGAGCGCGCCGAGGGCGCCGGTCACCTCGACCTTGCCGGACAAAGAAAACCGGTTGTGCGCGTCTTCCGTTCCGGCGGCCTTCCGGTTTCCGAAGGAAAAAGGCCCTTCGGCATGAAAGGGGTATCCATTGCCAAGTCCGAGCGTGAACGACAGTTTCCCGTCGGGGGCCGTGGTGCGGATCTCCCCCGTCAGGACGCCACCCTCCTTGCGGCCCTCGGCCGTGAAGGACTCGAACGCGACGTCGGAAACGGAAGGCGAAGCCCCTGAAAGGCGGAAATGAAGGGCTGACAGGGACCCGGTGATCGATGCCGATGTCCCGTCGGCCAACCCGGCAGCCAGGATGCGCCCATCCGCCTCGACGTCCCATTTCCCGTCGGCGGGGAGCGAGCTTTTCCCGGCGAGGGCAGCGAACAACGACGTCGGGAGCTGCCCCCCCGACAGCCGGAAGGAAACGGGGTTCCCTTCGCCCCTGGAGATTTCGCCTGAAAGACGGATGGCCGGCGAGCCCGAGGCCAGCAGGAAGGTTCCCGTTTCAGCCCCGAGACTTCCCTCCCCCGTCACCTTCCCCCAGGCGACGCCGGATGCGAAGAGGTCGGACACCGAGAGGTGAAGGCCCGGAAATTCGATGCGGCCGTCCGAAGCGATCCTGGCCGAGAAATCGGCCGATGCCGTTCCCCTGATCCCGTCCATCCTGCGCCCGGGCATCAGTGCGGATACCCGGGCGATATCGATCCGTTCCGCGGTTCCCGTGAAATCTCCGCGAGAACCTTCGCCACTTCCGGAAACCCGGACGGTGCCGCCCGCAATTTCTCCGGCGCCGTTCGCCCGCCAGTGCCTGCCCGCCGGATCGTCCTTCCAGCTTCCCTCGGCGCTCACCGCCTGGACGGCGACCCCCCGGAGCGTGATCGCTTTCGAGCGGATGGTGCCCGAGACGGCGGACTCGGCCGCCGAATGGGCGAACTCGAAATCCGCGTCGCCGCGGCCGGTCATCGTCTCGATGTAGCGCGCTGCAGCCGCCGCGTCGAAGCCGGGCACCGATGGCGCGCAGGAGGCCAGCCACCGCGATGCGCCGGAAAAATCGATTTCCCGGGCCGTCACGGCCGCGTTGACCTGCATCGGGGAATTTGAGAGGGGCGCGGTCACGGTTCCGGTAGCGGTCAGCCTGGCGATATTCGCCGGGACGTCGACCACGAGGTGAACGACGTCGGCCAGGTTCCCTTCGGCGTTGACCGAGACCGGAACCTCGGGGAATGTCCTCACGCCGATCGAATCGGCCTTGCCCTGCGCGGTAATCGACGGCGCTTCGAAACCACCCTCGAGGCGCCAACCGGCGGATGCGTGCCGCCACGCAACGTTTTCACGGATTCCGAAATCGGCCGTCCGTCCCGCCGGGGAATCCACCGTCCCGGAGAGGGCCATGCTGCGATTTCCCCAATCGACGACACCGGAAAAAGCGGACGCGTGCTCGCCGAAGTAAACCCGGGCGGCACTGATTTCCGCCCTCTTGCCGGTCGTGAAAACCTTGGCCGCGACGCTCAAACCGAGCGGCATCCTGATCCGTTCCTGTCCGCCTCCCGGAAAGGCGCGTTCGATTCCTTCAGTGGAAGCGAACAGGGCCGAACCCGAAACGGCGGTTCCGTCTCCGGAGGCGGTCATGGTCAAGTCGCCCAGTCCGGTCGGGTGCCATCCGCCGGCCGCATTCGGCCAGGGGATGGTTCCGAGTTGCGCGCGTGAAAGCGACGCCGTCGCCTTTCCGCGTTTTTTCGAGAGATCCCAATCCCCGCTCCCGGCAAGCGTTCCGCGCCAGAGCGTCCCCTTGAGGTCGGTCACGCGAATCTGCCTGGATGCGAGCGACAGCGCGACCTCGAAATCCGCCGCATCGATCCCTTCGAAACGCCCTTTGCGGAACATGAGCCGGGCGGCCCCAGAAGGGTCGGCAAGCGCGCCCTTGAGCGACGCCGAGAACTCGGCTTCGCCTTCGTGGACAACCCGCCCCGCCAGGTGCGCTCCGGGTGCCTCGAGCGCAATCCAGCGCGCCACGTCGACGTTGCCGGAGACCTTCAGATCGTTGTTCCCGCGCGCCGTGTCGATCTGCCCGGAGGCCTTGACCGAGGCCGACGGGCCTTCGGCGCGGAACCGGCGCACGTTCACCACGTTGTCTTTGACGAACAGGTCGCATGAGAGCGAGGGAAACGGCCATGTGCCTTCGCCCACGACCGGATAATCGATGACGGCTGCCGCGTTGTCGACGGCAACGGTCACGCGCGTCCCGAAAAACCGGACGTGACGGATGCGCGCGGAAGGAACACGCATCCGGACCTGCTCCACGCTCCCGAACGGGCCCAACTGGATGCCCCCGTCGAAAAGAAGGATGTCGGGAATGGGTGCGTTCCCGGACGGAGCGGCCCGGATCCGGTCCAGGATCGGCCGGTCGGCTTCCCCGAAGCGGAAAGTGTAATTGCTGACGCGGATTTTCGAGACGGGGGATTCCCCGAAAAGGAGCAGGCGGGGCGAGAGCGATACGTCGACCCGGCGCGCGGTACCCAGCGGCAGGTTCGCGATCCGGTTGCGAAGCGTCACGTCCTCGAAGGTGATATTGAGGTAAAGGGGACGGAACCGCATGGTGCGCCAGGAGACACCGATCCCGTAGCGGGCGGCTTCGTCGCGAAGCGCGGATTCGATCCGGCGCAACTGGCCGGGAATCGCAAGCCTGATTCGCCACGCGCCAAGACCGGCGAGGACGGCCAGTAAAATGCCGATCGCCGTCCACCACGCCCATCGTCTAGTGCCGCCCATAACCTTTCATTATAGCGGGTTTCTGGGCGAAACGAAGCGCCCCTCCACCCGGTACTTCCGGGTGAGATGAAAAACCAGGGTGATGGTATTACCCTATAGATCATATAGACATCTACCGCAAAAAAAATCAGATCGAATAATCGACAATCTTCCGGCTTTTCATCCGGACCGCCTTGCTCCGCTCGATCATGTCGGCGACCGACACGGCATCCATGACTGCAGTCACGGCATTCTTTACGTCCCACATCACCAGCCGGATGCTGCAGCTTGCCTGGTCGTCGCATTCCTCGCACCGCGTGGCATGCGTATCGCTCAGGCACGGGAGCGGCGCAAACTCGCCTTCGAGGATCCGGACCACGCGGTTCACCGTGATTTCCTCGGCGGGAATCGCCAACATGTATCCGCCGCCTTTGCCGATCCGGCTTACGAGGACCCCGCCCTTCCGCAATGCCACCAGAATGGCCTCGAGGAACTTCTTGGGGATATTCTCTTTCTCGGCCAGTTCGGCGATGAGGATCGGCTCGCCGACCGAGTGCTCGGCCAGGTAGCCCAGCGCCTTAAGCGCGTATTTGGTTTTCTTGGAAATCATGCCGACGAACACCATACCATTTCTATAGGTTGTGAGCAACCGACCCCGGCAAGATTGGCCCGCCCGAAAAGGGAAGGCGAGCGCCTTCCGTGCGCATCCATGCGCACTCCCCCCTCCCTATCCGGTCGGCGGCGCCTTGGAGTTCGAATCCGGATGGAAGGGAGAGAAAAAGTGGAGCGGGCGACCGGATTCGAACCGGCGACGTTCAGCTTGGGAAGCTGACATTCTACCCCTGAATTACGCCCGCGCAGAACAAACGTTTTAACACGAATGGGCGCTCCGCCGCAACCCGCTCGTGTGTGAAGCAGGAAGAACCTATCTGCCCAGTCGCTCGGCGCGGGCGCGAACGTCCCGATAACCGGGCGCTTCGGCCGATATGGACAGGAATATGTCGCCAGCATCCTGTGTACGGCCGGCCTTTTCGAGGAGGATCGCCTTGTGGTAGAGGACATCGCGGATGCCGGTCGCATCGATATCGCCCGACCCCATCAGCGCGTCGAGTTCGGTCACGGCAAGTTCGACGTCGCCCTGCTCGGCCATGACGTCGGCGAGCAGTGTCGTGGCGCCAAGCCGAAGATCGGGTCTCCGGGCGGCGATTCGGAATTCCTTGAGTGCTTCCCCGAGCAGTCCCATTTCCTTGTAGGCGATGCCCAGGTTGTATCGGGTTTCATAATCGGATTCCCCGATCTGCTCGTCGACTTTTGCCTGGAGACGCCCGAGCGCGTCCTGGACCATGGACGCATCTTCCTCGGCCTCGGTCTGCTCCTCGGTGTCGGAAATGTCCCGGGAAGGATCCGTGACTTCCCCGGGAGAAGGATCAGCCGCGGGAACAGCGTCGGCAACGGGAGAAACCGCGCTTGTTTTCTCGAACAGTTTCCTTGAAGCGTCGCTGAAAGAGATGACCTTCGCGGAACCCACGTCCCAGCCGTCGGCAACGGCTGCCAGGATGCGGTCGATGCGATCGACCCGGTCTAAATCGCCGAGGTCGACGGCGGCAACACGAAGCTTGTCGAAAAACGTCGCGCCCTGGGCGCTCTCGCCGATCCGGTACCACAGGAATCCGCACGGTTCCAGATGGTCGGGGGAATCACCAGCCGCATCGCCCAACGCCTTCAGCCGCTCGGAATACCGGACGATCTCGCCGGAGGCGACTGCCGGCTCGACGGCTTTTTCAAGTGCGCTGACGGCCTCGTGCAGCTTGTGTTGGGGCAAAAGGATATCGACGATGAAAAGGCGAGGGAGCGGCGAGTTGGGAAGGCACTCGGCGACCCGGGTGAAAAACTCTATCTTCTGGTCATCGGTGAGTTTGTGGGCGAGCCCCCCGGCGAACTTCTCGAATTCGATCTGGGCATCGCCGGTCAACCCCTGCCGGGCCAGCAGTTCGATGAGACGCTGCTGGATCTCGATATTTTCGACGTCGTATTTGAGGAGCTGGCGGAGAACGGATATCGCCTTACCCGCAAAACCGTCCTTCTCGTACAGTTCGGCCGCCTTGGCCAACTCGTTGATCCCCTCGAGCACTTCCCGCTGCTTGAGCAGCACGAGCGCGAGTTTCTGCCGGAGTTGGGGATCATTCGGCGTAAGCTTGACCTTCTTCTCGAGGTCGGAACGCTCGTCGGTCCCCTTGGGGCCGAACATTTTCTTGAACGAACCGAGGAACGTCAACCCGAAAGCCCCCTATTCAATGCGTTCCCGATCAGGCCCGGTGCTTTTCGATGAAATTGGTCGAGACGCGGCCGGCCGCGAACTCGGAATTGGTCATCATCTTTCGGTGGAAATCGGTCGTCGTCTTCACGCCTTCGATCTTGAGTTCTTCGAGGGCGCGCCGCATCCGCTGGATGGCCGCGTTGCGGTCTTCGGCGTGAACGATCAGCTTGCCGAGAAGGGAGTCGTAGGTCGGCGGCACCGTGTAGCCGGGGTAGATGTGCGTATCGACCCGGACGCCGCATCCGCCCGGGAAGATGCAGGAGGAGATCAGGCCGGGGCTCGGAAGAAACTTTTCGGGATCTTCGGCGTTGATCCGGACCTCGATCGCGTGGCCGCGGAATTGCACCTTTTTCTGGTCGAAGCGCAGTTTCTTCCCCTCGGCGATGCGAATCTGCTCCTTGACGATGTCGATGCCGGTGATCATCTCGGTCACCGGATGCTCGACCTGTATGCGTGTGTTCATCTCGAGGAAGTAGAACTCGGAGGTGCCCGGCACGTAGAGAAACTCGACCGTCCCGACGCTGTTGTACTTGACGGCCGCCGCCGCGTCGCACGCGGCCTTCCACATCCGCTGGCGAACGCGAGCGGGAATGTTGGGCGCGGGCGCCTCTTCGATCAGTTTCTGGTGGCGCCGCTGGATCGAACAGTCGCGATCGCCCAGGTGGAGCACGGTGCCGAACTTGTCGGCGATGACCTGGACCTCGACGTGACGCGCCTCTTCGAAATATTTCTCGATGTAGACGTCGGCCACGCCGAATGCCGAACCGGCTTCGGATGACGCGGTGAGGAAGGCGTTGATGAACGCAGCGGGGCTGTGGACGACCTTCATCCCCCTGCCGCCGCCGCCGGCCGATGCCTTGACGATGACCGGGAACCCGATACCCTTTGCGATCTTCAGCCCTTCCTCCGCGTCGGCGACCGCACCCTCGGTGCCGGGAACCACGGGGACCTTGACCTTCTGGACTGCCCGGCGCGCCTCGATCTTGTCTCCCATCAGCCGAATGCACTCGGACGAAGGACCGATGAAGCGAACGCCGTGGCTCTCGCATTTTTCGACGAAGGCCGAGTTTTCGGAGAGAAAGCCGTAACCGGGATGGATCGAATCGGCGTCGGTGATCTCGATGGCGCTGAGGATCGCGGGAACGTTCAGGTAACTTTCGGAACTGGGCGGCCCCCCGACGCACACCGACTGGTCGGCCATCCGGACGTGCATGGCGTCCTTGTCGATCGTCGAGTGGATGGCGACCGTTCGCAACCCCATCTCGCGACAAGTCCGGATGATGCGGACGGCGATCTCGCCCCGGTTTGCAATGAGAACCTTATTGATCATGACTAATCCGCGACGATGTGGAACAGCGGCTGGCCGAACTGCACCGGCGCCGTGTTTTCGACGAGGATCGCCTTGATCGTGCCGGTGGTGTCGGACTCGATCTGGTTCATGATCTTCATGGCCTCGACGATGCAGAGCGTCTGTCCCTTGACGACCCTGGCGCCGACGTCGACGAACGGCGCGGCATCGGGAGAAGGCGCCCGGTAGAAGGTGCCGACGATCGGGGAGACGACTTCCTTGTAGTTGGGCGGGGCGGCCGGGACTGCGACCGGGGCGGCCGGGGCGCCTGTGGCAGCCGGAGGCGCGGTTGCGGCAGCCGGGGGGGCCAGCGCGACGGCGTGGTACTCGACCGCGCCTCCGAGCTTGACCTTCAACGTGTTTTCACCGCGGACCAGTTCGAGTTCCTTGACTTCGGTGCCCTTCAGCAGTTCGAGGATTTCCTTTATTTCCTTTGCGTTCATGGGTTCCCCCTTACACTCTTTCGATGTAGGTTCCGGTACGGGTATCAACCTTGATCCGGTCTCCGGGATTCAGGAACAGCGGAACCTGCACCACCGCTCCGGACTGCAATTTGGCGGGCTTGTTGCCGCCGCTGACCGTATCGCCCCGGAGGCCGGGATCGGACTCGGCGATCGTGTAATCGATGAAGAACGGCAGATCCATTCCGATCGGCTCGCCCTTGTAGAAAAGGATGTCGACCGGGAGGTTCTCGATCAGCCACTGCCCCGCTTCGCCGACGTGGTCCTCGTCGAGGTAGAGCTGCTCGTAGGTCTTCGCTTCCATGAAGTGGTAGTGACCGCCCTCGAGGTACATGAAAGTCATCGACTTGTTTTCGAGGTCCGGCTTGTCGACCTTGTCGCCGCTGCGGAACGTGTGCTCGATGACGGAACCGCTCTTCATGTTCTTGAGCTTGGTGCGGACAAAGGCGCTACCCTTGCCCGGCTTGACGTGCTGGAAATAGGTAATGGAATAGGGAATGCCTTCGAACTCGATCTTGAGCCCGTTTCGGAAATCGGCCGTCGTATACATTCATATCCTCCTGGTTATCGAAGCAGCGGCGAGAGGGATTTCGGCAGATAGGTGACACGGGAAGCCGAGGACGCCCCGACGCGCACCGTGTCTTCGAGCCTGACCCCCCCCACTCCCGGAATATACACCCCGGGTTCGACAGTGACCACCATCCCCTCGGCCAGCCTGTCCGTGGACCTTGGTGACAGCGTCGGACGCTCGTGAACGTCGAGCCCGACTCCGTGTCCCGTGGAATGAACAAAATACTTCAAATAGCCCGACCGGTCCAGCGATTCCCGCACCCGCAAGTCGACCTCCCTGCACGGCACCCCCGGACCGACGGATGCGATCCCCGCCGCCTGGGCTTTCCGGACGGCGTCGAAGACGCGACTCAGGCGCCGAACCGGCCTTGGCGGCATGAGCGTGACGGTCTCGTCCGAGCAGTATCCCCGAAAACGGGCGCCGAAATCCAGGACGACCGGACCGGCTGGATCGATCGGCTGGTCGAGCGGTTCGGCGTGCGGCATCGCGGAGCGCGGGCCCGAAGCCACGATGGTCCGGAAGGACGATTCGTTCGCGCCCAGGCGCTTCATGCCGGCCTCGACGTCTCCCGCCAGGTCGGCCTCGGTACGTCCCCAGGCGCCCCGGGAGAGGGCGGCGAGCACCGCTCCCGAAGCGATGATCGCCGCGGATTCCATCAAGCGCAATTCGCCGGGGTCTTTTCGCATCCGCAACGCTTCGACCCGGTCGGGCGATGCCGTCCAGCGCGACTCCCACCCCCGGGACACGGCGCGGAACTGCTCGACGGAAAGCCATCGGGATTCGAAGCCGACACGCCCCGGCCGCATGCGGCGGATCCGGCGCGACACCTCGCGCCACTTGCCGTCGGAAATCACGACCTCGGCGGCGGAAACCTCGGCCCGGGCCTGCTCGGTGTACCGCCCGTCGGTCACGAGATAAACGCCCACCGGCGATACGGCGAGGACGGCGTCGCTGCCGGTGAATCCGGTCAGGTAACGGATGTTGGATAACCGGGCGCACAGGAACGCATCTTCCCGCCCGCGGGCCATGGCGGCCAGCAGGCGATGAATCCGCGACTCGTACGGTGACGACGACGGCAAGGCGGGTGAACCTTAATCCTCTCCGCGGAGGTGGTGCAGGATGGCCTGGAGCGCAAGGACGTACCCGAACCCGCCCAACCCCGCGATGCGGCCGACGACCACGTCGGCGACGGTGGAGACATGACGGAACGGTTCCCGGCGGTGCGGATTGCTCAGGTGCACTTCGATGGCGGGGAGGCCGGAATAGAGCAGCGCGTCGCGGATGGCGATGCTTGTGTGGGTGTAGGCGCCGGGATTGATCACCAGGCCGTCGGCGTCTTCCCGGGCTTCCTGGAGGCGGGTGACGATCTCCCCTTCGCAGTTGGACTGGAAAAAAGTGACGCCGGCCCCTTCGGGCGCGACCGCGTCGGACACCATCCTGCGGATGTCCTCGAGCGTCTTGTTTCCGTAGATTCGCGGCTCCCGCTTGCCGATCACATTGAGGTTCGGTCCGTCGATATAGAGGATGCGGAACGGGGAAGGCGCCATCACAGCGATTCCCGGGCGCGCCGCGCGCCCTGGCGCAACAGGAAGCGCCACTTGCCCGGAATGGCGCCCGGGCTGGTCACGACCAGGAAAAAATATTCGTCGGTCACCTTGTAAAGGAAGATAAAACCGCCGGACGTCGACAGGGTGAGTTCGTCACTCTCGCCGAGGCCGTTTTCACGGGCTATGCGGCCGCTCTCCTTGAAAGACTGGACCATCTCGGCGCAGAGTGCGGGAAGGTCGCACCCGCCCCCGTCGGCATACCACTCTTCGACCGTCAGCCCGTCGACACCGGCCAGAGCCCCGCCGCGGATGGAGGGGTCGAACCGGTGCATCTGCTCAATGATTTCGCGAAATGCCATGCCCGTACTCCTTCGTGATCCGTGCGAGGAAGGCGTTCAGCGCCCCCTCTTCGGACGGTTCCGTCTGCGGCGCCGAAATGGCGTGGGAGGCGCTCCATTCGAGCGCGCGCTCGTTTCGAGGATCGGAAATCAGGATTCCCTCGATGATCCCGATGGCCGTCTCCCGATCTCCCTGCTCCCAATAAAGGTTGGCCATGGTCACGGTGCGAACCGCCGGCTCACCGGAACTCGCGTCGCCGGTTTCCCCCACGTCCTCGATGGCTTCCTCGAAATAGGGTTCTTCGTCTCCGGGCTCGTTCTCGGTCGTCGGGACGGCGGCCACCGGTTCGGTCGCTTCCGCGGCGTGCAGTTCGAATGCCTCTTCGTCGATGATCATCGTGCACTCGAGCGCGCCGGACGCGGATTCGGGCCCGGTCGAGGAGGCCCCGGCGACCGCTTCTTCGATTTCGCGGGCCTGGCGCTGCGCGTGGATGTCGGACGGGTTGCGCGCCAGCACTTCCTTGATGGTGTCGAGCGCGGCGGCCAGGTTTCCGTCACCCTTGTAAGCGGCCGCCAGCAGCGACAACGTCGGGAGATCCCACGACGACGCCGCGACGCGCGTTTCGAGCTCGACGACCACCGACCGGCTGTCGCCGTGCTCGATCCGGGAAACGAGTTCGGCGTCTCCCGCACCGCCGGAATCGCGGTGCAGGATCCGTTCGCGAATCTCGGCACGAATCCCCGGAAACTCCCGGCGCAACCGGGCCAGCGGAACCTTTTCGAGCGTGAACTGCCCGGGATCGGTCACGAAGGGGATCACGACGTCGGAGGATGTCCGTTTCTTGTCCTGCCCCGCGGCAGCGGCAAGCGACGTCACCGCGATTTCGGGATCGTCGAGCCGGAAACCCATATCGAGCAGCAGCGTGAAAATCATTTCTTCGAGCGGGGCCGGGGTAATTCCCATTCGACGGCCCAGGATCGCCTCGAAACAGATGCCCATCGCGACCGCCTCGCCATGCAGGATCCGGCCATAGCCGGCCGCCTGCTCGAATGCGTGTCCCACGGTATGCCCGAGATTTAGAACCTTTCGCAGCGACGTTTCTTTCTCGTCCCGCTCGACGACGGATGCCTTGAATGCGACCGTCCGCTTCGTGAGCCATTGCCAGTCGGCGCCGCCGAATTCCTTCCAGCGCGCACCGTCGTGGACCAGCCGCTCCCACATCTCGGGATCTCCGGCGAGAGCGCACTTGACGACCTCAGCCAGGCCTGCCAGCACGTTACGGTCGTCGAGCGTCCGGAGGAACGTATGGTCGACGAAGACCGCCCGCGGCTGGTGAAACGCGCCGACCAGGTTCTTCCCTTCGGGCAGGTTGAAGCCGGTCTTTCCTCCGACGCTGCTGTCGACCTGCGACAAAAGGGTGGTGGGGACCTGGATGAACGGGATGCCCCTGAGCCAGGTCGCAGCCGCGAAACCGGCCAGGTCGCCGACGACGCCACCGCCGAAAGCGACCACCAGCGAGTCGCGCTCGGCCCCGCCGGCGGCGAGAAACCCGTAAATCTCGCGGACGGTCTCGAATCCCTTGCTTTCCTCACCCGCCGGAATCTCGAGAATCGCGTGGGGAATGCCTGAGAGCCAACGCTTGATGTCATCGAGATAGATCGAAGCCACGTTGCGGTCGGTCACGACGAAAACGGATCCGCCCGGATAGAAGCGACAGATCCATTCCTGGAAGAACGGATAGATGTCGGGGCCGAAATAGATGTCGTAGGAACGATCGCCGAGGGCGACGGTGATGTTTTCGGAAATCATCCGGCTGCATCCTGTGTCGGCCTGACCAGTCCGACGACGAGCGCCGCTATCTCGGGAACGGATTTCCTGTCGGTGGAGATGGTGATGTCGGCCTCCTCGTAAGCGGTCCGGCGCAATGCCATCAGATCAAGAACTTTCCGGTCGCGGTCGTCACCCTGAAGCAGGGGTCGCCGGTCATCTTTTCCCAACCGCCTGATCACGGTTTCCGGGGAGACATCAAGATGCACGACCGGTGCGTAACGCTTGAGCAGCACCCTGTTTTCCGGATCGACGAAAGCCCCCCCGCCCGTCGCGACGATGCGTCCCGGCACGGTAACGACCTGGCGGATCAACCGCCGCTCGATTTCCCGGAACCCGGGTTCGCCGAGCGTCCGGAATATTTCGGAAACCGAGAGGCCCATCTCGGCCTCGATGAGTGCGTCGAGGTCGACGAAGGCCGAACCCGTCGAGCGGGCAACCGCCCGCCCCACCACGGACTTGCCGGCCCCCATGAAACCGACCAGCACGACCGCGAAGGACGCAACGGTCACGTCCGGCGCCCGCGGATCGATTCGAGGTAACCCTTGTAATTATATTGGATTTCGGCCAGCGAATCGCCTCCGAATTTTTCGAGGAACACGTCGGCGAGGACGACGGCGACCATCGCTTCGGCCACGACCGAACAGGCCGGCACGGCACAGACGTCGCTTCTTTCCTTGTGGGCCGTCGTTGCCTTCCAGTCGCCCACGGTAACGGTACGAAGCGCGTTCGACTGGGTCGGAATCGGTTTCATCGCGGCACGGACGACGACCGGTTCCCCGTTGCTCATTCCGCCTTCGACCCCGCCGGCCCGGTTGGTTTTACGGTGGAACGGGAGCAGATAGCCGCCCATCAGCGGATTGCCGCGGCGACTGCCGCGGAAGATCTCGTCGTGCACCGCGGATCCGGGAAGGCCGGCCGCCGCCACGGCGTCGCCGATCTCCACCCCCTTCACGGCCTGGATGCTCATGATCGCCTGCCCCAATCGCCCGTCGAGTCTCCGTTCCCAGGAGACGAAGGAGCCGAGGCCGGGCGGAACGCCGGTTGCGATCACTTCGACGACTCCGCCGACACTCGTGCCGTCCTTGATGGCACGGTCGATCAGCCGCCTGGCCTTCCGTTCGGCACCCGGGTCGGCCATTCGCAATTCACTGGAATCGGAGGCAAGGGCGGTTGCCGGGTCGCCCGCCATGCTTTCCGGAACCCGAACCTTCCCGATCGAAAGGACCTGCCCCAGGATCTTGATGCCCACCGAATCGAGCAAAAGTTTCGCCAGGGTTCCGGCCATGACGCGGGGCGCGGTCTCGCGCGCACTGGCCCGTTCGAGAACGTTGCGAACGTCGTCGTGCCCGTGCTTCAGCACCCCGGACAGATCGGCGTGTCCGGGCCGCGCGGTCACCAGGAGCGGAATGTCGCCGCGATCCCCCGACTGGGCCATCCGCTCGGTCCAGTTCTGCCAGTCGAGATTGCGCACCAGCATGGCGACCGGTCCGCCCAGCGTCTTTTCGAAGCGAACGCCGGAGAGGAGTTCGACCTCGTCACGTTCGATCTTCATCCGGCCACCGCGACCGTAGCCTGCCTGGCGTCGGGCCAGTTCGCGGTTGATGTCGGATGCACGCACGGTCACCCCCGCGGGCATCCCTTCGACCAGTGCCATGAGCGCAGGACCGTGCGTCTCGCCTGCGGTCCTGAAAGTGAATGGTGCGATGGCGGTTCTCCTCTTTTAGGGTTAAAGCAAAACGGAGCAACAGACCGTCAGTGGCCTGTTGCTCCGTCCAGGACTTGCTTCAAAAAGCTCGTCAGTTCGTAAGCTTGGCCTGGGATGCATCCCCCTTGAGGATGCGCGGGGTGATGAAGATCAGCAACTCACGGTTCCGGGCGCTGCTGGACTCATGCTTGAAGAACCAGCCGATCACGGGAATGCGGGAGAACCAGGGAACGCCGCCCGTGGATTCGTTCCGGCTGACCTGGAGAATGCCGCCGATGACGGCGGTATCCCCGTCGCGAACCAGCACTTCGGTCTGGGCCTTCTTCTTGTTGATGGCCAGCTGGCCGTCCGCGCCCTTCTCGCCCGGGGAGTCGTTCTTGGCGTCGAGTTTCATGATGACACTGCCTTCGGGCGTTATGTGCGGGGTCACCTTGAGGCTCAGCGTTGCGTCGATGAATTGCGTGTTGGTCCCCGAGGCGGAAACCGTCGAGTACGGGATCTGCGTTCCCTGCTCGATCAGCGCCTCCTTGTTGTCGATCGTGACGACCTTGGGTGACGAGACGATCTTGAGTTTTCCGGCTGACTCGAGCGCGGAGAGCGAAAGGTCGAGACGGAGGTTGTCCCGGAGGATGCCGAAGTTGATACCGCCGCCGGACCCGACCCCGATTGCTGCCGGCAGATTGACCGCAAAAGCGGGCGGCGTAGCCGATGTATAGGGTGTGGTGTTCAATAGAGGCTGGCCGGTTAGGGGCGATCCGGATGCACTCTGGAAACCGCCAACGCCGATCTTTGTGCTGCCCTGGCTGTTCCAGGAACCGCCCCACTGCACGCCGATATCTTTGGCGAACGACGTGTCGACTTCGACGATGCGCGCCTCGATCAGGACCTGCGGAATCGGCGTGTCGAGCTGCAGGAGGAGCAACTTGACCTCGTCGATGTTCTTGCGCAGGTCGCGAACGATCAGCATGTTGGTGCGGTCGTCGACCTGGACCTTGCCGCCTTCTGAGAGCATGCCCTCGACCTTTTTCCGAAGGTCTTCAGCTTTGCCATAGTTGATCGGGATCGTCTCGGTTTCGGCGTCGAGCAGCGCCCTGGCTTTCCGGTTGGCGACGATGGACTCGTTTCGCGCCTTTTCTTCGTCCTGGATTGCCTTCTTTTCGGCACTGAGCGAAGCCAGGGAGGCGATGCGGATGATATTGCCCTGCGTCGTGGCTCCGAGCGCCTTGGACTGGAGCACCAGATCGAGTGCCTGATCCCAAGGAACGTTGACGAGACGGAGCGTGACCTTGCCGCTGACGTCGCTCGTGGAGACGATGTTCAGGTTGCTGACCTCGGCGAGAATGCGGAATACGTTCTGGATATCCGCATCCTTGAAATCCATCGAGATTCGCTGGCCGATATATTTTTTGGACCCGGTTTCGTCGGAGGTCACGAAACCCCACCGGCCGCCGGGCGCCTGCGGGGGAACCGGTGTTTCGAATACGGGGATCGCCGGGAGATCCTGAGGCGCCGCGGCGACCGCCATGGCCGGGATTTCCTTCTTTTCGGTCACCCGGGCAACGACAGCCGGTTTTGCGGCCGCTCCCTTGCGCGGGAACGAGATGACGACCGCGTTTTCGCGCTCGTCGATCGAGAACGCGGCGCCCTGATTGTAGCGTACGGAGACGGTGGCGAGTTTCTTCTTCCCGACGGAAGGCGCGATTTCCCAGACAGGTAGGCCAAGGGAGCGCGCATCGATCGAACGCTGGAGACCCGGCTCGATCACCGCACCCGGGAACTGCAGGACGATGTTGCCCTTCTGCTTGATGGTCTTGTGGACGACCTTGCCGGCGGTCGAGATGACCACGTTGGACGCATCGGGAAGGTCCTCGAGGTCGATTCCGACGATGGCCGGCCGGGTGGACTCGGGCTTTCCGGACGCCGACCGGTCGAGACTGGTCACCTTCTCTTCCTGGCCGCCGCCGACGGAGAGCGCCAGTTTCCCGTCCTCGGTGGTCACCAGGAACGGCATAGGGCGGCCGTTGGGCGTCTCGATCAGCAGCCGGAGCTTGTTTTCCTGCTGGGACAACTTGACGACCTTGACCTGAGGCGTTCCGACCGCGATCTCGGGAGCGGCGGCGCCAAGCTGGACACCCCAGATGTCGACCACGATCCGAAAGGGGTCGTTCAACTTGAAGGAGTTGTAATTTTCGATTTTCCCGTCGATCACTGTTTCGATCACCGTGCTGTACGGCGATTTCGAAACCGTGATGTCCTTTATCTTGCCGGCTTGAACTTCGGCCGGCTTGACCGCGGCAGGCACTTCGACCTCCGCAGCCGGCAGTCTGGACGGGACTGCGACAGCCAGCGGCAACAGGATCAGGGCGGCCAGCCAGGCCGGACAACGCCCGCCTCTGCGAACCCCCCGGGACAGCTTCATCATCATTTTCCTCCTGCGCTCTTGAGCTTGAGGGAACTTTCGCGCACGACCGTGGCCCCGGTGTAATCCTTGAACTCTTCCTTGACCATGATTTCCTTGTCGGATATGCGCGTCACGACAGCCCCTCCGCGTCCCAGACGGGAACCGACGGTCACCGTGTATCCCCTGCCCTCGACATCTTCGACAAGCGCGCGAACCGCGCGCGGACTCCATATCATACCGACATATTTGAACGATCCGATATCCTGCGTCTGGAGAGATGGCGGCCCCACCGGCAATTCCGCAGAGGGCATCGTCTTGGGCGGCTTGATGAACGGGGTGAACGGATCACGCTTGCCGGCAGGGTTGTAGAGAACCGGCTCGGCCGCCTTGGCGACCACCGCGTTGTCGGCCGCCGCAGGCCCGGCCGACGCCTCGGCGACCTTCTTGGTGACCGGTTTCTTGACGATGGGCTGGTTCTGCGGTTCTTCCTTGGCACACCCGGACCAGACTGCCGCCAGGATCGGGAGCGCCATCAACAACGCCAGGAGGCGTAAATTGTTTCGCCTCATTTTGCGGTTCCTTTTTTGGCATCCTTGTCTTTGTCTTTGTCTTTGTCTGTTCCTTCAGGCGCCTTTGGCGGCAACTCGAGAAAGCGGTAAGTCGTCGCGGTGCAGGTCACGTTGACCGAAACGACGCCTTCACCCCCGAGTTTCGGTGAAGAGAAGTCGATGTTGGAGATGTTCACGATGCGCGGAAGATGCGCGACCTTGTCGGTGAACAACGCAAAGCTGTGGTAATCGCCGGTGACGGAGATCGCTACCGGGATCTCGGCGTAGAACTCCTTGACCGATTCCCCCTTGGGCGCAAACTTGAGGAAATCGAGACCCGCCTCCTTGCCAAGGTCGGAGACGTTCCGAAGCAGGTTCGGTATCTCGGCCGAATTCGGAAGTTGCTCGAGAAGCACGCCGAGCTGGTCTTCGAGATGCCGCACTTCAGCCTGGAAGGAAGGCAGATTGCGGGCAATCACTTCCTGCTCCTTGATCTTGCTGTTGAGGGCTGCCAGTTTGGCTTCCTCCCCCGCGATGAGGCCGGCCGTCTCATTATAGAAGAGATAGTAATAGCCGGCGCAGATCATCACGCAGACGAGGAGGAGAAGAACAAATTTCTGTTTGGGCGGGATCTTCGAGAGATCCCCCATGCTGATCGCCATCCGTTACCCCGGGCGCTGCTGCGCCGAATTGTCCACGACGGTCTGGAATGTCAGATTGAATCGGACGAGTTTGGCGTCGAGATAGGGGGCCGCATCGGCGGTTCCCAGCGTCACGTCCTGAAAACGGCCGCTTTGCCCGAGCGCCGTCATGAAATTCGCGATCGTGTTGTTGTTGAGCGCCATGCCGGCCAGCGTCACCTTGCGGCCTTCGACCTTCAGGCTCTCGACCCAGCACTTTTCGGGGATGGAGGCGGAGATCGCGTCGAATACCCGGATGGGGCCGGTGCGGTTGGCCTGGAGACTGGAAATGATGTCGACCTTCTTTTGCAGTTCGGCCTTGCGGACCTTGAACTTTTCGACTTCGCCGATCTCGCGCTTGAGTCGCGCGATGTCGGTTTCGGCCTTCTGGATCTCGACGCCCAGGCTTTCGAGCCGGACGGTCAGCGTCTGATGGAAGTAGAAAACAGATGCCAGGACGATCACGGGAAACAGCAGGTAGAGGAAGTCGAAATTGAACTCTTTCCCCTTCTTGCGCTTGCCCCGGATCAGGTTTATCCGGATCATCGACGGTCCTCCACATTGCGCAGCGCCAGGCCGACGGCCACCGTGGCCGCTGTGTTGTACTGCGCCGCCACAGCCGGATCGACGGTGCGCTCTTCGATAACCAGCCCTTGGAACGGGTCGAACAACTCGACTTCAACGCCGATCTTTTCGGCGAGCATCTCCTTGAGGAACTGCGACTTCGCCGCGCCCCCCGTCAGGTAGACCTTGGTCACCAGGCGATCCGGATAGGTCGCCGAGAAGAAATTGTAGGAGCGCTGCGCCTCGGTCGAGAGGATGTTGGAAACGGTGCGCAGGATCTCGGTCAGACGCTCGGATCGCTCGCCCGCATCTTTCCGGCCCGTCTTGAGCTCTTCGGCGGTCTCGAAGCTGACCGCCAGCTGCTTCTGGATCTCGGAGGTGTATATGCCGCCGCCCATCGGGACGTCGCGCGTGAAAAGCGGGACCCCGCTGTGGAGGATGTTGATGTTCATGAAAGAGGCCCCAACGTTGATCACCATCGGGACCTGCTCCTCGGAGACCGGGTGGCAGAATTCGAACGCGTTGCCGGCGGCGATCGAATCGATATCGACCACGATGGGGGTCAACCCTGCATCCTTGACCACGGAGATGTAGTCGTTGACCAGGTCGCTTTTGACGGCGACCAGGAGGACATCCATCTTGGAGGGGTCTTCCTTGAGCGGGCCGATCACCTGGAAGTCGATCTTGACGTCCTTGATGTCGAACGGGATGTACTGCTCGACTTCCCAGTGGATCGATTCTTCGAGTTCTTCGGGGGTGGTCGTTGGCAGCACCACCTTCTTGATGATGACCGAGTGTCCCGAAAGGGAGGTGACCACCTCTTTCTCGTGGACCTTGAGGTCGCGGAGGGCGACCTTGATTCCCTCGATCACGGAGGCGTGATCCATGATCGCGCCGTCGACGATGGCGTCGGGGGGAAGCGGAACCGCGCCGAACTTGCGCAGTCGACACTCGCCGCCCACCATCTTGAGGTGCGCCAACTTGATCGAGCTGGACCCGATGTCAAGACCGATGATCTCTTTCGTTCCGAAGATTCCCATCACCTTAACCTTATCGTCAGGGGTTGCTGAAAACTTTATCCCGATCAGTCAACTGAAGGCCGAGAGCCAGAATGATCTTCCGCTTGGTGTCCATGCGGCAACTCATTCCTTTTTCGACCCGGTTCAGCGTCAGAACCGAGATGCCGGCGCGGCGCGCGAGCTCCGCCTTGCTCAACAGAAGCCCTTCCCTAATTTTCCTGGCATTGTTCGGCTCAACTCTGCCTTCCGCTGTTTGCACGGGATGACCTGCCACCACTCTCTATAGACCTCGTTGACGCGGAAATCGCAAAAAAACAACCGCGATCAAAGCCAATCATAACTTTGACTGCATCGGTGTCAAGCAAAATATATAAACGTATAACTAATGCATAGCTACGCATCAATCAGGTTAACGTATGAGGAACGACCAGAACCACTCCCCGTAATAGCGCGAGACGAGCGCCGCGATGCAGAGGTACGGGCCGAAAGGGATCGCCGTCTTCAACCCCTCTTCCCCCTTGCGCATGGCCAGCATCCCCCCCGCCACACCCGCAAGCGACGCGCCGAATATCGTCATCAACGCCCCACGCCATCCGATGAAGGCACCGATCATGGCGATCAGCTTGATGTCGCCTCCGCCCATCCCCTCGCGGCCGGTCCATTTTTCGTAGCCGAAAGCGGTGGCGTACAACAACCCGCCCCCCGCGAGGCCGCCCAGGAGACTGCTCTGCCAGTCGCCCCCGGGAAGAAAAGAGAGCGCAACCCCTGCAACCACGCCCCCGAGCGAAAATTCATCGGGAATGATCCGGTGGTCGATGTCTATGAACACGATCGGAACCAGAAGGGAGAAAAAAACGAGATCGCGCAGGAGCATCGACCCGGCGGGACCGGCGAGAATGGCAAAAGCGTCACCGCTCATCACGAAACCGGCCGGAAGCGCGAACCGGGCGATCAGCCCGAAGCCGGCGCCGGTCAGCAGCTCGACCGCGGGATAACGCCAGGAGATGGCGACTCCGCAGCCGGCGCATTTTCCGCCGAGCGCGAGAAAACTCACGACCGGGATATTTTCCCAAGCGCGGATCGGACGGCCGCAGCCCGGGCAGCGGGAGCCGGGCGACACGATCGACTGCTCGAGCGGAAGGCGGTAAATCAGGACGTTGAAGAAACTGCCCAGGCAGAGCCCGAACAGGCACGCGGCGGCAACCATGAAGCTCATCGGCGGAATCCCTTCGATTCGGTTATATCCAGGTAGAGCCGCTCCTGCGCCCGCACCATTTCGACCTCGTCGAATTCACGGAGGAGCCGTTCCCGCTTGAAACCGGGGCGGAGGCCGCCCGTTCCGTCCAGGATCGAAAGAACCCGGGCCGCAAGCGTTCCGACGTCGCCCGGTTTCGCGAGGAAGCCGTCGATCCCCTCGTCCACGATTTCAGACGTGCCGTCCGCCGCCGTGGCGACGACCGGGATGCCGGCGATCAGCGCCTGCGGCACCACTTTCGGCAAACCTTCCCACCGCGAGGTCAGCAGGAACACGTCGAAGGCGCACAGCAGGTCCGGCACCTCCCCCCGCCACCCGGCCAGCACGAATCTGCCTGAAAGCCCCGCTTCGCGGATCGCCCGCTCGACGGAAGGCCGGAGTTCGCCGTCGCCCACCATGACGAAGTGCGCCTCCGGAAACCTGCCCGCGATCCGGCGGGCGGCCTCGACGAAATCGAGCGGGCTTTTCTGGGGCTTGAATACGGCAACCGTCCCGACGACCGGCACATCGTCCGGGAGACCCAGCAGTGCCCGCCCCCGCCGCCTCTCCCCGTCAAGAAAACGCCCCGTGTCGAATCCGCTGCGGATGAGCCGGCAACCGTCCCGTGTGAAGATCCGCTCGCGCACCCCGGTCCGGATGTTTTCTTCGGAAACGGCGACGAAGGCATCGGTCCCGCTTGCCGCGATCCGTTCGAGCCCGACGTACAGGAAACGGCGAAATGCGGACTGCCCGCCGTGGAAACCGAAGCCGTGGACGGTATGAACCACGGCGCACCCTCCCGCCGCCCGGGCCGCCAGGCGTCCCAGGATGCCCGCCTTGGAACTGTGGGTGTGGACGACGATCGGCGCACGGCTTTCGGCCTTGAGACTCCGGATCACCCGCAGCAGCGCGAAATACGCGCGGGCGTCGGCAACCGGATTCAATTCGCGTACGAGCGTCGGGACGGGGAACCACCGGCATCCCGGAATCGAGGCCGCATCGGCATCGAGCATCCCGCCTGTCCCGCTCGAGAGGATGGGCTCGAACTTTTCCCGGTCGAGCGACCCGACCGTGCACAGCGTGTTTTCCTGGGCGCCGCCCCAGTCGAGGCGGGTGATCACGTGGAGCACGCGGATCCGGTTGTCATTCGTTATTTTTCTCGGGCTACCCACCGTACGCCGCCGCATCAGACGCCGCGCGCCGCCCGTCGGCGATCGATTTCTCCATGCCGAAATAGTCCCAGGCGCCATAGCGGCCCGCGGTGAACAGCCCGCGGCGGGCGAAGGCGGCGCGGATCGATGGAACGGCCTCGGCCCGCGCCCGGTCGAAAACGACGTAACCCGGGTCGAGCAGCACGGGGGAGATCGCCTCGACGGTGCTGTCAGCCCCGAGTACCCCGATTTG
>JANXQJ010000110.1 GCA_025356865.1 Deltaproteobacteria bacterium | reverse complement strand
GAATCAACGACACGTTCGGCCACCAGGTGGGCGACCAGGTCCTCAAGGGGGTTGCTGCGATTCTCCATCAGAACCTGCGGAAGACCGACTATGCCTTCCGCTATGGCGGCGACGAGTTCGTCGTCCTGATGCCCGACGCGGGGATCCCGCAGGCCGAGGTGTTTGCGCACCGCGTTCGCACGGCCGTGCACGCCAGGATGCAGGGCGTTCCTCCTTACGAGTTCAAATTGACGCTCAGCATCGGCATCGCCGATTGCACCGTCATGGTCTCCCGCGAACAGGAAGAATTGCTGAAACGGGCCGATGGGGCGCTCTACCAGGCCAAGGCACGGGGCCGCGACCGGATACAGGTTGCCGAATGCGCCGCCGGCTCGAAAAAAGCCAAGGAGGACAGACGTGCCGACCCGGCATAAACCAGTTTCCGGTTCGGGGCCCGCCCCCGGCGAGAAGGAGCGCGAGTTCGTCCGGATCAACGATTTCCTCTGCATGGAATGCTCGGTGCGGCGCGGCGACGAAAAGGCGATTTGCGAGGCGTTCCGGAAGCGCGCCAACCGGAAGGTTCCCACGCGGCTGACCACCGGAACCTTTTTCACGCAGCGTGACGACCGTTCCGAGTTCGCCGAGGTCGAGCGCGAAATCCTCAAGGTGCTCGTCGGCATGGATACCAAGATCGACGCCATCGTCCGCTTCCTCGGAAGCGGCGACCGTCAGGCGATCGCCATTTTCACGCCCCGGTGGGTCGACCTGGGTGGTTCGGGCATCCGCTTCATCGTTTCCGAACCGGTCGCCGAAGGCGACTTCCTCGAAATCCGCCTCCAGCTTCCCGATTTCGAGGGGGCGCCGGTGCCGATCCTCGGGCGGGTGATCCGTGCCGTTCCGTCGCCCCGCCGCGACGAACCCGGTTCCGAGGTGGCGGTGCAGTACCGGATCATCGAGGAGGAGGACCGGGACCGGATCATCCGGTACATTTTCGCACGGCAGCGCGACGCCATCCGCAGCGGCGCCGAACGGCGCGAAGAGAGCAAGGGCATTGAATAACGGACACCGGTTGACCGGCGAAGTCACGGAAGTGGGGCGCACGCCTCACGTTCCCGTCGTCGACGACCACGCGCGCCGGGACCGGAAAAAGAACGAACGGAAGACCCCGCCGCCACCGCCTCCCGACGATGGATCGCCCGATCCGCCCGACCCGACGCACGGCAAGATAGATATCATGGCCCGCACGCTCCAGCCGCCTGCATGACGCTTTCCGGCGGGAAAGGGCCTGGCGTCGTCCAGGGCCCGGTTGTTCCGCGTGTCCCCGACTCCCTCCAGCGCATCCTGCTTCAGGCCGGCCAGGTCGTCCAGTTCCGCATCCTCCCGGTCGGCCAGGAGGGCGAGATGCGCGTCCGGATCAACGGACAGGATTTCGCGGCAACTTCCCGGAACCCGCCGGAACCCGGCACCACGGGGAAAGCCGTGGTCGAGGCGGCGGGGCCGCCGCTTCGCATCCGGATCACCGACCTCTCCCTGCCTGCATCCGCTTCCGTCCCGGCATCTTCGAAAATTCCCGTCCTGCTCGGAAGGGAGCCGATCCGCGGCAATATCCCGCCGGCGGCCCTCGAGCAGTTGAACCGAAACCTTGCGGCCGCGCTCGAACCCGGGCAGGTGCCGTCGCCCCTGTTTCTGCGCGAGGCGATCGTCCTGTCGCGTTTTCTCGCGTCCACCCTCGTGTCGTTGCCCGGTTTCAAGCCTTCGGGCCCGGGGCGGACGCAGGCCGGGACCCCGCTCCCCGAAAAAGCGTCGCAAGGAGCGGACGGGCGGGCTCCGGTCGAATCCGGATCCCGGGAAGCGGTCGCAGTGCGTCCGCTTCCGGCTGCCCCCGGGGGAAGTGTGCCGCTTTCATCGGCGAAGGGGGGCGGGGTCGCGGCTTCCAACGGCCTACCGGCGCGCAGCGAGGCGGGGCGGCTTTTGCCCGATCCACAACCGCTTGCCCTGCCACGCGGGACGGAGGCGCGCAACGCCTTGTCGCTTCCCGCGGGGTCGCCGAACCGATCCCCGCTTTCCATCATGAATCAGACGGATGCGATCCGGTCCACGCCTTCGGCACAACCGGTCTCCGTTCAACCCGGTTCCGTAACACCGGTTTCTGCACGGCTGCCTTCCGGGTCGCAGCCCGCGCAGGGGGGGCAGGCCCCCGGGGTTCCCGTCACGCCTCCCGGTCCGACAAGAGCGCCGGTTGTCGTGCACCCGTCAGGCCCGGCGGGGGCGCCTGCCGCCGTTCCGTCGGGTGCCCCGGTCGCCGTTCAGTCGTCCGGGGCGTCAGTTGCACCGGTTGCCGTTCAGTCGTCCGGGGCCTCAGTTGCACCGGTTGCCGTTCCGTCGCCCGTTCCGTCGGGTGCCCCGGTCGCCGCTCAGTCGCCCGGGGCGTCGGGTGCCCCGGTTGCCGTGCAGCCGTCCGGTCCGCCGGTTATGCCGATTGCCGTGCAGCCGTCAGCGCCGGCGGGTACACCGGCCGTTGCCGGAAGCGAAGGCGAGCCGCGGCGGGATGCGATCACCGAACCGGGGCCGCGGCATGCCGCGGAAGGCCGATCCGCACAGGGCAACCCCGATCCGGAACCGCGGTTGCCGGATGGGGGACGGGTGCCGCCCAGGGATCTGGCGGCCCTTTACACGGCGCACGCCCGACCCACGCCGCGACCGCCCGCTTCCCCTCCTCACGGGGAGGCGCGGCCGGGGGCGTCCGGCGACGAACATCCGATTTTCTCCCGGCCCCAAACGGGTTCCAATCCGGCCCGTCCGGCTCAGGTGCCGGGGTTGCCGCCGTCCGGCGAGACGGCTCCGCCCGCGCCGGGGCGACCGTCCGACTCCGGGGCGGCCACGACGCCCCGGACGGATCTCCAGGCGTCCGTTGCACCCGCACCCCCGACGACGGTGCCGTCGGCTGCTTTCCGCGGGGCCGGCATGAAAGAGCCACCGGCCGGATCGCCGGAGGCGTCCCAACCGGTCCGGTCCGATCCGCTATCCGCATCGCCCGCGGGAGAGGCGCCGGAACCGCCCCGATTCGAGTTGCATTCCGCGGCATTGCCGGGACAGGATGCGCCGTTCTGGTTCTTTGTCCCGTTTCCGGGAGAGAAGGCGCCGCTTCTGTTTCCGGGTTATCGCGAGCCGGCCCGCGGCGAGTCCGAAGCGTCCTGGCGGCTCTTTTTCCGGCTTCCCGAAATCGGCGCGATCTCCATCCGCTTCCAGCCCGGGGCGGGTGGGTGGTCCATCCTGTTCGAGGTCGAGCACCCCGGGATGTGCAATCAGCTGGAGGCGGGCGCGTCCGGTTTCTCGGCCGCGTTGCGGGACGGGGGTTTTCCCCTGCGCGAAGTGCGGGTTCGCCCGGCCCGCCGCGGATCCGCCGAGTCGGAATTCGGCGCGATGCTCTCGCGCGACACGGGGCTGCAACTGCTGGAGGAGCGGGCGTGAAGAAACCGCCGGCCGATCCGGTCCGCCGGTCCGTCGCCCTCTCCTACGACCGGGGGGTCGAGCCGGCGCCCCGGATCGCCGCCAAGGGCGAGGGCGCCTTGAGCGACATCATCCTGCGCCTCGCCCGGGAGAACGGCATTCCCGTCGAAAACGACCCGATCCTCGCCGACGCGCTCTTCCGTTTTCCCGAAGGCGACCCGATTCCCCCCGAACTTTACATGGCGGTCGCCGAAGTCTACGCCTTCCTGATCCGCGCCCGGCGTCAGGCCCTGGAAGACGCAGGGGAAAATATTTCCGCCCCTCCGTCACCCGCCGAGTAATTGATGCCGGTTTGTTGACGCTTTTTCTCCGCCCCCGCTCCGTGTAAGTCGTGTAACTCCCTGTTAATCTGTCGATAACTCCATGATGACTGTTCAGGCACGTCTGTTGCTATAGAGACGTTAGCGTCAAAATATCGAACGCTAGCGCGCTTTTCTCACCCCGTATCCGCCGCCGTAGCAGGAGGGTGGTGAGAAATGCGGGCTAGAGGAGGCAACGCCGTGCAAGCCGGAATGTACATCGCCTATACCGGGGCCCGGGCCGCGGAGAAACGGTTGGACCAGGTCGCCAACAACCTGGCCAACATCTCTTCGGTGGGCTACAAGCAGGACAAGTCGGTCGATTCGGGGGTCGTCCCCGCCGCCTCGCTCGCGGGAACCGACCGGACGTCGCTTTCGGGCGAGACAACCGGGGCGCAGCTGCTCTATTCGACGCCCGCCACGCAATACACGGATTTCGGGCCGGGCCCCCTGCGTCCGACCGGCAACTCGACCGACATGTCCATCGAAGGCGACGGCTATTTCACCATCCAGACGAAAGGCGGCACCCGGCTGACGCGAGCCGGCAACTTCCGCCTCGATGCGGCGGGCGACCTGGCCACGCCCGACGGAGGGAAGGTGCTCGGCGCCAACGGGCCGATCCATATCGGCGAAGGCGCGCTCGGCGTCACGGCCGAGGGGACCGTCACCGTGGCAGGGGCCGTGGTCGACAAGTTGCGAATCCAGAAACCGGGCGATCCCGCCGCGATGAAGAAGGAAGGGCACAGTCTCTTCATCGTCCCGCAGGGAACGCCCCTCCTCCCGGCGGACTCGAACGTACGGATCCAGCAGGGAAGCATCGAGGAGGCCAACGTCTCACCGGTCGCCGGGATGGCCGAGATGGTCGAGGCGTCGCGGATGTTCGACGCGTACATGAAGATGATGACGACGATCAGCGAAATGACTTCGAAGGCTTCGACCGATCTCGGTCGCGTGTAGGGGGTAAGCGAATATGATCCGCTCATTGATGATCGCCTCGTCGGGAATGGAAGTCCAGCAGACCAACATGGACATCATCTCCAACAACCTGGCCAACGTGAACACGAACGGCTTCAAGCGGAGCCGGGGCGATTTCCAGGACCTGCTCTACCAGTCGATCACCCCTGCGGGCTCGCCCTCGTCGTCCAGCACCGAGGCGCCGGTCGGCCTCGAATACGGACTCGGCGCGCGCGTCGTTTCGGTCACCAAGATCTTCACGCAGGGCGAATTCAAGCAGACGGGCAACGACCTCGACATCACGATCGAGGGCGAAGGGTTCATCCCGGTGCTGCTGCCCAGCGGCGAGCGGGCCTACACGCGCGACGGCGCCCTCAAGAAGAACGTCCAGGGGAAGCTGGTCACGCCGAACGGCTACGCGATCGATCCACCGATCACGATTCCCGACAATTCGACGCACGTCACCATCGCGCCCGACGGAACCGTCTCCGGACTTCTCCAGGGGTCGATCACGCCGACCGTTCTCGGCACCATGCAGCTGGCCCGCTTCACCAACCAGTCGGGCCTCCGCAGCCTGGGCAAGAACCTTTTCGCCGCGACCCCTTCTTCGGGCAACGCGACCGTGGGCAACGCCGGCCAGAACGGGCTCGGGACCATCATGCAGGGATTCATCGAGGCGTCCAACGTCAACATCGTCGAGGAGATGGTGAACATGATCGTCGGGCAGCGCGCCTACGAAATCAACTCGAAGGTGATCCAGACCGTCGACCAGATGCTGCGCACCGCGACGCAGATCCGCTAGGAGAACGGGCGCCATGAGACGGACATCCACGATCTTCATCGCCACGTTGTTCGCCCTCCTTTCGGCGGGCCCCGGATCGACGGCGACGCCCGGCGACTCCGTGCTGGCGCTCTCGGCGCGCGACGCCCTGACGGCGGCCGTTGTCGAGCAGGCCGGCGTGCCCGGCGTCGAGGTGTTCGTTTCCGGCGTCCGCTTCCAGGATCCCTCGCGAGCCCAGGCGGGCGGGGAAGTCGTCCGCATCTCGCTCGACGGCGCCGTCCGCTCCGGGCGCAGCCTCATGTTCGGCATTTTCGTCCGCTCGTCGAACGGCGACGTGCGCGAGCTGCGCGCGTCGGCCGACGTGTCGGTCCAGGTGCCGGTGGTCGTCGCGGCGCGCAATCTGCCCACCGGCACGACGCTCGGTGCGGACGATCTCTCGGTGCGCCGCAAGGATTTCTCCGCTTCGGGCGAGGCGATGATCCACGACCCCGCCGAGGCCGTCGGCAAGCGCGTCCGGTGGCAGCTTTCGGGCGGCGTCCCGGTTCGCAGGGAATATCTCGAAGATCCCGAGGCGCTCAAGCGGGGCGACCCGGTGGTGATCGAGGCCGAAACGGGCACGGTCCACATCACGGGCAAGGGGGTGGCGCTCCAGTCCGCACGGATCGGCGATACGGTGCTGGTCAGAAGCCAGCTTTCGGGCCGGGAGATGGCCGGGCGACTCGCCCCGGGACACGTGGTGCGGGTGGATTAGTGGCTTGCCGTGGGAGGAAGCAACCGATGGACACGAAAATGATGAAACAGGGTGCGGCCTTCCTGCTGCTGGCGCTTGCGGGTTGCGCGCCCGCATGGGACCGCAAGGCGGAATACAAGGTGACGACCTGGCCGGACGCGCCTGTCCGCGTGGCGTCGGCATCCGGCGCCTCGCTCTGGGACGACCGCAGCGGCGCCTTTTTCGCCGACCGGCGGGCGCGCAAGGTCAACGACGTGGTCACGATCGTGGTCGACGAATCGGCCAAGGCGTCCAAGGCGGCCGGAACGTCGCTTGCCCGGGATTCCTCCACGCAGTTGGGCATCTCCGCCTTCTTCGGGCTGGAGAAGTCGATCGCGGGTTCCAACAGCCGGATCAGTCCTTCCTCGCTTGTCCAAAGCAACACGTCGACCGGGTTCGATGGTTCCGGCAAGACGTCGCGCGAGGAATCGCTCACCACGACGGTCACGGCGATCGTCAAGGCGATCCTGCCCAACGGGAACATGGAACTCGAGGCGAAGCGCACCGTCAGCGTCAACAACGAGAACCAGGTGATGGTGCTGCACGGCGTGATCCGGCCCGACGATGTCGATGGGCTGAACAGCGTTCCCTCGTCCCGCGTGGCGCAGGCGCGCATCGAGTATTACGGCGAAGGGGTCATCACCGAAAAGCAGAACCCCGGCTGGATGCACAAGATCATCGACCATCTGTGGCCGTTCTAGCCATGAATCGCTCAAGTCGTACACGGGAAGGCAGGCAGGCCATGGAAAGAAACCGGTTCCCAGCGAAAATATCGGCGGCGCTGCTGGCGCTTCTGCTCGTCGCGGCCCCGCTCCTGCCGCTGGCGCCCCGGGCGGACGCGGCCCGGCTCAAGGATATCGCCAACATCGGCGGAACCCGCGCCAATCCGGTGATCGGTTACGGCCTCGTCGTGGGGCTCAACGGCACCGGCGACACCGACACGTCGGCGTTCACGATGCAGAGCGTCATGAGCATGCTCCAGAAATTCGGCATCTCGGTGCCGCTGGCCAAGATCAAGACCAAGAATGCCGCGGCCGTCATGATCACCGGCGACCTCCCCGCCTTCTCGAAGCAGGGGTGGCGGATGGACGTGATGATCTCCTCGATGGGCGACGCCCCGAGTCTCGAAGGCGGGACGCTGCTGATGACCCCGATGATGGCCGCGAACGGCGACGTCTTTGCCGTCGCGCAGGGGCCGGTGCTGGTCGGCGGCTTCGCGGTTTCGGGCGCCTCGGGTTCCGGCGTCCAGAAAAACCATCCGACCGTCGGGCGCATCCCGGGCGGTGCGGTGATCGAGCGCGAGATCGTTCCCCCCGAGCCGGGCGAATACGTCAAAGTGCTCCTGGCCTCTCCCGATTTCGCCACCGCGTCCAGGGCGGCCGTCGCCATCAACGAAAAACTGGGCGAGCAGGCGGCGCACGCGACGGACGGGAACGAGATCCGCGTCCGGGTTCCCGCGAAGGACCGCCCCCTCCTCGTCGATTTCCTCGCACGGATCGGCGATTGCGAGGTGACCCCCGACACGGTGGCGCGCGTCGTGGTCAACGAGAAGACGGGGACGGTGGTGATCGGCCAGAACGTCCGGATCTCGACCGTAGCCCTGGCGCACGGCTCGCTGAACATCGTCATCAAGGAGAAGGCCGAGGTCTCCCAACCGGCGCCGCTCTCCCAGGGACAGACCGTGGTCACCCCCAAGACCGACGTCAAGGTCACCGAAGAAAAGGTCAAGCTCGCCCTTGTCCAGAAGGGGGCCACGATCGCCGACCTGGTCGATGGCCTCAACAAGCTCGGCGTCACGCCGCGCGACCTCATCGCGATTCTCCAGGCCTTGAAGGAAGCGGGGGCCTTGCAGGCCGACCTCGCCTTGATGTAGGGGGGGAAACGCGATGGAACCCCTGGCCGCAACCCCGGCGGCGACGACCCTCGAAACGGTAAAGGCGCAGATCGATCGAAAGAAAAAGACCGAGGCGATCCGCGGGTTCGAAGAGATGTTCCTCAACGAGATGATGAAGTCGATGCGGAAGACCGTTCCGCAATCGGAAGAGGGCGGCCGTGCGAAGGCGATCTGGCAGGAACGGTTCGACGCCGAGATCGTTCACAAGGTCGCCGAGTCGGGCGGGATCGGGCTGGCGAAACTGCTTGAACCGCGGCTCGGAACAGTGGGAAAGACGAAATCAGGGATGCTTCCGTAAAGTTTCGCCTCGAAAATGCCGATACGGGATATAAGGCGAATCACTGACTGGAGGAGTCCCCCGCGTGAAAATATCGGGTCGAAGCAAGGGAAACGAGGCAAAAAATGTCGCATACAAGAAGGCCGGCGAGATCGCCCCGGTCGCTTCGACTTCGTCGTCGTCCGGTCAGGGCGGAGTCGGTAATGCTTCCGAATCCAGCGTCGCCATATCCGATCTCGGGCGGGTCGTGGCCGAAACGGCCAAGCTGGTCGAGGCCCTTCCCGACATCCGCGTCGAGAAGGTCGGGCGCATCCAGAGTGCGCTCGAAGCCGGAACCTATCAGGTCGAAGGCGAAAAAGTGGCCGAAAAGGTGGTTTCCGAGGCCGTCAGGGATATCCGCAACCGCTCCCGCAAGAACTGAGGCAGCCGCAACACCGGACGCTCGCAAGGAAGGGAGCGTGTCATGATCGACCTGAAGACAGCCGATCGCTGGATCGCCATCCTCCGCCAGGAAGAATCCCACCTAGCCAGGCTCATCCAGATCCTGCAGGCCGACCAGAGGGCCGTGGCGATGTCGCGTGCCGACGAACTCGAAGAGAACGTTCGCCTCAAGGAGGCGGTCCTGGCCGAGATGCAGGTGGTCGTCGAGGCGCGGAGGGGGTTGCTCGACGCGCTCGGACGCGCACCCGAAGGGGCGGCGACGACATTCGACGGAATGGTCGAGTCGCTGCCTCCGTCCCACCGGGGGCAGGGGATCGAGTCGCTCGCGCGCGTCAGGTCGCTCCGTTCGTCACTTGCCGAACTCAACGAACTCACGCGGCGAATCATGACGCACGGCCTGATGCTGGTTCGTTCCACGCTGGGGCTGATCCATGGCGACCTGACGGTTCCCGTCTATGGCGGCAAAGGCGATTTTCGTTCCCAATCCGCGACAACGGGCCGGATCGTCCGGCAAAACGTGTAAAGGCGGTATCGGCTTATGCCCGGAATCTACTTGGCGATGGAGATCGCCCGCAAGGCGCTCTACACCAACCAGATGGCGTTGCAGGTGACCAGTCACAACGTCGCCAACGCCAATACCCCCGGCTATTCGCGGCAGGATGCGATCGTCACCGAGTCCTCGGCGATGACCTTCAACCCCGGCCAGCTCGGGATGGGTTCCCAAGTCGTCGAGATCCGGCGCAGTGTCGACGCGTTCACCGAGAAGCAGCTCATCACCGAGAACAGCACCTACAGCGGGCTCGACTACACGGCCAAGTCCGTGGGGCAGGTCGAGGCGATCTTCAACGACAACAACGGGGCGAGTCTCGCCGACCGGGTCAACGAGTTTTACCACGCGTGGGACGACCTGTCGGTCAACCCGCAGGGGACTGCCGAGCGCCAGACCGTCGTCTCGACGGCCGAGCTGCTCACCTCCGAATTCCGGCGCGTCGACCAGCAGGTCGCCACGCTGAAGGAAAACGCCAACAAGGACGTCCAGTCGCTCGTCTCCGAGGTCAACCAGCTCGTGGCGCAGGTCGCGAAGCTCAACGGCAGCATCAAGATCAATATCGCCCAGGGGCAGTCGCCGAACGACCTGCTCGACCAGCGCGGCGAATTGCTCAGGCAGCTCGGCCAGAAGATCGGCTTCACGACCATCACCGACGACTACGGGCAGGTGAACCTCTATGTCGGCAAGGGGCGTGCGTTGGTCGACGGCGAGAATTACGGGAAGCTCTACACCGATATCAACACGACCACGCCCGACCTGCTTTACGACGTCAAGATCCAGCTGCCCGGACAAAAAGGCGACATCAACCAGTGGGATGCGATCACAAGCGATATAAAGGGCGGGCAGCTCGCCTCGGCCATCTCCTTTCGTGACGGCTACATCAACACCGTTCGCGACCGGATCGACCAGCTCGCCTATGCCATCACCAACCAGGTCAACGCGACGCACGTCGTCGGCTACGGCGTCTCGACCGGGACGCCTCCCGTCGCAACGACCGGCAACGCCTTCTTCGCGCCGCTCCAGGAGCTCAAGAACGCGGCATCGAACTTCCAGGTCGACGCATCGGTGCTCAACGACATCAGCAAGGTCGCCGCGGGCGGCGCGACCAAGGGGTCGGGCAGCGTCGTGTTCACCGGGGTTCCCACCGTCACGGCGGCGCCCGCACCGGGCATCACGATCGGCGCGGACACCTACGACTTCTACGACAACTCGGTCGCGGCCTACGTCGGCGCAAACGTCGGCGTCGACCTCAACGGCGCCCGGACGGCCGCCGACGTCGCAAGCCGGGTGGCGGCCGCATCCGTCGGCGCCAACTACACCCTCCAGGCGCGGGGCGGCCTCCTGCTGGCGGTCGCGACCGCCGACGGCCTCGCCGGGAACGCGATCGCGATGTCCACGGCAGGCAACGATCCGACGAAGGCCATCCACCTCTCCGGGAACACGTTTTCGGGCGGGGTCGATTTTCCTGCCCCGCCTCCGCCCGTCGGCGACAACCGGAATGCACTGCTTCTTTCCGGCCAGGGCAACGTCAAGGTGTCATATCTTAAGGACGGAAGCACGCTTCCCGACTTCATCGCCGGGATGATCGGCCAGATCGGCTCCGAAACCAAGGGCGTCGATCTCGACCTCAAGCACCAGAAGGTGATCGTCGACAACCTCGAAACGCGGCGTTCCGAGGTCTCGGGTGTTTCCCTCGACGAGGAGATGACCAATCTCATCAAGTTCCAGCGGGCGTTCGAGGCGTCGACCAAGATGATCTCGATCATCGACCAGTTGCTCAACACGATCATCACGATGAAGAGCACGTAGGAGGACTGTCGTGCGCATAACCGAAAAGATCATCTACGACTCGGTTCGCAACTCCGTGATGGACAACCGGTCGACTCTTTTCAATGTCCAGCAGAAGATCGCCGAGAACCGGCGCCTGATATACCTCTCCGACGACCCGAGATCCTCCGAGAAGGCGTCCCAGATCAAGACCGGGCAGTCCGAAGTCTCCCAGTTCAAGCGGAACATCCTGTTCGGCAAGGCGTCGCTCGACCTGACCGAGAACGCGCTCAACGGCATCAACGACACGCTGGTTCGCGCCAAGGAACTGGCGATCCAGATGGCGAACGGCGAGGTCAGCGCTTCCGACCGGAAAGCCGCGGCGGCCGAGGTCAACGAACTGTTCAAGCAGGCGGTCGGCTACGCCAATACCAAGCTGGGCGGCGAATACATATTTTCAGGTTTCAAGAGCGACACGGCGGCTTACACCGACGACGGAGTCTGGCAGGGTGACGCCGGCACCCGGCTCGTCCGGATCGGCCAGAGCGAAAAGATGCAGATCAACGAGATCGGGAGCAACGTATTCGGAAACCGGGTCACGGTCGGGACCGTCCCGCCGGCCCCGCCGGCCACGTATGTCTCCGGAAGCTCCATCATGGAAGACCTGGCGCAGTTCCGGGCCGCACTCGAAAACAACGACGTGTCGGGTATCCAGAAGACGATCGACGCCATGGACCTGGGGCAGGCCAAGGTCGTCCAGAGCCAGGCCTCGGTCGGGACACGCACCAAGCACATGGGGGTGACCGACTCGTCGCTGCTCAACCTGTCGACGAGTCTCACGGCCCAGTTGTCCGACATTCAGGATCTCGATATCGCCCAGATGGCCATCGACCTCGCGAAGCAGGAGGCGGTGCTCAGCGCCTCCATCCAGGTTGCGGGCCGGATCACCTCGATGACCGTCCTCGATGCGGTAAAACGGTAAGACGGCCCGGCTGAATCCGGTCCGCGGAGCCTCCAGGGAGGGAGCATGCTTGTATTGACACGGAAGTCGGGTGAACGGCTCATGATCGGCGACGACGTGACGCTGACCATACTCGAGGTCGGCAAGGGGCAGGTCAAGATCGGGATCGCCGCGCCTCCGGGCGTCAAGGTCCACCGGGAGGAAATCTACCTGAAGGTCGTCGAGGAAAACAGGAGCGCGTCGGGCGTCGACCGCGATTTCATGGCGGCGTGGGAAGGGACCGAAAATGAGGATTGAAAACAGCAAGTTGGGCGACGTCGAGATTCCGGACGCGAAGATCATCACGCTGGCCGAAGGGTTGCCCGGTTTCTCGGACGCCCGCCGGTGCGTGCTCCTCGATACCCGGCCCGGGGCCGATTTCAAGTGGCTGCTTTTCGTCGACCAGCCCGAACTGGCTTTCGTGGTGGCCGACCCGTTCGCGATATTTCCCGATTACGAGGCGCCTATGGGAGACCGGGAACTCGAGGCGGTCGGTTTCGCCGAAGGCGACGAAATGGCGCTCCTCTCGGTCGTCACGGTCCGTGGCAAGCACAAGGAAGATACGACCTTCAATCTTCGGGCGCCGATCGTCGTCAACATGAGAACCTGTTCGGGGAAGCAGTTCGTGCTCAAGGACGACCGTTGGGGGGTGCGTGAACCGATGCCGCCCGTCGCCGCCGCGGGGGGCGGAAAGTAACGATGCGGATCCTGTCCGGCGCCGCCGCCCTGGTCGTCGCCTTCGCGCTGTTGCTGGTCCCGTGCACGCCGGTGCAGGCCGATACCCGTGCGGATCGCGTCCGGAAATTCCAGGGTTCCCTCGACGAGCAGGTCGTCCGCGATTCGGGCAAGCCGCTGCCGCCCGAAGAGAAAGCCGTGTTCACCGCCGAAGCGGCGTTGTGGGGCGGGCTGACCGTCGCAGTCCTGATCGGGATCCAGCAAATCTTCTCCCGGTTGGCCGCCCGGCGCCGGGAGGCCGAATCCGTCACCCGGTACCTCATCGAGAGCCTGATGACGCCCGGTTCGGTCAGGGAACACCTCGCCCGGGTGATCGGAGACCGGATTCCGCTCTTCGTCTGGATCGACGACCACTTCATCAAGTTTTCGTCCCATCCCGACGCAATCACGGAAAACGGGAAAGAGTTGCTGGTCCAGCCGATGACGCCGGCGGTCGGCAACGACATGCTCCGAACGTCCAGCGCGGTCCGGATCGAATACCTTTACCAGCGGGTTCCTTATCATTTCGAGTGCACCTGGAGCGGTGAAGAGTCCGATCGCGGTTCCTTCATCCACCGGCTTGCGCTGCCGGAAGAGATCGGATTCACGCAGCGACGGGACGTCTACCGGGTTGACCCGCCGCTCTCCGCGCCCGTGTCGTGCCGTGCCGGCGATTCCGGGCAGCCCGCCATGAACGTACTCGACGTGAGCACCGGAGGATTCTCGGTGGCCACCTCCGACCGGTTCAAGCCGGGGGAAGAAGTGCCTTCGTTCCGGCTCGAGGGCGGCACCCTGCTTCCAATAGAGGGAGCGGCCCGCTGCGTCTATGAAATGTCGCTTTCCGAGAGCAAGTCGCGGTTCCGGTTCAGGTACGGTTTCGAATTCACCCGCCTGGCCGACGGTTGCGACCGGCGGTTGCTGATCTACATCTCGAAACTGCAGCTTTCCGACCTCTCCCGCCGCCGGGAAATGGAAAGCTGAGGGCTTTTCGAAAAAAAAAAGTTAAAGTCGGGGCCGTTTCCTTCCGATAAGTATTACAGAAGGAAATGCAAGAGGCCGAAACGAAAGGGGGATTCAAGAGGCACAGACGCAGACGAATCGAAAGCCGGTTTTCATGGGGATCGGAATCCGTCAACCAACCATGAACCCCAGGGCAAGGATGCCCGGGAAAAATCAAGGAGGATAATATCATGGCCGTCGTAATCAACAGCAACCTGGCAGCTCTCACCGCCCGCAAGAACCTCGAAATGTCCCAGGCGAACCTCTCGACCTCCATCGCCCGTCTCTCGTCCGGCATGCGCATCACCAAGGCCGCCGACGACGCAGCCGGTCTGGCCATTTCCGAAAAGCTCAGCGCCCAGATCCGCGGCCTCGGGCAGGCGTCCCGCAACGCCGCCAACGGCATCTCCGTCGTGGCGACGGCCGAAGGCGCCCTGGTCGAAATCACCAACAGCCTCAGCCGCATGCGCGAACTCGCGGTCCAGTCTTCCTCGGGCGACATCGGCGACACCGAGCGCAAGAACCTGAACGCCGAGTTCTCGGCACTTACCGCGGAAATCGGTCGAATCTCGGACGCCACCAAGTTCAACGGCACCGCGCTTCTGACTTCCGGCGTCACGAGCATCTCGCTCCAGATCGGAACCGGCTCGTCCGAACAGCTCTCCGTCGGACTCACCGCCGTTACCACCGGCACGCTGAGCATCAGCACGAGCGACATTAATACCGCCGGCGCGGCGCAGACCGTCCTGGACACGATCGACAAAGCGATCTCCACGGTCACCACGGCGCGTGGCAGCCTGGGCGCCCTCCAGAACCGGCTCGAGTCGGTCATCCGGAACCTCTCGGTCAGCATCGAGAACACCACGGCCGCCAACTCGCGTATCCGCGACGTGGACGTCGCCGAAGAAACCGCCTCCTACACCCGCAACCAGATCCTGGTGCAGGCCGGTGTCTCGGTTCTTTCGCAGGCGAACCAGCAGCCTTCGATCGCCCTTTCGCTCCTCAAGTAACCAGGGGCGCAACCGGATAGTTGAACGCATCAAACCGGGGGAAGGGCGTTTCGCCCTTCCCCCGGACGCTATGAGGTGACGAAAATGAAAATTCAGGCCATAACCACCGCCACGGATATCGAGAATAACCGTCCGGCGCCACCGACCCGGAAAAAGGACGAAGCGGTCGCACCCGTCTCCGGCACGTCGGGAATCGTAGGCGGATCCTCCCAGTCGTCCCCTGCGGCTGTCACACCCGTCCAGCCGGTCGAGAAGTCGAAAGAGATGGAACGGCTCGCCGAGGAAGTGCAGCGCCACTTCAAGGAGAACCCGTCGACGCTCGACATCTCGCTCGACAAGGATCTCAAGATGATCATCACCAAGGTGCTTGATGCGAATTCGGGCGAAGTCGTCCGGCAGTATCCCCCCGAATCGGTCATTGAAGTGTTGAAGTATCTCAGGTCTCAAAAAGGGATGATCGTCAACGAAAAGGGGTAGCGAGATGGCCGATGTCAATTTCTCCGGGCTCTCTTCCGGCATCGATTCATCGAGTCTCATCACGGCGCTCGTAGAGGCGAAGCGGCAACCGATCGTCCTTCTCCAGAATCAGGCGGCCGACTTCCAGGCCAACCTGACGCGGATGGACGATTTCGCAGCAAAACTCACCGCCTTGAGAAGCGCGTCCCAGTCGCTCGCATCGACGAGTTCATTCTCGGCCTTCTCGACCAGCACCAGCAGCAGCGACGTGATTACCGTGGCCGCATCGACCGCCGCATCCGAGGGGAACCACACGGTCGTCGTCCAGCAGTTGGCCGCCGGCCAGACCTCCAAATCGACCCAGACTTCCGTCTCCGCCGACAACCCTTTCGGGCTGGCGGGAACCCTCGACCTGACTCCGGCCGCGGCGGCGGGCGTCTCCACCCCCGTCAACCACGTTTCCTTGCTGGCGACCGATTCGCTGGCGGCGATCCGCGACAAGATCAACAATTCCACCCCGACGGCCTACGGGTCGCTCTCGTTCCTGGCCGTTCCCGCCAGCGGGACCAAGCTGGCCATCGACAGCAAGACCTACGAATTCTACGACAGCACGGCCGGGGCCTACTCGGGCACCAATATCGGAGTCAACGTCAATGGCGCGACCACCGTCGCCATCGCTTCCCGGCTGGCGGCCGCTTCCGCGGGAACCGGTTCGGCGATGACCACCTCCGGGAGCGTCGTCACCGTAAAGGCCACCACGGCGGGCAGCACCGGAAACCTGATCGGGATGACCAACACCAACGCAGCCGGCGGGACCGATGGCGCGATCCAGCTTTCCGGAAGCAAGCTTGCCGGCGGAATCCCGTCCTATTCCGCGAGCCTCATCAATTCCGGAACTTCCGTGGCGCCCTCCTGGTCGCTGGTGCTGAACGGCAAGGGGATGGGGGAAGTGTCCGCATTCAGCGCCGTCTACACGCCGACCGTCCCCGGGGATCCCAAGACCTTGTCGTTCGCGAACGTCCAGACCGCACAGGATGCGATCATCGATATCGACGGGATGACCGGCATCAAGCGTTCAACCAATGTGATCAGCGATGTGGTCTCCGGAGTCACGCTGAACCTGGTGGACGCCCCCGCCTCCAAGCCGACGATTTCAATCGGCGTGGCCAAGGACAACGCTGCGATCCGGAACAAGGTGCAGGCGTTCATCACGGCCTACAACGACCTCGCAAGCTACATCAAGTCCAATTCGACCTACAACGCCTCGACGAAGAAAGCCGGCCCGCTGCAGGGTGATATCGCGATCACCACCGTGTCGAATGCCCTCTCTTCCGTCCTCGTCAACGCGGTTTCCGGGCTCGGGGGCAATTTTACGGCCCTGTCGCGCGTCGGCATCAAGACCCAGGCGGACCGGACGCTCTCGATGGACGCCGCGAAGTTCGATGCGGCGATGACGGCCGATTTCAAGGGGGTCGTCGACCTGTTCACGAAAAACCTGTCGACAGGCACGAAAGGCGTCGCATCGCAGGTCATCGAACGGGTCGACCGATGGATGTCGCCCGTCGACGGCCTCGTCGCCAACCGGAAAAAAAGCCTCCAGTCCAGGATCACCGGCATCAATACCATGGTGACCCAGAAGGAAGCGGCCGTCTCGTTGTACCAGCAGTCGCTCAAGGTAAAATACGCGAACATGGAACGACTGGTCGGTGCCCTGAAAAACCAGGCCGGGACGCTCGGTTCGCTTTAGGAACCCTACAGAGAAACGATCGATCCACCCTGATTCGAGAGGATATTAAATCATGCAGATGCAGGCCAACCTGAACAAGTATCAGCAGACCACCGTGCGGACGGTCTCCCGGGAAAAGCTGCTACTGATGCTGTTCGATGGCGCGATCGGTTTCGCAAACGCTTCCGCAAACCGGCTCGAGGCCGGCGATACGGTCGGTTTTCGCGAATATCTTCTCAAGTGCCAGGCGATCGTCACCGAGTTCCTGACCACCCTCGACATGAAGGTGGGGGGCGAGGTCGCCTTGAATCTTCAGCAGCTGTACCTGTTCATGATCGATCACATGACCCAGGCGAACGTCCGCCGCACCGGAAAAAACATGAACGACGTCGCCCGCATTCTCGGCACGCTTCGGGACGGGTTCGACGGCGCCATCCGTTCCCTCGCCCCCCCCTCCGGCGACAGGGGATAACGATGAACGGCGATGCGCGGGATCTTGCCCGAACGATGGTCGAGATTCTCGCATCCTATCAAAGCGCAACCGACGGTCTTCTCGAGGCGGTAGCGGTTTTCGACGAACCGGCCATCGATTCCGCGCTTGAAAGGCGTGGGCGGGACATCCTTCTTTTCCGGCAGGCCGTTGAAGGCTGGCGCCAACTACCGCTGTGCGACCAGGACGTGTCGCTATGCGATCAAATCAATGGGCATATCGCTTGCATCAATGAAACCGATGCCGATTTGATGAAGCGGGTTCTTTCGATGAAAGAGACGGTCGGTGCCGAACTCCTGCGGATGGGAACGCTTCGCAAGGTCGATCGCGCCTACCTGCCGGCCGCAGAAGAGATGTTGAGGATCGTCAACGGCAAAGGGTGAACCGGGGCATCGCCGGTGATACCCGCCGACGGAGGACCCTGATTTGCCAGTGGAATTGGTCACACTCCAAACGCTTTTCCGAAAATTGGAACGGCTCTCCCGCCTGGGCATCCCGCCGCTCGACGAAGTTGTTTCCTCGCGTACGGGAGGCCTGCCCGTCCCCCGGTTTGCCGGGAAAACGATCCACAGCAGCTACGATCCGCTCGAAGAAGCGCGTCGGTTCGTTGACGGTTTTCTTCGTCAGAACGACCTCCGGCCGGGTGATCCGGTCGCCGTCCTGGGCAACGGCTTCGGGTACGTCGCCGAGGCGCTCCTCGACTCCGGGTTCCGACCGGTCGTCTTCGAGCCCTTGCCATCCCTTCTGGTCGGAATGACGGAGCACCGGGATGCCGGCCGGTTCCTCGAGCGGGTTCCCTGCTTCCTGATCGACGATCCCGCCGACCTGTACCGGGCGGGGCCGCACAAGGCGCAGCTGGCTGCCGTCAAGGCGACGCTCGTGCTCCCTTACGTCTCCTGGCTTTTCCCGTCCTTCGCCGAAAGTTTCCGCAACAAGTGCGCCGCGATCGAATCGGCGCGTTCCGCCTCCTGCAAGGTTTCGGTCGTCTCACCCATTTACGGCGGCGCGGTCGAGATCGCCAGGTATGCGGGGGCCGGCCTCGAGGCCAACGGGATGACGGTCGATTTCGTCGACGCATCCCCGTTCGGAGCCGTCGTTCCGGCGCTTCGCGCCTTCCACGCCGCACGGGACCGGAAGGGCAGGGTCTTCGATGCGGGAATCGCCTCGTTCCTTGCCTGGGCATCCGCACAGGTCGAGGCGCGGATCGACGCCTTCGATCCCGCGATCGTGGTCGTGCTCCCCGACGCCCCGGTGGGCGAAGCGCAGATGCGCGCGTTTCGCGACAAGGGTCGCCGAGTCGTCACCTGGTTTGTCGAGGACCGTCACCTGCTGCGTCGATGGGAGTCCGAAGCCGCCTCCTTCGACCTCTTCTTCCCGATCCAGAAGGGCGATTTCCCGCAGGAACTCGCGATGGCGGGTCAGGGGCACCAGCACTATCTTCCGTTGGCGGCGGACGACAAGGTTTTTTCCCCGGCACCCCTCGCGGGCAGCGCCCTGGCGGAATTCGGTTCGCCGATCTCCTTCATGGGAGCGGCCTACCACAATCGCCTCCGGTTTTTCCAGGCGCTCGCGGGCCGTCCCTTCAAGATCTGGGGAAACGGGTGGCCCTCCGAAGGCCCGCTGGCGCCACACGTCCGGGGCGGGGGCCGCCGCGTGAACGCTGCCGAGACCGCCCGGATCTTCAACGGGACCGACGTCAACATCAACCTGCATTCGTCGGTCAGCCACGAGGGTGTCAACCCGTTCGGAGACTTCGTCAATCCCCGGACATTCGAGATCGCCGCCTGCTCCGCGTTCCAGCTGGTCGACCACCGGTCTCTCCTTCCCGGCCTCTTCGAACCCGGATTCGAGGTCGAATGTTTTTCAGGCCAGCCCGAATTCCTGGCGCTCCTCGACGCCAGCCTTTCCGATCCCGCTTCCTGCGCCGAAATGGCGGCCCGGGCACGCGCCCGGGTGCTCCGTGAGCACACCTACCCGCAACGGATGCGGGAACTGCTCGAGGCGGTCTTCGAGCATTGCCCGCCCGAGGCCGGCCGCAGGATTCCCACGGCGCGCGAAATCGCCTCCGAGCGCGATGATCCTTCATGGAAGGCCATCTTCCGGGGGCTCGACGGCGATGCGCTCGTCGATTTCGAGTCGCTCCACCGCCACGTCATGCGTGGAGACCCGGGACACCCGCTAACGAAGGACGAGACGATGATCCTGATGCTGGGGGAGCTCCGGCATGGCGGCCGCTGAACCTGCCCTGATCCTGGCCTTCGTGCGCGTCGGCGACCTGATCCAGCTGACCCCGCTCGCCAAAGGCCTGAAACGGAGCCGGCCGGATTCTCCCGTGGCGGTCTGCGTGCTGCCCGAATTCGTGAAGGCAGCGGAACTGATGGACGGAATCGACGAGATCATCACGGTCGATCGCGACGCCCTCCTGAGGCTTTCGCTCCGGAACGACCTGCCGCTGAATTCGTTGCTTGAATCGGCGTCCGCCGTCCTTTCACCGCTTCTCTCGAGAAAATTCCGCGTCGCCATCAACATGACCCACACCCATGTGAGCGCCATGCTCATGTACCTGATCCAGACCGCCGACAAGCGCGGCCCCGTCATGACGTCCGGCGGGCAACGAGGCATTTCCCACCCGTGGATGAGATTCCTTCATGCCTATATCGCCGGGAAGGAGATCTGCCCCTTCAATCTCGTCGACATGTGCGCGATGACGGGCGATCCCGATTCCGCCGCCGGACCGATCCCGCTTTCGATCCGCATCCCCGATGACGCGTCACGCTGGGCCGATGAATTCCTCGACCGGGAATGTCCGGGCACGGGGCCGCTCCTGGCGGTCCACATGGGCGCGAGCGAAGACCACAAGATCTGGCCCCCGTCCTCCTTCACGCTCGCCTGTCGACGGATCCGCGAGCGGATGGCGGGAGTCCGTTTCCTTTTCGTCGGGGGGGAAGGGGAGCGGCCGGTCGCCGAACGGGCGCACGCTTTCCTCGATGCGTCCGGAAGCGCCGTTGCGGCCGGAAAGACCGAGCTGGCCCAACTGGCCGCGCTCCTCGAACGGTGCGATCTCGTGATCACCAACGACACGGGCCCCATGCACATCGCGGCGGCGGCCGGTACGCGTGTCCTCTCGATCGCCCTGGGTCCGATCCACTATTCCAACACGGCACCCTACGGCGAAGGGCACCTTGTCTTTCAACCGCGGGCCGCCTGCGCACCCTGTTCTTTCCACGTCCGCTGCGTCAATCCCGAATGCAAGAAGATGGTTACCCCCGATGCCGTCGCCGACGCCGCGCTCCGGATGCTGGCCGGGGATCCGCTCAAGGATGGATCGATTCCCGAGAGCCAGGCATACGCCGGGTGCAGCGTGTACGCCACCGAATGGGGGGAGGACGGCCTGCTGGACTACCGGCCCCTGGTCGACCGAGCCCCCGATTTCCGGGCGCGTCTCGTGCGCGCCTACCGCAGGGTCTGGTTCGCATCGCTTGCCGGGGAAGGGGGCATGCCGGGGGAACGATCCGTGGTGACACAATCCGGAACGGGGTTATTCCAGATCCTCCTGAAACTCGAGTCGCTCGCGCTCAAGGGGAGGGACACGGCTGCCGACATCGCGAAGGCGGCCCGCAATCCGCGGCGGCAGGCGCAGCTGGCGGAGGGGCTCGAAACGATCCGGGCGTGCGCGAAAGCGATCCGGGAAATCGGGCAGACGGTCCCCGAGGCGAACAGCCTGTGCACGATGTTCGCACTCGAAGAGGAAAACATGATGGAAGCGGGGCTCGAAGCGGCCGCCCGCGAGAATGCCGACCTGTTCGGAAAGCTGTTGCGCCGCACGCGCAGTCTGGCGTATCTTCTGGCTGTCGGAGCCGATTTGCCGGCACCGGTCGACGAAGGGAGGGCTGAATGCCCAGGTTGACAATTGACGGAAACGAATCGGGGTTGGACCTGTCCGGCATGCGGGACATCTCCGCCCTGATGGATGCCTTGTATGAGTCAACCGCCGCCGGAGGGCGCGTCGTGTGCCGCGTCACGGTCGATGGCCGCGAACTCGACGCCGGTGCCGAGAAGGCGATGGCGGAGACCGGTCTTTCGGAAGTCGGGGAAGTGGACGTGACCACCGGCACCGCGTCCGAACTTTACAAGAGCGGAATCGAGGGAGGGCTTGCCCTGGTCAATGCGATCTGCGCCGATATCGGCAGGTCGACCGCCTCTTTGAGGCAGGGGGAATTCGAGGGTGGCCTGTCGATGTACATGGCGTGTCTCGCGTCGATGGAGACATTTTTCCAACTATCGGGCGCAATCCTGAGCGGATATCAGGCGGGTTGTTTCGTTGTTCCGGAGGGGCGGGGGACACCCGGTGCGCCGTCGACCGACACCGCAGAAATCCTGTCAAGGCTCTTCGAGGCGCAGCGCCAGGAAGACTGGACCCTCATGGCCGATTTGCTGGAATACGAAGTTGTTCCCAACCTCGATGGCTGGAAGGCGTTCCTGGAAAATCTGAGAGGCGCTCAGGTAAAATAAGTCGCCAGCTTTTCCTTGATCTGCTCGGGGGTGAACGGCTTCTTCACGAGGTTGTTCGCCCCTTTCTTTACGGCTTCCTTGGTCATGGATTCGGCGCCCTCGGTCGTGATGACGATGATGGGCGTGCGGTCCCAGGCCGGGTTTGCCCGGACGTTGTCGATGAAGGTCAGGCCGTCCATCACCGGCATGTTGATATCGGTCAGGATCAGCCCGAACGACTGGGCGTTCAATTTGTCGAGCCCCGCCTGGCCGTGTTCGGCCTCGACAATTTCGCCGATTTCGAAGCCCGCCTGCCGGAGCGACCGCGCGATGATCTTTCGCATGGTGCTCGAATCGTCAACCACCAGAATGCGTTCCATTTGATATCGTTCCCCTTGATTGCCTGATATTTATGATTTTACACAAGCGGCGAGAAAAGGCGCCACCTTTGTTCTGAGCGTATCCGGAGAAAAGGGGTGGACGAGAAACGCCTTGACCCCCGTTTTTTTCGCCAGCAGGATCGTTTCGCGCGTCGGGTTCGAAGATATGCCCACGACCGGGATCCCCGGTTGCGATTTCCGGATGGCCTCGCACAACTTTTCGATCATCGGTTCGGCCCCTTCCTTGAATTCGACCATCACCAGGGCCGGTTTCCGCGACAGGAATTCGATCGCCTGCCCGGCGTCGTCGATCTGGCGGGCCGTGATCCCCTTTTCGGAGAGGAATGCGTTGAGGTCGGCGGCGATGGCGGCCTCGGTTCCGAACAGCAGCGCCTCCGGCGGTCCCGCCGCGGCCTGCTCCCCGTCGACCGGGACCCCCGTGACCAGGGTCAGCAGCGCCTCGTCGAAAACCAGGAACGCCGATGCGCCCTCGAAGCCGGGAAACGTCATGGACATCTCGCCGCCGTAGGTCTGGCCGGTCGGCCAGAGCGACGAGAGGTCGCTCTCGCGGGAGGGGTCGACCAGCTGAACCCCTTCGTTGCGAAGCTTGCCGTTGTCGGGAGACATGTTGTGCGTCAACTCGTCGATGGCGCCGTAGACGATATTGGCGACCTCGTTGAACGCGTCGTTCAGGTCCTGGTCCATCTCGCCGGACTTGATGATCTCCTTGAGCGTGTTCTGGGGCATCATCAGCAGGGTGCCCGCAAGCAGGATCGCCTCCTGCATCCGGATGAAAACCATGGCGTGCCCGTCGCCGTTGCTCTCCATCAGGAGAACGGCCGTCTTCTTCCGGTTTTTCCGGGAATAGTCGGCCGAGGACAGGGGGCCGATGGTCCCCGGGCGGAACACCACCTCGCCGCCGACGAGCGACCCGAGCCGTTCGCCGGTCTGCTCGACGCAATTGAGGAGCAGCGATTCGGATGCGTTTATGAATTTGTCGGACGCCATCTGTGCCTTGCGGCTACTCCTCGAGCAGGTCCGCCCCGCCCCCCTTATAGAAGAATGAGAAGACGATCTCGTCACCCTCGACCAGGAACGGGACCCTTACCCCGCGCACTTCTTCGGGGAAGCATAGCACCACTTCCTGGCCGTAGACGACGGTCGGGATCGAGAGGGTGAAGGAGATGTTTTTCTCGAGCGCCTTGCTCTTGATGTTGCCCGTGACGATGTTGACGATTTCGCCCGCGCAATCGGCGATGTCGCCCTCGGCCGGCTGGTCGTCCTCGATGCCGAGCATGTTGCGGGTGAGGGTTGCGGCCACCTTCCGGCTGCACGACATGGAAACGATTCCGTTGAGGTCGCCCTGGATGTGGATCGAGGAGATGAGCTCGCCCGCCAGGCGGCTTTCCTCGGTTTCTTCCGGCGGCAACTCTTCGGGCATGATGAATATGAGCGTCTCGAACACGTCGTGGACGGCTTCGACCATGATTGCGCCCATGTCCTTGATTATCATTCGGGTCCCCCAGGTTGGTTTCCTACCCATTCCTCATCGGAAATTCCCCGGGAAACTTTAGGGCCGGCGGGGAATTTTAAATGAAGTTTTGCGGGAATCGCTCCGATAGGTACAATGATCGGTAGAATCCTGTTCATTCGGAGGGGACGTTAATGGCGGAGCGGCAGGGCAAGAACGTGGCGACGGGTTCGGCAAAGAGCAGCAAGTTTCTGACGTTCCAGTTGGGCGACGAGATCTACGGCCTCGATATCCTCAAGGTCAAGGAAATCATCGGCATCATGGACATTACCCCGGTTCCGCAGTCCCCCGGATACGTCAAGGGGGTCCTGAACCTGCGGGGCAAGATCATTCCCGTGGTAGACCTGCGGCTCAAGTTCGGGTTCGACGAGCGCGAATACACCGAGCGCACCTGTATAATCGTGGTCGAGCTCGAAATGGCCGAGGGGAAGATGCTGGTCGGCATCATCGTCGACGCCGTATCCGAGGTGACCAACATTTCCGAGACCGACATCGAGCCGACGCCCGAGTTCGGCGCCAGCTTCTCGACCGACTACATCCGGGGCATGGCCAAGATCAAGGGGAAGGTCGTCATTCTGCTCGATATCAGTCTCGTGCTTTCCGGCGGCGGGCTGGGGCAGTTCGCAGGTTAGGCCAGGCGACAATTGAAGGAGGCGGTCCGATCGTGACAAGCGCACAAGACAATCCCGGTCAGGCCGGAGGGGCCGACAAGACCCCGGCCGAGGTCCAGTTCGACCGCATCTCGGTCGCGGTGCTGACGGCTTCCCGCGACGACATGCGCAAGCTGGGTGAAATTCTCTCCGCTTTCGAGCAGATCGGCAAGATCGCGGCAACCGAAGGGCGAACCGATGTTCCCGACGCGGTGACTGCCGGTGATGCGGTCGGCACGGCGCTGATGTTCGACGACACGGCCCGCAAGCACTGGGACCAGGCAATGGACATCTTCGGCCGTCTCGCTTCCTGCTGCCAGGAGGTGTTCCGGGGCGGGAAGATGAACCGGCCCGTGCTCTCCCGCATATTCTCTGACATTCGCGAGCAGCTCGAGATCGAGATCGAAGGGGGCGAGGCCGAGGAGGCCGCCGCGGCTGCGTCGGGCGGCGCCGACAAGAGCATGGCGCTCGACCAGGACAAGGAACTCTATACCGACTTCATCACCGAGTCGATGGAGCACCTCGACTCCATCGAGATCAAGATGGTCGACCTCGAAGCGGCCCCCGACGACAGCGAGACGCTCAACGCGATTTTCCGCGCCTTTCACACCATCAAGGGCGTTTCCGGTTTCCTCAACCTGCGCGACGTCAACGAACTCGCCCACCGCACGGAGACGCTGCTCGACATGGCGCGCCGCAACGAGCTGCCCGTGACCGGCTCAGTCATCGACGTCATCTTCGAGGCGATCGACGGCATGAAGGGGATGATCCGCGACGTCTCCGAAAAGGTTTCCGCCGGCGCCACGGCGCGCGAGTTCATCGGCACCGACCGGATCATCGCCCGGATCACCGCCGTCCAGGAAGGGCGCGACGACTCGCCCCCGCCGCGGCAGGCGACGCCGCCGCGACTGGGCGACGTCCTCGTCGAGCAGGGCAAGATCACGCAGGCCGAGATCAACGAAACGCTCAGCGACCAGCCCGAGAGCGGCGAGCGGGAAACGCTCGGCATGCTCCTCATCGAGGACAAGAAGGTTTCCCCCAAGGATGTCGCGCAGGCGCTCCGCATCCAGAAGAACGCGGCCAACGCGATCGAGACGCAGGATATCCGGGTCAACATCCACAAACTCGACGGCCTGGTCGACATGGTCGGCGAACTGGTCATCGCCCAGTCGCTCGTTTGCAACGACCCCGACGTCATGTCGATCGACAGCCAGCGCTTCTACCGCAACCTCTCGCAGCTGGGCCGCATCACCTCCGAGCTGCAGAAGATCTCGATGTCGCTCCGCATGGTCCCCATCAAGAACACGTTCCAGAAGATGTCGCGGATGGTGCGCGACCTCGCCAAGAAGTCGGGCAAGGAAGTCACCATGCTGATGGAAGGGGAAGACACCGAGGTCGACCGCAACATGATCGAGGAGATCCACGATCCCCTCGTCCACATGATCCGCAATTCCGTTGACCACGGCGTCGAGAAACCCGATATCCGGCTGGCGGCAAACAAGAGCGCATTGGGCACCGTGACGCTGCGCGCGTTCCACCACGGCGGCAACGTGGTGATCGCGGTCGAGGATGACGGCCGCGGTCTCGATCCGGTCAAGATCCTCGCCAAGGGGCAGGAACGGGGCGTCGTGGCGGCCGGCGCGTCGTTGTCCGAATCCGAGATCTTCGCCCTCCTCTTCGAGCCCGGCTTCTCGACCGCCGAGAAGATCACCGATATCTCGGGGCGTGGCGTCGGCCTCGACGTCGTCAAGCGAAACGTCGAGAAGTTGCGCGGCACCATCGAGACCCGGTCTACCCTCGGGCAGGGGTCGACCTTCCAGATGAAGTTCCCGCTTACGCTCGCGATCATCGACGGCATCGTCGTCCGGGTTGGCGAGCAACGCTACATCATGCCGACCAACAGCATCGTCGAGGCGCTCCGTCCGCCGCGCGAAGACTACCTCACGGTCGAGCAGCGCGCCGAGATGATCCGGGTTCGCGAGGAACTGCTGCCGCTGGTGCGCCTGCACCGGCTCTTTTCCATCCATAACGGCATCCAGAACCCGTGGGAAGGGCTGGTGGTGGTCATCGAGAGCGAAGGCCAGAAGCGCGCGGTCCTGATCGACGAGCTGCTCGGCAAGCAGGAGGTCGTCATCAAGACGCTGGGCGGCGGCATGTCCAACGTACGCGGCATCTCGGGGGGCGCCATCATGGGCGACGGCCGCGTCGGGCTGATCCTGGACGTCTCCGGGATCTTCGAGATCACCGGCAGACAGGCATCCTTCAACTGACATGGCCCACGGGTCCCGGATCGAACCGGCAACGGAACAATCGCACCTTCGCGACCTGACGGATGCCGACTTCGAGAAGTTCCGGCGGATCATCTACGAGACCGCCGGCATCACCCTCAATGAAGGCAAGAAGGAGTTGCTGCGCGCCCGCCTCGGCAAGATCCTGCGGAAACGGGGCCTGACGTCCTTCACCGATTACCTGGCCGAAATCGAGAACGACGACAGCGGCGACGAGATCACCGTGCTGCTCGACGCGGTCTCGACCAACGTCACCTCCTTCTTTCGCGAGCCCGACCATTTCCGCTTCATGGAATCGACCGTCCTTCCGGCGCTCGCGGCGGCCCGAAACCAGACGGGCGCCCGCAAGGTGCGCATCTGGTGCGCCGGTTGCTCGACCGGCGAGGAACCTTATTCGCTGGCCGTCACGCTTCGCGAGACGCTGCCCGGGATCGAAGGCTGGGACGTCAAGATCCTCGCGACCGATATCTCGACCCGCGTGCTCCAGATCGCCCGGAACGGGCTCTATGCCGGCGACAAATTCAAGACCATGCCGTCTCCCGTGGTCAACCGCTGGTTCGTGCCGGCCGAAGTGCACGGTGAGGGCGGCTACTACCGGGTCCAGCACGCCATCCGGAAGATGGTCACTTTCGCCCACCTCAACCTGCACGCCGATTATCCGTTCAAGGGGCCGTTCGACGCGATCTTCTGCCGCAACGTGATGATCTATTTCGACCGTCCGACGCAGGAGACGCTCGTCAACCGCTACCACCGCTATCTGGCCGAAGACGGCTACCTCTTCATCGGGCACTCCGAGAGTCTCAACAGCATTGCCCACCCGTTCAAATACGTGCGGCCGGCGGTCTACCGGAAGACCGGGGCGGCTTCGGCCGAAAGGAAAGGCCCCTCGGCATGAAACTCACCGTCGGAGTGGCCGACCTGAAGATCAGCAACCGGCCCGATGACATCCTGATCACTTATTCGCTCGGTTCCTGCATCGGCATCGTCATATTCGATCCGGTGGCGGTCGTCGGGGGCCTGCTCCACCTGATGCTCCCCGAGTCCGCGCTTTCGGCCGAAAAAGCGGCGAAGAACCCCTATATGTTCGCCGACACCGGCGTCCCGCTGCTCTTCAAGGATTGCTACAGGCTCGGAGCGGTCAAGGAACGGCTGATCGTCAAGGCGGTCGGGGGCGCGCAGGTGCTCGATCCCAACGGCATGTTCAATATCGGCAAGCGCAACATCCTGGCCATGAGAAAGCTTTTCTGGCAGAACGGCGTCACCATGGGGGCGACGGCGCTGGGCGGGACCGTCAACCGGACGATCTCCCTCGAGATGAGCACCGGCAGCGTCCTGCTGAAAACTTCCGGAGAAGGGGTGGTTGCGCTGTGAGCCGAGTCGATGAAATTGTCGCGAGGGCGGGGGAGCTTCCGCCCTTTCCCGCGGTCATCCAGCGGGTGATGGCGCTGATGGACGATCCGCTGGTCGGTGCCGACAAGATCCTCGATGTCGTCAAGTACGACCAGGCGATAACCGCCAAGGTCATCAAGATGTGCAACTCGACGATCCTGGGCGGGGCGATGCCGGTATCGACGCTGCGCGACGCGCTCGTCCGGATCGGCAACAAGCAGCTCCTCCAGATCATCCTGTCGGCCGGCGGAACCGACCTGCTCCAGCGTGAGCTCGCGGGGTACGACCTCCCCCGGGGCGACCTCTGGAAGCATTCCATCCTGTGCGCCCTGCTCGCCGAGTCGCTCTGCGACGTCGTCAAGTACGACTCGCCAGACAAGGCGTTCACCGCCGGGTTGCTGCACGACGTCGGCAAGCTGGCGATGGCCGAGTTCGTCGCGGGGGCCTACGAGGCCATCAGCGGGGCGGCGGCGTCCGGGAAGACGTCGTTTCTCGAGGCCGAGACGCAGGTGCTGGGCGTCAGCCACGCCGAGATCGGCGGCCGGCTCGGGGAACTGTGGAACTTCGATGCCGAGATGGTCGCCGCGATCCGGCACCACCACGCACCGGGCGGGGCAACCGGAGAATCCAAGCTGCCGTTCCTGGTCCATCTGAGCGATATCCTGTGCCTGACCAGCGGGATCGGCGTCGGCGCCGACGGGCTCCAGTACAAGATCGACTACGACCTGTGCAAGTCGAACGGGATCGGTTCCCGCGAGTTCGAGCTGGCGATGATCCGGCTCATGGAGGTCGAGGCGCAATTCCACGGCATCGTGGCGATGTTCGATCTGGAGGGATGAAGTTTCATGGCCAAGATAAAAGTGTTGGTGGTCGACGATTCGGCCATCGTCCGGAAGGTGTTTTCCGAAGAGCTCAGCCGCCACCCCGATATCGAGGTGGTGGGAACCGCTCCCGATCCGTTCATCGCACGCGACAAGATCCTGCAACTCGAGCCCGATGTCATAACGCTTGACGTCGAGATGCCGAGGATGGACGGCATCACGTTCCTCAAGAAACTGATGAAGTACAAGCCGATGCCGGTCATCATCGTCAGCTCGCTGACCCAGGCCGGCAGTTCGATGGCGCTCGAGGCGCTCGAGTCCGGCGCGATCGACGTCATCGCGAAGCCGGGTTCCTCTTTTTCGGTCGGCGAACTTTCCGAGCAGCTGGCCGACAAGATCCGCGGCGCGGCCATGGCCAAGCGCAGCCTGCGCATCCCGATGGCCCCTTCTTCCGCTTCCACCGAACCGGTCGGCGGCTACCGGCTCCAGGACACCACCGACAAGGTCATCGCCCTCGGCGCCTCGACCGGCGGGACCGAGGCGATCAAGGCCGTCCTCACGCAACTCGACGCCGGGATGCCGGGCATCGTCATCGTCCAGCACATGCCGGCCCAGTTCACCAAGGCATTCGCGCAGCGGCTCGACGGCCTCTGCCGGATGGAGGTCAAGGAGGCCGAGGACAACGACCTGGTGCGCGCAGGGCGCGTGCTCATCGCGCCCGGCAACTTCCACATGATGCTGACGAGAAGCGGCGCGAAATACTACGTCCGGGTCAAGACCGGGCCGATGGTCTGCCACCAGCGGCCGTCGGTCGACGTCCTGTTCCACTCGGTCGCCGAGGTGGCGGGCAAGAACGCGCTCGGCGTGATCCTGACCGGGATGGGCAAGGACGGGGCCGAGGGGATGAAGCACATGGCCGATACGGGCGCAGTCAACATCGCGCAGGACGAGGAGAGCTGTGTCGTGTTCGGCATGCCGAAAGAGGCGATCAAGGCCGGGGGGACGCACCAGGTGCTGCCGCTCTCCCGCATCCCGCAGGCGATGACTGCGCACTTCAGCCTCTAGGGTAGCCGATGCTCAAGAAGATCCTCATCGGGGAACTGACGCTCGGCATGGTCGTCGAGAAGATGGACCGTTCCTGGCTCGAGCATCCCTTCCTGACCAACCGGAAGAAGATCACCACCCAGGCCCACATCGAGCGGCTCCGGGAATACAACATCACCGAACTCTACATCAACACGGATATGGGGCTCGACGTCGATGCCGGCCCGGACGGTCCCGGGCCGGAACCCGATCCGATGATCGAAGTGGCGGACACTCTCGCCCCGACGCCCGACGGGGCCTCCCCCCTGCCGGTGAACCTGGCCGCGCCGCTGAAAGAAGAGATCCCGTTCCACGTCGAGATCGAGGCCGCCAAGGTCGCCCAGAAAGAGGCGCACACCGTCGTCAACGAGGTGCTGCACAACGTCCGCATGGGGAAGAGCATCGAGAGCGGCAAGGCGGTCAAGGCCGTCAACCACATGATCGACAGCATCTTCCGAAACATGGACGCGCTCTCCAGCCTCACCCGGATCAAGGGGTACGACGAGTACACGTTCGTCCACTCGGTGAACGTCTGCGTCCTCTCCCTGACGCTCGGGCGTCAGTTGGGACTCGACCGCGAAGAACTCCAGTCGCTGGGGATCGGGGCGATGCTGCACGACGCGGGCAAGATGAAGGTTCCTCCCGCGATCCTCAACAAGCCCGGCAAGCTGACCGACGTCGAATTCGCCGAGATGAAGAAGCATGCCCTCTACAGCGCCGAGGTGCTGGAGCGGACCGAGGGGATCACCGACGAGGCCAAGGCCGTTGCGATGCAGCACCACGAGCGGTTTGGCGGAACCGGATACCCCGACGGGCTCAAGGGCGAGGCGATCAGCCGCTGCGCCCAGATCGCCGCGATCGCCGACACCTATGACGCCATGACGACCACCCGGGTCTACAGCCGCCCCATGACGCCGCCCGAAGGGATCCGCCGCATCTTCGAATTGAGCAAGACCGATTTCAACCCGGTATTCGCCCAGCGCTTCATCCAGTGCCTGGGGATCTACCCCATAGGGACGACCGTCCAGCTCGATACGTCCGAGATCGGCATCGTCGTCTCGGTCAATCACGACAAGGTGCTTCGCCCCAAGGTGATGCTGGTGTGCAAGGACGAGCGTCGGCGGATGCCCGTACCCATCGAGGTCGACCTGACCGACCCTGCCGCCCCCGATTCCCCCAAATTCAGGCGGACGATCGCGCGTCCCGTCGATCCCGCCCAGTTCGCAATCGAGGTCGACCTCTATCTTCCCAAGGTCGCACTCTGAAAGACCTCAACCCGTTCCTCACGTTCCAGGAGGTACCCCCATGCTGCAAAGTCTCTCCCTGAAGACGAAACTGCTCGGTGCGTTCCTGGTCGTCGCGCTCATCACGGTCGCCGTCGGAGTGATCGGCTATCGCGGAATCCTCTTCGCGGCCAAGGCGCAGGATGCTTTCGCCTCCGAGCGCCTTCCGGCCGTCAACGCCCTCTGGATGATCGCCAAGGGGCAGAGCGATGTGCAACGCGGCGAGCGGACGATGCTGCTCACCCAGGTCACCGGCGACGAGATCGCCTCCCAGGGGAAGCGGATCAAGAACTACCTCGAGATGGCCGAGAAGGGTTGGGCGATCTACGGCGCGTTGCCCAAGGGCGCGGAAGAAGAGGCGCTTCACCGGGAACTGAAGATGGCTTGGGACGAATGGCGCCGGCTGGACGGCGAGCTGATGGCGGCGATCGGGGCCGGGAGCGCGGCCGAGAAAGAGGCCGGCTACCAGCTGTCGCTCGGGAAGGTGCGGGGCGCCTTCCGCAAATGCGAAGAGACGCTGATGAAACTGGTCGACCTCGAGATCGCCGGGGCGAAAGCCGCCGACGCCGGGTTCGACCGCCAGGTGACCACGACGAAGCGGCTGACCGAATTGACGGTCGTCACGGGCGTCCTCCTGGCGTTCGGGCTCGGGCTGTGGCTCTCGATCTCGATTTCCGGATCGCTGTCGCGGACGGTTTCCGGCCTTGCCGAAAACGCCTCGCGCGTCGACGCCGCTTCCGCCCAGCTGGCCGAGTCGTCGCAGTCGATGGCCGAAGGGTCGTCCGAATCGGCCGCGTCCCTCGAGGAAACGTCTTCCGCAATGGAAGAGATGTCGGCGATGACGCGGCAGAATGCCGAGAACGCCGGGCAAGCCAAGCAGTTGGCCGACAAGGCGGGTTCCAGCGTCGTGAAGGCCAACAGTTCCATGGAGGGAATGGTCGACTCGATGGCGCAGATATCCTCCAAGGGCGAGGAAATCAGCAAGATCATCAAGACGATCGACGAGATCGCCTTCCAGACCAACCTGCTCGCGCTCAACGCGGCCGTCGAGGCGGCGCGGGCCGGCGAGGCGGGGGCGGGCTTCGCGGTGGTGGCCGACGAAGTGCGCAACCTGGCGCAGCGTGCGGCGGCGGCGGCAAAGAACACATCCGACCTGATCGAGCAGACGATCCGCGAAATCCGCTCGGGGACGGCGCTCGTCGAACGGACGAGCGACGATTTCGAAGACGTCGCCGTCAATGTCCGCAAGGTGACCGAACTGGTCGGGGAGATCACGGCCGCGTCGTCGGAGCAGGCGCGCGGGATCACCGAGGTGAGCAGCGCCATCTCCCAGATGGACAAGGTGACGCAGCAGTCTGCGGCGAATGCCGAGGAGATCGCCGCGTCGGTCGAGGATCTTCGGGGGCAGGCGGGCGATCTCCAGTCCGCCGTCCTTGAAATCG
>JANXQJ010000078.1 GCA_025356865.1 Deltaproteobacteria bacterium | reverse complement strand
CGTTCCGGGAGGTCGTATCCGCCGGGGCGGATCCGGGCATCGCAGGCGAATCGCCCCCGGGCTGGGAGAATCAGCCGCCCGGAACGTCACCCGACCCGGTTGTCGTCCCGTTTCAAGGTGGTTTGGCCGCCTGGGTATCCGTTCCGATCGGCGGCGAACTGAAAATGGCGCTTCTGGTCGCGGCACCGTCGCGGGTTGCATTCGACGCCGTCGAAACGGACGACCTTGCGGCGCTTGCATCCCGAATCGGCTCCGGGATCCAGGCCCTGCGACTTGCCGGCCGTCTCGATTCCCTCAAGAAAAAATATGATGCCCTGTCGGTCGATCTCGAAACCGGACGTGATTTCTCGATCCGGCTGCTCGATCTCGTGCCCCTGCCGGTCCTGCAGATAGGGCCCGAGGGGGAAATCCGGATCTTCAACCGGCGCTGCGAATTATTGACCGGCTACCGCGCTTCCGAGGCGTTGAACCGGCGGATGCCCGACCTGCTCATTCCCGAGCCGCTCCGTTCCGACTTTCGCCGCCTGCTGGTCGAACTTTTCATCGGAAGGCGGGCCGGAAGCTTCCCTTTCCCGCTCTTGACGCGCTCGGGCGATCCCGTCCCGACCCTCTGGAATTTTTCCCCGATCCGCGACGTCGAGAGCGGAAAGATTGCGTCCCTCCTGGCGTGCGGGGAGACGACAAACCTGTCCGAACGGCCATAGATGTCCGCAGGCAGACAATAATGTCTGTCCTCCCCCTGTGATTTTTTCCCTGACTCGCTGATAACTCCCCGATATTGTTCAATACCTGATTCTGGCATGCGTGCTGCTAAGTATGATGGCAGGGTCGGCACCCATCAATACGCAAGGAGGATCAAGATCATGAACAGTGGAGATACCGCCTGGCTCCTCGTCTCTGCGGCACTCGTCATGCTGATGACGCCGGGGCTCGCCTTTTTCTATGGAGGGATGGTCCGCAAGAAGAACATCCTGGGCACGATCATGCAGTCGTTCATCGTCATCGGGCTGATCAGCGTCGAATGGATCCTGGTCGGCTACAGCATGTCGTTCGGCCCCGACCACGCCGGCATCATCGGGGATCTTTCGTGGTTCGGATTGCGGGGTGTCGGTCTCGCCCCTTTCAAGGATTACGCGGCCACGGTGCCGCACCAGGCTTTCATGGTTTATCAGATGATGTTCGCGGTCATCACGCCCGCGCTCATTACCGGCGCCATCGCCGAGCGGTTCAAGTTCTCGACCTTCATCGTGTTCACGCTGCTGTGGGCGCTCCTGGTCTATAACCCCGTCGCCCACTGGGTCTGGGGGATGGGCGGCTGGATCCGCAACCTGGGGGCGCTCGACTTCGCGGGGGGTACCGTCGTCCACATCACCTCCGGCGTCAGCGCGCTGGCGGCCGCCATCATGGTGGGCAAGCGCAAGGGGTACGGCACCGAAAACATGTCGCCCCACAACCTGCCCATGACGGTGCTGGGCGCCGGAATCCTCTGGTTCGGCTGGTTCGGTTTCAACGCCGGAAGCGCCTTGGCCGCAAACGAGCTGGCGACGAGCGCCTTCGTTGCGACGCACGTTGCGGCGGCTGCGGCGACGCTCTCATGGGTTTTCGCCGAATGGATCCACCGCGGAAAGCCGACCGTGCTCGGCGCGGCTTCCGGGTGCGTCGCGGGCCTGGTGGCGATCACGCCGGCCTCCGGCTTCGTCGAGCCGCTGGGGGCGCTGGCCATCGGCCTCGGCGGCGGCGTTTTGTGCTACAGCGCCATCATGCTCAAGGGGCGATTCGGATACGACGATTCGCTCGACGTCGTCGGCGTCCACTGCGTTGGCGGTACCTTCGGCGCCCTGGCCACCGGGCTGTTCGCAACCACGGCCGTCAATGCAGCCGGTGCCAACGGGCTTTTCTACGGCAACCCGAAACTGTTCCTGCTCCAGGTGCTGACCGTCGTCGTGGTTCTCGCCTACTCGTTCGGCGTCAGTTTCGTGCTGCTCAAGGTGCTCGACAAGGTCATGGGGTTGCGTGTTTCCAAGGAGGACGAACTCATGGGTCTCGATCTCTCCGAGCACGGCGAGGCCGGTTACAACTGGTAGATATCCGTTCAGTCAAGGTCTAGCGATCCTCCGCGAGGTGATGGGGCCGACCACGCCACACGGAGAAAGGGCACCGGGAAACCGGTGCCCTTCATTTTTGGCGACATGTATTCATTAATGATGAAAATACAGCAACAATGTTCCGTGCTCTTCCTCCGATTCCTCTCCATATCCTGCCATATCAACCAGTTGCCGGGTGGCATGCTGCTTGCGCAAGGGGGTGTCGGCCCCATCACCTGATTACAGGAGGATATCGGTATGCAATCCGGCGACACCGCGTGGCTGCTCGTCTCGGCCGCCCTCGTCATGATCATGACGCCTGCGCTTGCCCTGTTTTACGGGGGCATGGTCCGGCAGAAAAACGTCCTGACCACGCTCATGCACTCGTTCATTGTCATCGGCCTCATCAGCGTCGAATGGATGCTGGTCGGTTACAGTTTCGCCTTCGGCCCCGATATCGGTGGGGTCATCGGCGACCTCTCCTGGTTCGGGCTGGGCGGTGTCGGTTTCGAGGCGTCGAAATACGCCCCCAAAGTCCCGCACCAGGCCTTCATGATCTATCAGATGATGTTCGCGGTCATCACGCCGGCGCTCATATCGGGTGCGTTCGCCGAACGGTTCAAGTTTTCGACTTACCTCGTGTTCACCCTGCTCTGGGCGCTGCTCGTATATAACCCGGTGGCGCACTGGGTCTGGGGCGGCGGTTGGCTCAGTGAAGGGTCGCTGAAACTGTTCGACTTCGCCGGGGGGGCCGTCGTCCACATAACGGCCGGTCTCAGCGCGCTGGCTGCGGCGATCGTGGTGGGAAAGCGCAAGGGGTACGGCACCGATAATCTTTCACCCCACAACCTGCCGATGACGGTCATGGGCGCCGGCATCCTCTGGTTCGGCTGGTTCGGCTTCAATGCCGGAAGTGCGCTGGCCGCAGACAACCTGGCCACCAGCGCGTTCGTCACGACGCACATATCCGCCTCCGCCGGGACGCTCGCTTGGGTCTTCACCGAATGGTGGCACCGAGGAAAGCCGACCGTGCTCGGCGCCGCGTCCGGCTGCATCGCGGGGCTCGGCACCATCACGCCCGCATCGGGCTTCGTGAATCCGGCCGGAGCGCTCGTCATCGGCCTGATCGCCGGGACGATCTGCTATTTCGCGGTCATGCTCAAGGGACGTCTCGGCTACGACGATTCGCTCGATGTCGTCGGTGTCCACGGCGTTGGCGGGGTATTCGGGACGATTGCCGTCGGCCTCTTCGCAACCACGGCGGTCAATGCGACCGGCGCGAACGGCCTGTTCTTCGGGAATCCGCGGCTGCTCGCCACCCAGGCCCTGGGCGCGGTCATCGTCGCCGTCTACGCGTTCGGCGTCACCTGGTTGCTGATGAAGGGGCTCGACAAGACCATGGGGCTCCGCGTTTCACGAGACAACGAGATCATGGGGCTCGACCTGACCCAGCACGGCGAGTCGGCGTACAACTCTTAAGGGCGCGTAACGAAAACGGGCGGCTCCCTTGCGGGAGTCGCCCGTCATGACCGAGCGGCGTCGCGCATCAGCGCGGCGCCGTTTTCTTTAGTTCATGAGGGCCGCGTTGCGGTTGGAGAGTTCGATGGTGCTTTCGCCGCCGCGCAACGACACGGGCATGTCCCACACGATCTGCCGGTTCCGGTAAAACATCCGCGCGTAAAGGTAGTAGAGGCCGTTGGGAAGGGTGATCTGCGCCGTCCCGTCGTCTTTCACGGGGATGATGTCGATCCGGATTCCCTTGAGCGACCCGTCGATGATGGAGGAACTCGTCAACGCCTGCTGCTTGCCGTCGACCAGGTTGGTGACCAGGTCGTAGTAGAGACTCTTGTAGAGGGTTTCGAACTTTTCGACGGAAGACGACAGCGTCGCGATCTCTTCTTTCGGCATCTTGGCCACGATCGACCATCCCCGGGCGGTGAACCGGTCGAGCGGGGCAAGCCGGAGGTAGTTTTTCATCGCCTCGGAGACGCTGCCGATCCGTTCGATGCTCCCCTCGTGCGCCCGTTCGTCGGCGGTCTTGCCGTCATCGGTCCGGAAATCCTTGGGGTCGACGTTGAGCAGGTAGAGACGGGTATTCTGGCCGATGACGAACCCTTCCGCGTCGAGGTAGAAGCCGACTTTCAGTTTCAGGATGCCGTCCTGGGGGGCCGAGGCCGTATTGGACGGCGTCGAGATGATCTCGAGCAGGTTGCTCTGGCGCGTCCAGTTCACTTTGGTGTGGGCATAGTTCTCGAGGATCCAGGCCGGGAGGTAGACCTCGTCCTTGATGGCGATCGCCTTGGCGTCGAGCGGCAACCCGTCGACGATGATGGCGATTTCTCCGCCTGCGGCGTAGCCCGAGGTGGCAATCGCAGCCAGGAGTACGGCCAGAACGAAAGTCCGGGTGCGCAGGCAAAAGCGGGTCATTGTTCCCTCCGGGGTGTCGGTCTGAATCGAGTTTCAGCAGTTCCTGATCATACCGCCATCCGGCGCTTTGTGGAAGAATCCAGCCGTATGATATCCTGATTGCATGGTGCGTCCTGAAAGCTGCATCACCCCCACCGGTGAAAGTCCGGTCCGGATAAGCGCCGGAGCGCCCGGAAGCAGGCACCAGCAGTCGGGAGTAATCCCGGCCGCCGAGCGGTGCGTCAAAAGCCTCGTAATGGAGGGAGCAAAGGAGCGGGCCGCAACAAAGTGAACGCTTCAGCCTCGTCACATTATCAGCCGAAAGGTGTTTGGGAGGGCCGAGCCGCT
>JANXQJ010000033.1 GCA_025356865.1 Deltaproteobacteria bacterium | reverse complement strand
TGCTACGCTTCCGGTTTGGCTCAATCGTTGCGACCAAATCTGACCCAAATCCGGGCGCGATCCCGGTATCCTGGTCCTTGCCATGTCCCTTATGATCCGCAAGATTGCGCACATCGGCGTGGCCGTCAAGAGTCTCGACGCCGCGATCCCCTACTACCGGGACGTGCTCGGGCTCGAGCTGGTCGGCATCGAAGCGGTGCCCGACCAGAAGATCCGGGCGGCGGTGTTCAATGTCGGCGAGAGCACCATCGAGTTGATCGAGTCCACGTCGCCCGACGGACCGGTCGGGAAATTCGTCGAGAAGAACGGCGAAGGGATCCACCACCTTTGCTTCAACGTCGACGACACGGCGAAAGCGCTGGCCGACGCGAAGGAAAAAGGGGCGCGGTTGATCGACGAAACGCCGCGCAACGGCGTCCACGGCATGAAGATCGGGTTCCTGCACCCCAAGTCGACCTTCGGCGTCCTGACCGAATTCGCCCAGGAAGGCGAGGAATCCCATTGATGACCGCCACCTCCCACCGGCCGGGCCGCACGCTCGTCCTCTGCTTTCACAACCACCAGCCGGTCGGCAACTTCGACTTCGTCCTCGAAGAGGCGACGCAGAAGTCCTACCGGCCCTTCCTCCAGACGCTCGGCCGTTTTCCCGACGTCAAGGCGACGTTGCACTACACCGGCTACCTGCTCGATTGGCTGATCCGCAATGCGCCCGACGTCGTCTTGATGCTGCGCGGGATGGTCGCCTCGGGCCAGGTCGAGCTTCTCGGCGGCGGCATGTACGAGCCTATCCTGACGCTCCTCCCCGAGCGCGACCGGCAGGGGCAGCTCGAGGCGCTCTCGACGCGCATGAACGAGACCTTCGGGAAGCGGCCAGACGGCATCTGGCTGGCCGAGCGCGTCTGGGAACCCGGATTGGTCCCCACGCTCGCCGCGGCCGGCGTGAAATACCTGCCGCTCGACGATTACCATTTCCTGCGGGCCGGGTTGACCGTCGACGAACTCGACGGCGTCTGGCTCACCGAGTCCGACGGCGCGACGCTCAAGGTGTTTCCCGGCAGCGAGGCGCTGCGATATCTCATCCCGTTCGGGGGCGTCGACGAGTCGCTGGCGGCGATCGACCGGATGACCGCGCGCGACATCCCCTGTCCGGCCGCGATCTTCGCCGACGACGGCGAGAAGTTCGGCGTCTGGCCCGGCACGTTCCACAGCGTCTACGAGGAAGGGTGGCTCGCGCGCTTCTTCGAAGGGGTCCAGGCGCGGCAGGCCGAAGGGCTCGCCACGATGACGTTCGGCGAATACGTCGACCGGGCTCCCGTGCGCGGCCGCATCTACCTGCCCACCTGCTCCTACATCGAGATGGGCGAGTGGTCGCTCCCTCCGAAGCAGGCGGCGCATTTCGACGACCTGCTCCGCGGTTTCCGCGAAGGCAACCACCCCGAGTTGAAGCCGTTCGCCCAAGGGGGCATCTTCCGAAACTTCCTGCGCAAGTACGACGAGAGCAACGAGTTGCACAAGCGGATGTGGGGTGTCAGCGGCCGGGTCGAGGCGGCGTCCGCGACGGTCGATGCGACGTCGATGCGCAACGACCTCTATTGCGCGCAGAGCAACGACGTCTACTGGCACGGCGTCTTCGGCGGCATCTACCTCAACCACCTTCGCGAGGCGGCTTGGACCCACCTGCTGCGCGCCGAAAGTGCAGCCGATCGGGTGCTGTGCGGCGAGGGCGGCTGGACGCAGGCGATCAAGGGCGACCTCGACGCCGACGGCGGCGCCGAACTGCTCATGAAGACGCCCGAACTCACGCTCCTCTTCCACCCGCACGACGGCGGGGCGCTCACCGAGATCTCGCTGCCGCGGCGCGGCGTGGCGATCGGCCATGTGCTGACCCGCCGAGAAGAGGCCTATCACGCCCGCTTCCGGCAGGCGGGGGGGCACTTCGACGGGTCGACGAGCATCCACGACGTCCTGATCCTCAAGGACCCGAGCGTGCTCGATGCGCTCCACACCGACCCCTGTCGCCGCGCATCCCTGCGCGAGGCGTTTTACGGGGAAGGGACGACTCCCGAAGAGATCCTGGCCGACGCCGCGCCGCTCTGCGACACCGCCGGCTGCGAGGCGGGCAGCGCGGTTTCCGAACAGGGCGGGACGATCCTCTTTTCGCAGGAACTCCCGATGTGCTGCGACCAGGCGTCGCTGACGGTAGAGAAGTCGGTCGAGGCGAAAGCGGGCGAAGAGCGGTTCGTCGTCCGTTACGAGGTTGTCAACCACGGCCGGGAGACGATTGCCGGCACCTTCTCGTCCGAGTGGAACCTCAACTTCCTCTCGGGCGGCTACGACCGCTGGATCGAGGGCGGCGGCGACGGCGACGTGTCGCTAGCCGGGCGCGAGGTGGCGCCCGTGGCGAATGCATTCAAGATCTACGACGTGTGGCGGAAAATTTCGGTCGGCGCGCAGGCCGACCGACCGTTCACGCTGGTGCGTTACCCCGTCGAGACGGCGTCGCTCTCCGAGGCGGGCGCCGAAAAGATCCACCAGGCGGTATGCCTGCGGCTCCTCTTCCCGTTGCACCTGCACCCGGGCGAGAGCGCGCAGTTTTCGGTGACGTGGGACGTCGCCTCATTCACGCAAGGAGGGGAACAATGAAAAAGAGCACCACGCTTGCGGCTTTCGCGGCCGCACTTCTGGCGACTTCGGTCGCCGTCACGGGGGCGCATGCCGCCGGCTTCCGCCTGCCCGAGGCGGGCGCCAAGGCGATGGGCATGGGCATGGCCTTCACGGCCCAGGCCGACGACCCGTCCGCGATCTACTACAACCCGGCGGGCCTCACGCAACTGACCGGGACCAACTTCATGGCCGGCGTCACCTACGCGCGCGAGAACGGGCAGACCTTCACCGGGAAGACAGCGTTGGACAACACCGTCGACGAGAAGCAGAAGAACCTCAACTTCTTCATCCCCAACATGTACCTGACGCGCCGCTCGGCGACGACCGGCTGGGCCTACGGCATCGGCGTCTTCACGCCGTTCGGCCTCGGCCAGGAGTACCGCGACCGCAGCTCGAGCGCGTTCCGCAATCTCACGACCAAGATCGACCTGAAGACGCTCTGCGTCAATCCGACGATCGCCTACAAGATCGACGACGTCCTGTCGTTCGGCTTCGGCATCGACTACCTCTGGGGCGCGGCGAAACTCTCGAAGACCGCTCCGCTTGCCGGACCGGTCAACGCCTACAACTACGACCTCAAGGGCGACGGCGACGCGTGGGGGTACAACGCGGGGATGCTCCTCAAGGTCACCCCCGAGCTGAAACTCGGCCTCAACTACCGCAGCCGGTTCGACCTGAAACTCAAGGGCGACGTCAATTTCAGCGCCATCGACAACTCGATCGACCTCTCTCCCGCTCCCGGCCACCAGTCGGTTTCCGTCCTCAACTTCGGCGGTGCGACCAACTACAGCACCACCGGCGACACGACGCTCCACCTCCCCGCGACGTTCGCGGCGGGTCTTTCCTACGCTCAGGGGCCGGTCACCGTCAACCTCGACGGCGACTGGACGATGTGGTCGAGCTACCAGTCGCTGGTCATCAAGAACAACGGGCCCGGCGCCGGATCGACGGCGTCCACGCCGAAGGAATGGAAGAACGTCGTCGCCCTCCGCGTCGGCGGCGAATACCGCGTGATCCCGGCGCTGGCGCTCCGCGCCGGCTATGCCTATGACCCCTCGCCGGTTCCCCAGAACACGCTCTCGGCCGAACTGCCCGACGCCGACCGGAACAGCTATCATCTCGGCGCCGGCTACAAGGTCGGGCCGATGACGGTCGACGCTTCCTACTTCTACCTGCAGAAGAAGGACCGGGCGGTCAATCAGGTCGTCAGCGCGACTTCGCCCTCCATGAACGGCACCTGGAAGGGCGACGCCCACCTCGTGTCGGTCGATCTCGGCTACAAGTTCTAAACCGAAAGATCCAAAGCGGATCGTCCGGGGCGGGCCGTTCATCACGGTTCGCCCCGTTTTAATTTTGAAACCATTTCCGCCTCCGGCGACTCATACAGGGCGAAGAAACCGATTCACCCATACGAAACAACCCGATATCAGGAGGAAACGACATGTGCAAGGACCATGAATGCAGGAAACCGATCCAGGTCAAGGGCGTGGCGCCCGGGTTCACGCTAGACGGCGTCGCCGGCCGGGATTTCAAGTCCGTCAGTCTCTCCGACTACAAGGGAAAGTGGGTCGTCCTCTTCTTCTACCCGCTCGACTTCACCTTCGTCTGCCCGACCGAGATCACCGAATTTTCGCGGCGCGCGGCCGATTTCACCGCCGAAGACGCGCAGATCCTGGGCGTCAGCGTCGACAGCAAGTTCTCCCACCTGGCGTGGGTCGAGCACGGCCTGGGCGAACTGAACTTCCCGCTGCTGGCCGATATCAAGAAAGAGGCGGCGCGCGACTACGGCGTGCTGCTCGAAGAGGCGGGGATCGCCCTGCGGGGCGCCTTCATCATCGATCCCGAAGGCATCCTCCGCTGGATGGTCGTCCACGACCTGGGGATCGGCCGCAACGTCGACGAGGTGCTCCGCGTCCTCCAGTCGCTCAAGACCGGCGAACTGTGCCCGGTCGGCTGGAAGCCGGGGGCGGCGTTCATCAAGCCGTAACGGATTCGACGCCGGGTTGGCCGGCGCGCAACGATGGATTGCTTTTCCGTTATGATGGCTGGCATGACCACGACTTGTCGCCCCGGGTGCGGGGCTTGCTGCATCGCGCTTTCGATCTCGAGCCCGATTCCCGGGATGCCGGGCGGGAAAGCGGCGGGCGTCCGGTGCGTCCAGCTGACCGGCGAGTACCTGTGCGCACTCCACGGGACGTCGGCGAAGCCGGCCGTCTGCAACGGACTCAAGCCGATGCCCGAGATGTGCGGCGCCGACCGCGGCCAGGCACTCGACTACCTCGACCGGCTCGAACGGGAGACGGCACCCGGAGAATGAACGAGTCCCTGAGTTCCGCGGCTCGAAGTGGGATGCCCCGTGAATCCTTCGATCCAGGGAGGGGGCCGTTCGCCTCCGTTGTCAGCCGCAACACTTCTATCCACCGGCACTTCGCTCAGACCCCCTTCCCTTCCTCTACGGAAGCATAGGGCATCCGAGTTTCACGGAACGTAAACGGGGAGGGCGCCTCGCGGCGGCCTCCCCGTACGTCGTTCGGACGTCGTTGGGAAATGGGTGTTACGCGTTGGCGAGTTCCCGCTCGATCAGCTGGACGTGTCCCTGCTCGAAGGCCGCGAGGTGGTCGAACACCTTCTTGAAGTCGGGATTGGTCATCGCCGCCGCGGCTTCGGTGAAGAGGTTGAGCGCCTCTTTCTCGAGCACGAGCGCCATGTTCAGGACATCCTTCTTCGTCTTGAGCATCTTGACCCGGGCCAGGAGCGATTTGTGCGTCTCCTGCAGGACTTCGTCCATCTTCGGAAGGCCCGGCTTTTCCATGATGTCGCGGTAGGGGACCCACATCTCGGAATTGACGGTCTCGCTGTACTCGCCTTCGAGCGTCAGGAAGTGTCCCTTCTCGTCGTTGGCCAGCGTCTCGATCGTTGACCTGAGCGCCGGGTCGTCGATCAGCTTGATCGCCTCGGTGTAGAAAACGTAGGCGGACAACTCGGACTCGATGCCCATGTTGAGGAACTTGAGGGCGTCTTCGGTGAACTTCATCGGTATATCCTCCGTTAAAGAATGGGTTTCAGGCAGTTCCGGCCATCGTCTTCAGCCTTTGGATGCGGGCTGCGGTCGGCGGGTGCGTGGATATGAGGGCGGACGACTCGCCGGTGAACGACTGGACCGGGTTGATGATGAACAGGTGCTGGGTGCCGCGGTTCTCGCCCGGCACGTGCGTCCCCCCGGTCGAAATCTTGTCGAGGGCGGCGGCGAGTGCGAGCGGGTTGCGGGTGAACTCGGCGGCGCCTGCGTCGGCGTGGTACTCGCGCTGGCGGGAGATGCTCATCTGCAGGATCTTCGCGGCCAGCGGGGCGAGCAGGGCGAGGGCGACGCCGAGCAGCAGGAAGGCGATGTTTCCGCGGCTGTCTTCACTGTTTCGTCGGTGCCCGGAGAAGAAGGTGCCGCGAAGGAACATGTCGGACATCATGGCGACGGCGCCGACCAGGACGGCGGCGCAGATTCCGTAAAGCGTGTCGCGTCCCTTGATGTGGGCCAGTTCGTGGGCCACGACGCCCTGCAGTTCTTCGCGGTCGAGTTTGTTGACGAGCCCCCGCGTGACGGCGACGACCGCTTCCCGGGGGGTGCGTCCCGCCGCGAAGGCGTTCATGCCGAGCGTCTCCATCACGAAGACCTTGGGCGGGGGGAGTCCGGCGGCGATGGCCATCTCCTCGACGACGTTGATCAGCTGCCGGTCGTTGACGGGATCGGCCCGGCGGGCGTCGTGAAGCGAGAGGACGATCGAGGCGCCGTTGAACCAGGCGACCGAGGCGAGGATGACGTAGACCAGCGCCGCGACGGCCACCCCCCCCTGCCAGTTGTTGTAGGCGGCGCCGATCGTTCCGCCCAGGATGAAGAAAAGGCCGAAGAGGATGAGGAAGAGGAACTGGGATCGCAGGACGTTTTCGGCGGCGGCATCGTAGAAGGAGATCGGCCGGTCGATTCGGAAAGTTTGCGGAGCCCCGCCCGCCGCCTCGACAGTCGGGAAAGCCGCCTGAAGATGCGTGTCGTTTTCGGCGGTGGCTGCATCCCTTTCGGCGCCGTCGGTGAATCGCGCCTGGCACAGGTAGCAATAGGCGGCATCTGACGGATTGGCCGCGCCGCACTTCGGGCAGTATGGAGCGGATGTCTCCATGGCGGGTTCCCCGGGCTACCGGAGATCGACCTTGGGGACGGCCCGGCTCGCTTCATCCGCCTGGAAATACTCGGCCGGGGCGAAGTTGAAGAGCGAAGCGACCAGGTTGGCGGGAATCGACTGGATGGCGGTGTTGTAGGCCATGACGGAGTCGTTGTAGAACTGCCGCGCGAAGGAGATCCGGTTTTCGGTGGAGGTGAGCTCTTCCTGAAGTTCCATGACGTTCTGGTTGGCTTTGAGGTCGGGATAGCTCTCGACGACCGCGAAAAGACTCTTGAGCGATTCGGTCAGCACGTTCTCGGCCTTGGCCTGCGCCGCCGCCCCGGTGGCATTGACCGCCGCGCCGCGGGCCGCGATCACTTTTTCGAGCGTCTCGCGCTCGTGGGTGAGGTAGCCGCGAACCGCCTCGACGAGGTTGGGGATGAGGTCGTAGCGCCGCTTGAGCTGGACGTCGATCTGGTGCCAGGCGTTGTTGAAGATGTTTCGAAGCGAAACGAGTCGATTGTACGAGGTGACGAACCCGAGCAGGAACGCCCCGAGCAGCACCAACGGGATCCAGTACACGCAACATCCTCCTCACGCCTGAAGGTCCGCGAATCGATGTATCACGCGTCAGTCTATCGGATGTATGATGGATGTCAAACGAAACCAAAGATGACGATAATGTCCCGATAAATCAGGCGATTCAAAAGGGGAAAGCGTGAATTCTTCCGGACCGAAAAAAGTGGTGCTGCGCAAAAAGGGGACGTTCACGCCGGCGCCTCCGCCCGGCGCCTCCCCCGCGTCCGGCAAGGCGGGGTCCGGCCCCCGTCCCGGCGGCGTCAAGCCGTCCGGCCGCTACCCGGCGCGCAAGCCGGGCTCCGCCGCGCGCGCGGCTGCTCCCGAAGCGCCTCGCAAGGCGCCGGTTTCCTGGCGCGCGCCGGTCGAGCCCAAGCCCGCATTTCCCGAACTGCTGGCGCCCGCCGGTTCCGTCGAAAACTATTTCGCGGCGGTGGCTGCCGGCGCCGACGCCGTCTACCTGGGGCTGCAGCAGTTCAACGCCCGCGAGCGCGCCGAAAATTTCACCCTCGGCGACCTGTGCCGCATCCTCCCGCACGCGAGGCGCAACAAGGTGCGCGTCTACCTGACGCTCAACACGCTGCTGACCGAGCAGGAACTGCCCGACGCCATCGCGCTGCTGCACCAGATCGCGCCGCTCTCTCCCGATGCGCTCATCGTGGCCGACCTCGGGTTGCTGCGCATCCTGCGCGAAAACTTCCCGGACCTGGCCGTCCACGTCAGCACGCAGGCCGGCTGCGCTTCCGCCGATGCGGCCGAGGAATTCGCCCGGATGGGCGCCTCCCGGGTCGTTCTCGAGCGGCACCTGCGGTTGCCCGAGGTCAAGCGCATCGCGTCCCGCTCGCCGATCGGCGTCGAGATCTTCATCCACGGATCCATGTGCTACAGCTATTCCGGAAAATGTTTCTTCTCCTCGTTCCTGGGCGGGAAGAGCGGCAACCGGGGCGCCTGCGTGCAGCCGTGCCGGCGTCTCTACGGCCACGACGGCGCCGAAGACGCGCTCTTTTCGACGCGAGACCTGTCGTTGATGGGGCAGTTGCCCGAGCTGGCGGCACTCGGCATCTCATCCTTCAAGATCGAGGGTCGGATGCGGAGCGCCGAATACGTCTCGGCGGTCGTCGGCGCCTATCGCAAGGCGCTCGACCTCATCAAGGCGGGGCAACCCGACGAAGGGGTCGCCGAAGGGAAGCGACTGCTTGGGGGGGTGATGGGGCGCGAAGAGACGCCCGGCATCCTCGGGGGGGCTGCGCCGGGCGACATCGCATCGGGAGGCGGCACGGGGAGCATCGGCACGCCGCTCGGGCCGATCCGGGAGATCCACGAAGGCTGGGCATTCGTCGCGGCCGAGCCGTCTTTCGAGCAGGGCGACCGGTTGCGCGTCCAGTTCCAGAGCGACGGGTCCGGCCGGGCCTTCACCGCCCTCAACATCAAGCCCGACGTCGGCGGCTTCCGGGTCAAGGTGCCGTTCGACGTTTCCGCGGGCGATCTCGTCTTCCGGGTCGGCACGACGGGCCGCGCCGATTTCGCGCGTGCCGCGAAGCGCGAGATGGAGGCGCTGCCGCCGGGCGGAATCCGGTTCAACGTAATCGTCGGCGACGGCTTCGTGGCGATCGAGGCGGCCTACGGAAAGTTTCGCCGGGAGATGTCGTTCCGGGTCGGAGGGCGCGGCAACCGGGCCGAGTCGCACGTGCCGCCCAACGCCTCGGGGCGTCTCGCATCCTCCTGCCAGATCGAGTTGCCGGTGGGCGAGATCCACGTCGAGTCGCACAATCCGTCGGTCGCCTGGGTCGACGTCGAGTCTCTTTTCGTGAAGGCGGCGCGGCAGTTCGACAAGGAATTCCACCTCGCGGGGAAGGAACTTCGCCTCTCGATCCTCCCCACGCTGCGGGTCTCCGGAACCCGGAAGGAAACGGTTCCCGCCGTTTTCTACGTCGCCTGCAAGCCGTCGCAACTCTCGAAACTGGCCAAGTCGGCCGCGATCGTGCCCGTGGTCGATTTCACCAAGGCGGTGGCGCGCGAACCGGGCGGCCCGGGCGCGGGCTTTCGCGAGAAGGGCTACTTCCGGCTCTCGGCGCCGTTGCTCGAGGCCGACGCCTCGTTCTGGCGTCGCACGGTGCGCGAGGCGCTCGACAAGGGATACACGCGCTGGATCCTGCCCGACGTGGGGCACTTCTCCTTTTTCCCGCCGGGCGCCGAGCGCCGGAAACTGCAGCTGGTCAGCGACCACTACCTCTACGCGTTCAACCTGGGCTCGCTCTCGGTGCTCTCGAGGCTGGGCGCCTCGCGGATGATCCTGCCGGTCGAGGCGACACTCACGTCGCTGCGCGCCGTCGGGAAATACCTGCACGGGCTGGGGATCGCGGTGGCCTACGGAGCGCTGCCGCTCATGGTCTCGCGGGCGCTCCCCGCCTCGGGCGTCCGGCGCGGCGAGGTCACGAGCCCCCGCGACGAACGGTTCGTCATCGAGGCCGACGAACACGGGTCGTCGGTGCGGCCGATCGTCCCTTATTCGGCTTCCGGCATCCTGCACGAGTTGCGCGGTGCGGGAATCGACGATTTCTTCGTCGATTTTTCGGGCACCCCCGACGAGAAGATCCCCGAGGTGATGGCGGCGCTCGAGGCGGACTGCCACATCCCGGGCACCAGCCACTTCAACCTGCACCATTCCAACTTCTAGGCCATGGCCGCCAGAGCAGAAGGCGGGTAAAAAATGCGGGCGGTTCGCAACATCGGCGTCATCGCCCACATCGACGCCGGCAAGACCACCTTCACCGAGCGGATGCTCTTCTACTCGGGCGTGACCCACCGGATGGGCGAGGTGCACGACGGCGACGCCCAGATGGACTACCTGCCGCAGGAGCGCGAGCGCGGCATCACGATCGTCGCGGCCGTGACCCACTTCCCCTGGCTGAACGCGGATATCCACCTGATCGATACGCCCGGGCACGTCGATTTCACGATCGAGGTCGAGCGGTCGCTGCGGGTGCTCGACGGGGCGATCGCCGTGTTCTGCGGCGTTGCCGGCGTCGAGCCGCAGTCCGAGGTGGTGTGGCGGCAAGCGAATCGCCACGGCGTCCCGCGGCTGGCGTTCGTCAACAAGCTCGACCGTCCCGGCGCCGATTTCGACCGGGTGGTGGCGCAGATGACCGGGAAACTTTCCGCGCGCGGCGTTCCGGTCACGGTGCCGATCTTCGAGGCCGACGTATTCCGGGCCGTGGCCGATCTCGTGTCGATGGAGCGGGTCGACTTCGACGAGAAGAGCCAGGGCGCCGGCGTGGTTCGCTCGCCCCTCTCCGTGGGCGAACTGCAATCCGTATTCGCCTGGCGCGAGGCGCTGGTCGAGGCTGCGGCCGACTTCGACGACGCGCTGGCCGAGAAATACCTGGCCGGCGAGGATATCCCGCCCGACCTGCTTCGCGCGGCCATCCGCAAGGGGACGCTCCTGTCGCGCATCTTCCCTGTCTTTGCCGGTTCCGCGCTGCGCAACCGGGGCGTCCAGCCCGTGATGGACGGGATCGTCCATTACCTGCCTGCGCCGAAAGAGGCGCCGTCCGTCTGCGGTTTCGACCTGCGCACCGGAGAGCCCGTCTCCAGGCAACCGTCGTCGTCCGCTCCCTTCTCCGCGCTGGTTTTCAAGGTCGTGATCGAGGAGGGGCGCCGCACCGTCTATCTGCGCGTCTACTCGGGGAGGCTTTCCGAGGGCGACACGGTGCTCAACGCCGCGACGGATGACGAGGAAAAGGTGTCCCGGCTCTTCAGCATGCACGCCGGCAGGAAGGAGCGGATCGAGAAGGCGGTCGCGGGCGACATCGTAGCCGCCCGGGGGGTCCGGTTCGCCGGAACGGGCGACACGCTGTGCGACCCCGCCGCGCCGCTGCTGCTCGAATCGATCGAGATCCGCAAGCCGGTCGTCTCGATCGTGGTCGAGCCGAAAACGGGGCGGGAGATGGAGCGGCTGAAGGAACTCCTCCGGCAGATGGCCGACGAGGATCCGACCGTCCAGACGCGCGAGGATGCCGATACGGGGCAGATGATCCTCTCCGGCATGGGGGAGCTGCACCTCGACGTCCTGCTAGACCGGTTGCGCCGTGAGCACGGGCTCGACGTCCGGACCGGCAACCCGCAGGTCCTGTGCCGCGAGACGGTCGGGCAGGCGGTCGAGGGCGAGGGGCGCTTCGAGCACGAGATCGCCGAGCGGATGGTCGGCGTGACGGTCGCGCTTTCCGTCATGCCCGGTCTTCGGGGCAGCGGGGTGACGCTGGACGAGGTTTCGGCGCTGCCGGGCATCCTGCCCGAGGTGGCGGCCGCCGTCGAAGGGGGGATCCGCGAGGGGCTCTACTCGGGGGTTTCCGGCTACCCGGTCGACGACGTGATCGTCGAAGTCGCCCGCGTCGAATTCTTTTCCGGCCCTCCGACGCCGCTGGCCGCCAAGGTTGCGGCGGCCCGGGCGTTTTCCGAAACGTTCGCGAAGGGGAAACCGTACCTGCTCGAACCGGTGATGTCGGTCGAGATCACCGTGCCCGACGAGTTTTCCGGCGGCGTGATCGGCGACCTCAACTCCCGCCGGGGACACCTCTCTTCGGTCGACCGGCAACCGGGGGCGACGGTGCTCTCGGCCAGGGTGCCGCTGCGCGAGATGTTCGGCTATGCGACCGCGCTCCGCTCGCTGACCCAGGGGCGCGCCACGTTCGCGATGACGTTCTCGCAATACGACCGGGCCTAGCTATAATGGAAGACCAATGCAGCAGACAGGGGGATGAAGGATGGCGAAGGAAGGGCCGATCAAGGCCGAGATGTTCCTGGGCGACGTGCTCAAGCGGTTTCCGGCGGTGCGAAACAAGGTGAAGGCGCTCTTCGGAGCCGATTGCCTCCAGTGCAAGTCGAACCAGAAGGAATCGATCGTCTATACCTCCTGGCACAAGGGGCTCGACCCGGTGCAGGTGGTGCGGGAACTCAACGCCGCGCTTGCCGCAAAGTAAGGCTCTTTGAAGAAGATCCTGCTTCTTCCGTTCTGCCTGTCGAAAGAGGAGCAGGGGGCGGCGTGCACCCTCGCCGGCCGGAACGGATACGCGGTGATCGTCGCCCGGACCACCTCCGAAGCGTTGACCGAGGTTCGCCGCAACGTCGTGCGCGGCACGACCGACCCGGTCCGGATCGTCGGCGTCGTCTGCCGGGGGCGTGCGAAAAAAGTGTTCCTGGCGCTGGTCCTGCTCAAGGGGCGCCAGTTCGTCAAGAAACTGCTCTTCATGCGGACCCGCCGGATCGAGCTTGCGCATGTTCCCATCGTGGGCGGCACGAAATCGCTCTTCGGACGTCGCGACTGCAACATCGGGCACAACATCCTCGAGATGCCCGCCCTCGAGGCGGCCCTCCGCGGCGAGCACACGTTCGTGACGCTTTAACGGATTCCCCGCCATGCGCTTCCCGTCCCGAAAGATTCCGAAAAAAGAGATTGTCGACGGGGGGACCGACTCGGTCGCCTGCGAGGCCGGGGCGATCGTCTACGCCCTTCGCCGTTCCCGCCGCAGGACGGTCGGCATCACCGTGCATCCGGGCCGGTCGGTCGTCGTCCGGGCCCCGTTGCGCGCCTCCCTCGCGAGAATCCGTGAATTCGTGGCGTCGCGCGCCGCGTGGATCGAAAAGGCGCACCTTCATTTCGAACAGCGGCCGCCCAAGGCCGCTCCGGCCGGGTTCGCAAGCGGCGAGATGCACCGATTCCTCGGGCAGGATTACCGGCTGGTCGTTTCCCGGGGACGCGCCGATTCGGTCGAGATCCTGCTGGGGTGCCTGTGCGTGACGACGAAGGCCGATCCGTCGGCGGATCGGGTGAAGGGGTTGCTCGAAAACTGGTATCGCGCGCAGGCGGGAATCGTCTTTCTCGACCGGCTGGTGCTGTGCCACCGGTTATTGGCGGGGGAGGGGATCCCTTTTCCGGAATTGCGCATCCGGAAGATGACGTCGCGCTGGGGAAGCTGCTCGTCCGCCGGCCGGATCAACTTGAACCTGTGGCTGGTCAAGGCGCCGATGGCGTGCATCGACTACGTCGTCGTTCACGAGTTGTGCCATTTCAAGGTGAGGAGCCACGGCCCGAAGTTCTGGCGCCTCGTCGGGCGATTCATCCCCGACCATGCCGAGCGGCGGAAACGGCTGAACGCCGACGCGGGGTAGGACTGCCGGGGTTCATCCCCCCGTGCCGGGCGGCCGAACGATGTCCTTCAACCGGCGGACGCCGCGGGCGGTCGTGCTGCCGAGTGCGAACGCGACCATGAAAACGGCCCCGACGGCGACGCACCCGCCGACCGAAAGCCGCAGCAGCGCACCCGTGACGCTCGTCCATTCCGGCAGCCACGGCGTCCCCATCATCAGGTAGCGCCCCAGCACGGCGACCGCAGCCGACGCCAGCCAGATCCGGCCGAATTCGGCCGCTTCGGCGATCCCCTTTCGCCCCACCGTCTTCCGCATCAGCAATCCGTAGAGCACGACGGCGTAGGCCAGGATGCCCGCGCTGCTCGCGAGCGCCAGCCCGAAGAGCCCCAGCCATTTCTGGAAGAGCCACCAGGCGGGGAGCGTGACCAGGAGGGAGAGCGTGCCGACGATCGTCGGAGTCCACGTGTCCTTCAGGGCGAAGAAACCGCGCGCGGTGATCGTCTGCGCGCACCAGAACGGGATGCCGATCGCGAAGGCCGAAAGCGCCAGCGCGCTGTTCACCGTGTCGTTGATGCCGAAGGCGCCGCGGCGAAAAACCAGCAGCACCACCTCCCGGGAAAAGACGAACGTGGCGGCCGAGACCGCGCACGAGACGAAGAAGACCCACCGCAGCGTCGACGAAAGCGTTTCCCACATCTTTTCCGTTTCGCCGCGCGCCGCGAGCCCGGAAAGGAACGGGAACGAGGCGACGCCCGATGCCTGGCCGAGGACCCCGACCGGCACCTGCATCAGCCGCCGGGCGTTGTTGATCCAGGTGATCGTGCCGATGGCCATCAGCGAGCCGAAGACGCGGAGCATCCACTCGTCGACGACCGCGAGCGAGAAGCCGAGCATGATCGGGATCGAGAGTTTCACGAATTCGCGCAGGCCCGGATCGGAAAAATCGAGCCGGGGCGAGAAGCGCAGTCCCGTGCGCGCGGCGCCCCACGCCTGCAACGCGAAGTTGCCGACGAACGACCCGCCGAGCACCCCCCAGGCGAAGCCCTCCATCCCGAATCGCGACTCGAGCGCCAGCCCTCCGACGATGATCCCGGCGTTGTACACGAGCGGCGCCAGGGCGGGGATCAGGAACCGCTTACGGGCGTACTGGACCGCCATCAGAAGGCCGCCGAAATAGAAGAAGGTCTGCGCGGGCAGCACGATCCGCGTCAGTCGGGCCGCGGTCTCGACCTGGGCCGGCGGAAAGCCGGGGGCGATCAGCGGGATCAGGCGCTCGGCGAAGATCTCCCCCGCAACGACGAAGATCGCCATGAGGATCCCCATCGCGGTGACGATCGTCGAAAAGGCGCGGTTGCCGTCCTCCTCCCGTCCTTCCGCGAGGTAGCGTGAGAAAATCGGGATGAAGGTGATGGAGAGCGATCCGCCCGCCAGAAGGTAGTTTAGGAAGTCGGGGATGGTGAAGGCTGCGAAATAGGCGTCGGTCGCGCCGGTCGCGCCGTGCCCCCACGCGATGACGGCGTCGCGCGCATAGCCCAGGATGCGGCTCAGGAAAACGGACGCCATCATGACGATCGCGGCGATCCGGATCTGTTTTGCGGTGGCGTCGTTCATCGTCTCCGATTATAGGTGGTATCCTGCGGAAAGTTGACGACAAGGAGAGTGAAATGGGCTTTTTCGGAAAGAAGGAGAAGGGGGTCGTTCCGCCTCGTGAAACGCCAACGCCTCTCCCTCAGCACAAGGCGATGACCGACCAGCGGCGCACGGTCCCGGGGGTCCGCAACCTGATTGCGGTGGCGTCCGGCAAGGGGGGCGTGGGGAAGTCGACGATCGCGGCGAATCTGGCGGTGGCGCTTCACAAGTCGGGGGCCCGCGTCGGACTGCTTGACGCCGACATCTACGGCCCGTCGGTCCCGACGCTCTTCGGTCTCAAGGGGCACCGGCTCCAGGCGGAAGGGGAACTGATCATTCCGGCCGAAAAGGACGGCATCAAGCTTCTGTCCGTCGGCTTCCTGCTCGAGGACGACACGCCGGTCATCTGGCGCGGCCCCATGCTGATGAAGGCGCTCGAGCAGCTGATCCACGGGGCGAAATGGGGGGAACTCGACTACCTGGTCATCGACCTCCCCCCCGGTACCGGCGACGTGCAG
>JANXQJ010000023.1 GCA_025356865.1 Deltaproteobacteria bacterium | reverse complement strand
GCTTGTGCGAGGAGATGATCCGCCGGTTGAATATCGCCAGGTCTTCCCAGGGCAGGAAGCGCTGCTTCTTGTTCCGCTCGAGAACGATGCCGACCGCGCGCGGGAAGGGCCCGCCGCCCTCGACCGCGATGTCGCGCACCTTGCCCATCTCGTCGCCCTTCGGGTCGAGCACCGACTTGCCAAGCACGTCCGCGACGAACACTTCACCGATCAGCGACATGTCGGTCCCCCCCTTTTCCCGGTCGATCCTCTACTCTACGGAGCGGCTTGAGCGAGGTCAAGGAACGGCTTTTCCCGATGGGCGATAGTGCTAGAGTCGATATGGAATATTCCGCCAAGGAGACCGCATTCGCATGAACCCCTCGCCCGCCGTTCCGCCGTCCGACGGTCCGGAGCAGCGCCCCCGGACCGCGGTCAACCCGTACCGGTCGCTTCCCCACGTCCGATGGGGCGTGCAGGGCGTGTACCTCCTTTTCTGCGCGGGGATCGGCATCGAGTTCGCCCGCTTCCAAGGGCAGATACTCGCCGGCGTCCCGGTCACCGCGCACCGCCCCGGCGCAATCGAGGCGTTCCTCCCCATCAGCGCGTTGATGGGGCTCAAGCGGTTCCTGCTGACGGGACAATACGACGCGATCCACCCGGCGGGACTGACGATCTTCATCGCGGCGCTCCTGTCCGCCTTTTTCGCCCGGAAGGTTTTCTGCTCGTGGGTCTGCCCGGTGGGCACGCTGTCGCGCGGGATCGAATGGCTCGGAAAGAAGACGCTGTGGCGGAAGCGGAAAGCGGAAACGCTGATGCCCACCTGGCTGGACCGGCTGCTTCTCTCGCTGAAATACCTGCTGCTGGCATTTTTCGGCTGGATCGTGCTCGTGCAGATGGACGTTCCCGCCATCGAGGCGTTCATGTTCGGGCAATACAATGTGGCAGTCGACGCGAAGATGCTCCTCTTCTTCACGGAGATGTCGCGCACGGTGGCCGTGTCGCTGGTCGTGCTGGGCGCCCTATCGTTCGTCGTAAAACATTTCTGGTGCCGCTACCTGTGCCCCTACGGCGCGATGCTCGGCCTCTTCTCGTGGCTCTCGCCGCAGAAGGTCGTCCGGGACGGATCCGCCTGCATCGACTGCCGCGCCTGCACGCGCGCCTGCCCCGCCGAGATCACGGTGCACCAGAAGGCCGCCGCGACCACCCCCGAGTGCACCGGCTGCCTCTCGTGCGTCGCCGCCTGCCCGGTGGAAGCGTGCCTTACGGTCGGGCGGAAGGGGCGGGCGGGCTGGTCACCCTGGCTCCTGCCCGCTGCGGGGCTCGGCACGATCCTGCTGTTGTGGGGGGTCGCCCGGCTGACGGGTCACTGGGATAACGGCATCCCGCTACCCGATCTCGCGGACGCCTACCGACAGGCGAAGTCGCTGGCGCATCCGTAATCCCCTGGTGGGACGGCCCGCCAAGGGCAGCGCCTTTCAGATCACGTCGTTGTCGTTCGCGGCAGGCGGGGTGTCCGCCGGCGGGGCGGCCCCCGAAGGCGCCACGATCGGGTTGTCGGGCGACAGGCCCGGGGGGAGCGGCTCGACCGGCGGCGGTACGGCCAGCGTCTGCTCGACCTTCCGCGCGATCCCGGACAGGTTCGGCGTCTCGGCCAGCGCCGTGGCGTACTGGTCGGCGATGATCATCCGGGCCGCGTACATCCGCTTGAGGATCCGCGTCGACCGCGCGAGCACCTTGTCCATCTTCTTGTACGGGTTGAGCACCTTCGGCCCGGGGAGCATCGCCGCGAAAAAAGCGCACTCGCGCACGGTCAGCGCGGAGGCGGGCTTGCCGAAGTAGTAGCGCGCGCCGTGCCCGATGCCGTACACCATCGGCCCCAGCTCGACCACGTTCAGGTAGAGTTCGAGGATGCGTGCCTTGGTCAGTTCGCCGTCCAGCCGCCGCGCCAGGTAAAGTTCCTTCAGTTTCCGCGTGATCGTCCTCTCCCGCGACAGGAACAGGTTTTTCGCCAGCTGCTGTGTGATCGTGCTGCCGCCGCGCGCAAATTTTCCCTTCTTGATGTCGTCCTCGATCGCCTTCCTCATCGCGTCGAAGTCGATTCCCTCGTGCCGGTAGAAGTTGCCGTCTTCGGAGGCGACGACCGCCCGCTTCATCGCGGCCGGAATCGCGCAGCCCGGCGTCCAGTTCCGGTTCCCGGGACCCACGACGAACGGATGCTCGCCGCCGTTCCAGTCCTTGACCGTGATCACCATCGAGACGCGCGGATCCCTGAGGAGGGATACGGACGGCATCCGTGCGAGCGACACGGCGACGTACCCGAAGTAGGCCAGGACGAGGAGAAAACCCCCGAGGAAAAGGCGGCGCAGGGAACGCATCACGCCGCCGCCATTTCCGGCAAGGCGGGCGGGATTTCGAATGACGACATTTTTTTCGCAACCATGGTCCGCAGTATAGCAGGGGCGGAAACGGCAACAGGATGTCGGGTGTTGGCCATCGGGTGTTCGTCATCGGGTGTTCGTCATCGGGTTGCCAAGCGGACCAATCGGTTGCACTATGTTCTGCATGTCCAGCAGGTTATTGATGCTTGTCGCAGGATGGGTGGTTCTCGCAGGGTTCCTTCCGAACCCGGCGGCGTACGCGTCTTCGACGGCCGGGCCGGCCAAGGTCCTGCGCGCCTACAGCCCGGGCGGGCCCCATCACGTCCTCCAGGAATGCGCCGACCTGTTCCGGGAGACGCACGGGGTGACCGTCGAGATCATCAAGGCCTCGCCTCAGGAAATGAACCGGATGGTCCACCTGGACGGGGACCTCTACTTCGGCGGCGCCGAATACATGCTGGAAGACTTCGCACGCCGGAATCCCGGGGTGCTCGACCTGCTTTCGCTCGAGATGCTTCATCCGCGACGCATCGGAATCGTGGTCCGCAAGGGGAACCCCCTCGGCATCAAGGGGGTCGAATGCCTGCAACGGGACGACGTCGACCTGTTGGCGGTGAAGCTCGAGAACATGTCGGAGTTCCACGCCCTGCCTCACGGCCGAAAGGTCGATGTCGACCATATGGCGTACACCGGACAGGATGGCGTTGACGCCTGGCGCGCCAGACCGGAGCTTGATGCCTGGGTCACCTATGAGTCCTGGCACGTCTGGCTCGAGGAAGAATCGGAATTCATCGAGTTTCCCTGCAATCACGCGCTGCGCTTCACCCCCGTGGCGCTGACCAAGAGGACGCCCCACCGGGAAACGGCCAAGCAGTTCATCGGTTTCCTGAAGACCCCGGAGATCCGGCAGAAATTCCAGGAACACGGTTGGGAGTGAGGATGGACCGGCAGCAGGATCCGATCGAGACGTACCGGGCAGCCGTTTCGCTGCGCCCCGATTCGCCCGAGTCGCACTACAACCTCGGGGTGTCGTACGGACGCGCCAAACGGTACGCCGAGGCCGCGGCCTCGTTCCGCAAGGCGGTCGCGCTCAACCCGCTCTACGCAGAAGGGTGGAACAACCTGGGCGCCGTCTGCGGGCGGCTCTCGGCGTTCGACGAGGCGGTCGACGCCTACCGGAAGGCCGTCGCGCTCAAGCCCGACCTCGCATTGGCCCACAACAACCTGGGCGTCGCCCTCGAAAAGGTCGGCCGGTTCGCCGAGTCGATCGATTCCTTCCGCAGCGCCATCTCCCTCAAGCCCGACCTGCTCGAAGGCCATTTCAACCTCGGCGAGGCGTGCGCGAAACAGGGACGCTACGCCGAGGCCGTCGACGCGTTCTTGCAGGTCGTGGCGCTGCACCCCGAGGACGCCGAGGCGCTGTTCCACCTGGGTGAGAACCACTACCGGATGACGCGTTTCGCCGAGGCGGTCGAATCGTTCCGCAAGGCGATCCGGCTGCGTCCCGACCTCCCCGACGTCCACTTCCTGCTCGGCATCTCCCTCGGGAAGATCGGGCGGCACCAGGAGGCGATCCCGGCCTTCAGCGAAGGAATCCGCCGCGCTCCCGCCAACGCCGAGGTCCACAACAGCCTCGGCACTTCCTATAGCAAGCTGGGCCGCACCGAGGAAGCCGCCGAAGCCTACCGGCAGGCCATCGCGCGGCGTCCCGACTATCCGGAGGCCTGGTTCAACCTGGGCGTCGCCAACGCCGAACTCGAGAATCCGCAGGCCTCCATGGAAGCGTTCCGGCGCGCGGTCGATCTGCGTCCCGGAGACCCCGAGGCGCACTACAACCTGGGCACCGCCTGCGCCGAACTTGCGCGCTACCCCGAGGCGTCGAAGGCTTTCCGCGATTCGATCGCGCTGCGGCCCGATTACGCCGAAGCACACTACAACCTGGGCGTGACCTTCTCCCGGCTCGGGCACCACCAGGGCGCGGTCGACGCTTA
>JANXQJ010000029.1 GCA_025356865.1 Deltaproteobacteria bacterium | reverse complement strand
TGACGGCGTTCATTTCGGCCGGGCGGAAGTCGGCGACGGCCGCGGCCATCACCACGATGTCGGCGTCGGAGGAAGCCGACCGGACCGCGTCGAGCATCTGCGCCGCGGTCTCGACGCGCTCGGTCTCGATGAAATACGGGTCGGGCAGCGAAACGGGCCCGGACACGAGCGTCACCGACGCGCCGAGCCGCCGGGCGGCGCGCGCCATCGCGTATCCCATCTTTCCGGACGACCGGTTGGAAAGGAAGCGCACGGGATCGAGCGCCTCGGCGGTCGGACCCGCGCTGACGACCACCTTCCTGCCGGCGAGCGTTTTCCGGGACAGAAGGATGCGCGCCATCTCGACGATTTTCGGCGGGTCGGCCAATCGCCCGGGACCAAACGTTCCGCACGCCAGCTCGCCCTCGCCGGGGTCTACGAAATGAAAGCCGCGCGCGCGAAGCGTTTCGAGGTTTTCGCGGACCGCGGCCGATGCGTACATCTGCGAGTTCATCGCCGGGGCGATCAGCACCGGCGCGCACGTGGCCATGACGACCGTCGAGAGCATGTCGTCGGCGATCCCGTTTCGGATCTTCCCGATGATGTTGGCGGTCGCCGGGGCGACCAGCACCAGGTCGGCGCGTTGCGAAAGCGAAATATGGCCGATCTCGGATTCGGAGATCAGGTTGAACAGGTCGGTCACGACCGGATTTCCGGACAGGGTCTGCAACGTCAGCGGCGTGATGAACTGCGCGCCCGAAGCCGTCAGAACGACGTGGACGCGAGCGCCGCCCTTTCGGAACTCGCGAACGATCTCGCACGCCTTGTAGGCGGCGATGCCGCCCGTCACGCCGAGGACGATCTCCTTCCCGCTCATCATCGTTTCCGGTCTCCTTCGAAAAACGGGTTGCTCCGCTTCTCGTGCCCGACCGTCGTATCGGGCCCGTGGCCGGGAACCAGTTCGACGCCGTCGTCGAGCGTGAAGATCTTTTCGCGGATCGACCGCATCAGCGTGGGCATGGAGCCGCCCGGCAGATCGGTCCGGCCGATCGACCCCGCGAAGACCAGGTCGCCGACGAAGGCCCATCCGTCGAGAAGATAGGTCACGCTTCCCGGCGAGTGCCCCGGCGTGTGCAGCACCTTGAAGGCGCCGTCGCCGAAGGGGATCGTGTCGCCGTCGCCGACGAGGCCGTCCGGCGGAGGAACCGATGCGACCGTGATCCCGTAGGTCGCGCCGGCTTTCGACGCCATCTTCATCAGTTCGACATCGCCTGCGTGGGCGAAGATCTTCGCCCCGGTGCGCGTCTTGAGCAGGCCGACCGCCCCGACGTGGTCGAAATGGCCGTGCGTCACGAGGATCGCCGAAAGGGTCAGCCCCCGCTCGGAGAGGAACTCGAGAATCGCCTCGCCTTCGTCGCCCGGGTCGATCACGGCGGCCCGGCGGGAACCGGCGTGCTCGACAACCGAGCAGTTTTCCTGGAGCGGGCCGACCGGCAGGACGTGGACGCGGTATGCGGCCTCCGCGCCCGTCAAAGTTCGGCGCTCCATCCGGCGAAGAGCGCCTCGTACTGGTCGGCCATCTCCTCGGCCTTCTTCCGCTCGTCGGATTCGACGCACAGGTGGAAATACGCCTCGTCCTGGCTCGGGTAGATGAGCACCCAGTCGTCGCCTTCGAATATCTTGACGCCGTCGATGAACTGGCTCTGCTTCCCCTTGGCGTGAGTCGTCAGCAACCGCATGAGCACGCCCTTTTTCTCCCAGGCGCACGGGACCTTGCGGCGAACCATGAAGGTGGGCGCGACTTCGCGGTGGATTTCGGAGAGCGACCGCTCTTCGCCCGCCAGCAGCTCCATCAGCTTTACGATGGCGTACATCCCGTCGAACGCCGGCTGGAATCCAGGGAACACATACCCCCCGTCGCCGTCGCCGACGAACACGATCCCGTCTTTCGTGGCGGCTTCGACGAGCGACCGGGGCAGCGTCCGGGTGCGAACGACTTCCATCCCGTATTTCGCGGCGATTTTCTCGATGTTTCGCGACGCGGTGACCGGCACGCCGATCTTCCCGCTCCGCTTCTGCCGGCACAAAAGGAGCGTGACGACCTGGAGGGCCACCCAGTCCGGGATCAGGTCGCCCTTCTCGTCGACAAGGAATATCTTTTCGCCCCCGGCATCGAGCATCACGCCGAAGTCGGCCGCAAGCGAGCGGGCAATCGTGGTCAGGTGGTGGAGCCCCCGGTCGAACTCCTCCTGCGTGCGTGTGAGCCGCCCCTGGTCGAGGATCGCGTTGAGCGCCACCGTTTCGACGCCGAGTTGGCCCAGGATGCGCGGGAAGATCATGGTGGAAGCGCCGTAGGAATAGTCGATCACGAGGTTGAAGGCGCGCGAGCGGATCTCGGTCGCGTTGACGGCCTTGAGGAAGCCGCTGACGTAGGTGTCGACCCCGCCTACGGGGAAACTGATCTCGCCCGTTTCGTCCATTTCGGCGCGCACGAAATCCTCGCGGAAGAAGAGCCCCTCGACGCTTTTCTCGAGCCCCACCGGGATGTCGAGTCCGTTCTCGCCGAAGAACTTGATGTCGACCCAAGCCGGGTTGAACGGGCTCTTCCGGGCGTGGATGCCGCCTTTTTCGGCCCCGTGGTTGCGGGAGAGGAAGCGGACGACCGGGAGCGGCGTCGCGCCGTAATCGTGCACGTCGACGCCCACGGACAACAGGCCGGTCATCAGCGCCCGGTTGATCATGCGCGAGGTCTTGTGGCTGTCGCGGCTGGTGGAGACGAGCACTTTCTTGCCGAAGGTGGAGCCGAAGGCGGCGCCCAGCTTGGCGGCGAATTCGGGCGATATCTCGAGATTGGCCAGTCCGTTGATGCCGTAGACGCCGAAGAGCGACCGGGACCACTTTTCGCCCCAGATCAGCGAGGAGGAGAGCACCGCGCCATCCTCGACCGTCTTGTGGGGCCACACCTTGACGTTGGCCTTGACCGTCGCCTTCCGGCCGATCCGGCAATGGTCGCTGACCACGGCGCGTTCGGCGAGGAAGGCGCCCTCGGAAATCTCGACCTCGGAGCCGATGATGTTCTCGAGAATGCGCGCGCCCTTGCCGATCTTCGTGCGCGGCCAGACGACGCTCGACTGGATCACCGCCCCGTCCTCGACGACGCAGCCGTCGCCAAAGCAGACGTTTTCGGCGACGACGCTCGCCCCGATCCGGCAATCCTTCCCGAGCATCACGTTCTTGAGCTCGGCCGTGTAGTCGACCTGCGTCCCCTCGCCGATCCGGACATTGGTGGTGCCCGCCAGCTTCCCGTCGACATCGACTTTCGCCTTGCCCGAAAGGACGTCGAGCTGGACGTTGAGGTATTCGTCGAGATTGCCGACGTCTTTCCAGTATCCTTCCGCCACGTAGCCCATCAGCCGGTCGCCGCGGGCCAGCATCGCGGGAAACAGGTTCTTGCTGAAGTCGAAGTTCTTCTTCGGCGGGATGAGTTTCAGGACCTCGGGTTCGAGGATGTAGATGCCGGTGTTGATCGTGTCGGTGAAGACTTCTCCCCACGACGGCTTTTCGAGGAACCGGACGATCCGGCCGTCATCCTCGGTCATGACGATGCCGTATTGGAGGGGGTTCGGAACCCGCGTCAGCACGATGGTGCACGCCGCCTTCTGTTTTTTATGGAAGGCGATCGCCTTCGACAGGTCGAAGTCGGTGATGATGTCGGCGCTGATGACCATGAAGGTGCCGGTCAGGCGCTCCTCGCCGTACTTGACGGCCCCGGCCGTCCCGTAGTCCTCCGTGGCCGTGACGTAGTGCATGGTTGCGCCCCACCGGCCGCCGTCTCCGAAATACTCGCTGATCTTCTCGGGGTAGAAATAAAGCAGCACCTCGAGGTCGGTGATTGCGGATTTCCCGAGCAGTCGCACGACGTGTTCCATCATGGGCCGGTTGGCCACGTAAGCCATCGGCTTGGGCAATTTCTCGGTCAACGGACGAAGCCGTGTGCCGAAGCCGCCCGCCATCACCACTGCCTTCATGTGGAAACCCTCCGGAAACGAATTGGGTGCAATGAGAAAAACTTCATATAATCATCCAGTATATTACGGAGGGTGGCGATGAGATACCAGAACCCGGTTCCGACGGTCGACGTAATCATCGAAATCGACCGGAGGATCGTCCTGATCCGCCGCAAGAATCCGCCCCCCGGCTGGGCGATCCCGGGCGGTTTCGTCGACGTGGGCGAAAACATCCGGGACGCAGCCGTGCGCGAGGCGCTCGAGGAGACCGGCCTCGAGGTGACGCTGACCGCCCTGCTCGGCGTCTATTCCGAGCCCGATCGCGACCCGCGGCAACACACCATCTCGACCGTGTTCGTCGGAACCGCCGAAGGCGTCCCGCAGGGGATGGACGACGCAGCCGAGGCCGCGCTGTTCACGGAAGAGGCGCTGCCGGAACCGATCGCGTTCGACCACGCGAAGATCCTCGCAGACTATTTCCTTTTCCGGAAAACCGGGGCGCGGCCGCTGTAACGCCCAACGGAACCCGGGACGCCCGGCCCGGTGCTATAATTCCCGAATCCAATTCCCGGAGGATCCCTTGACCTACTCAGCCGAATTCGAAAAAGCGCTGGCCGTCGGCCGCCCCCCCAACGTTCGCAAGCTGTTCCCCAATTCCAGGGCGCTCCTGGTCAGCAGCAAGGTGATGGACCGCGCCATGCAGGCCAAAGGCAACGCCATCACCATCGCCTGCAACGCCCGCAGCTATTTCATCGTCCGCGGCGTGCTCCAGGCAGCGCAGCGCGCCAACGCGCCGGTCATCATCGAGATCGCCAAATCCGAAGGCGGCCAGAAATCGTATTGCGCCATCAACTATTGGAACATGGCCACCGTCGTCGACGCCCTCTGCAACGAACTGGGCATCACGGTGCCGGTCGCGATCCATGCCGACCACTACGGCATCAAGGACGCGAAGGATCTCGCGGCTGCAATGATCGAGATCCCCACGATGTTCGAGGCGGGGATCACCTCGATCGCCGTCGACGCGTCCCACCAGCCCGACGACCTCAACCTGCTGGCGAACATCGCGGTCAACCCGCTTATCCCCTCGTGGGCGGGCCTTGAAACCGAGGTCGGCGAGATCAAGGGGAATTCGGGGCTTTCGACGCCCGAGGAGGCGTGCTTCCTGATCGGCGGACTCAATGCCCGCGGCATCTTCCCCGACTGGATCGCCCTCAACAACGGCACCTCCCACGGCCTCGAGGCGTCCGACGCGGGGATCCAGGTCGATCTCACGGCAAGCGTCCACGCTGCGATCGCCCCCTACAAGGTCAACGGCGCCCAGCACGGCACCTCGGGCAACAGCTCCGACCGGCTCCGCGAGATCGCGAACCGCACCGCCACCACGAAAGCCAACGTCGCCACGGCGCTCCAGATGGTGTCGTGGGGCCTCGAGGTCAACGACTACGGCAACGCGCAGCTCGACGCCAACGGCAACTTCATCAAGGTCGCAGGCGAAGGGATGACCGAGGAACTGTGGGTCGAGGTCGTGGCGTACGCCGACGCCAAGGGCTGGAAGAAGGGCGACTACAAGAGCCTCAACCTGCCGTTCGAGAACAAGCTGCTGGCTCAGCCCGCCGCGATCCGCGAACGGATGGCGAAGCGGGTCGAGGATTTCGTCTACGGGATGATGACGACCGTCTTCAACGCGAAGGACACCGCGCCCCTTGCCATCGACGCGATCCTGAAAGCCGGCTCGCACGACCTGGGCCCCAAGGGAACGCGGATCGAGGATCCGGCCGACTGGACCGACGCGCGCATTCTCGAAAAGGCGAAGTCGCTTTCGGGAGACAAAGGCGAGGCCGGCAACTTCGACGACTGACCGTCGATGGATGCGGGTTAACGCACCGCTTTCCCGATGGCGTCTTTCAAGGCCTGAAGCAGGGAATCCATGGTGAACGGCTTCGCCAGGATTCCCTGCACCCCTTCCGGCTCTTTTCCCAGGAGGATCTCCTCCGAACCCGAGACATAGATGATCGGCAGCTCCGGCGCGAGACGCCGCAAGGCGCGCATCGTTTCGGGACCGTCCAGGACGGGCATGACGAAGTCGAGCAGCACTGCCGTGACCGAATCCCGGTGCTCCTCGAACACGCACAGCGCTTCGGCACCGTTGGAAGCCCTGAGCACCCGGTATCCGTTCAATTCGAGCGCCCCGGCGATCAGCATCAGGATCGCCCTCTCGTCGTCCACCACGAGAATCGTCTCTTCCGTTTCCGAACGGAGCAAGGGATCGTGTTCGAAGGCCCGGACGGGCTCCGATTCGCAATCCGCCGCGGGGAAATAAACCGAGAATTCGCTCCCTTTCCCAAGACGGCTCTTGAGCGAAACGAAACCGCCGTGTTCCGTGACGATCTTCAGGACGGTCGACAGCCCGAGCCCCGTTCCGCCATCCGCCGCCTTGGTCGAGAAGAACGCCTCGAAGATCTTTTCACGGTCCTCGTCCGGAATTCCCGAACCGGTGTCCACGACCGACAGGACGACGTACCTTCCGCCTTTAGCACCCCGGGAGATCGCACCTGCCTCTTCGTCGTCGAGCAGCGAATTCCGGCCGCAGAGGCTGACCGTGCCCCCGTCCGGCATCGAATCGCGGGCGTTGATGCACAGGTTCAGCAGCACCTGCTGGATCTGGGTCGGATTTCCGGAGATCGGCCAGAGCATGTCCGGACCCTTTTCGACGATCGTGACCCGCTTCGGGAAGCTCACCCGGATCATCTTGCCGATATCGCGGAGCAGGTCGGCCGATCCGACGGAAAAGTGCTTCCCGCCCCCTTTTTCGCCCCGCACGAACGAGAGCATCTGCCGCGTGAGCTCCGTGCCCTTGTCGGTGCTGCTTTCGAGCAGGGACAGGTATTTCCGTCCTTCTTCGTCGACCAGCCGGCTCTGGAGCAGACCGATGACCATCGTGATCGGGAGGAAGATGTTGTTGAGGTCGTGCGCGATCCCGCTTGCCATCAGGCCGACGCTTTCGAGCCGCTGCGCCCGCAGGAACTGCTTTTCGAGCTGGACGTGATCCTGCCGGAAGCGGGCCTCCCGGATTTCCCGCTCGATCGCAGGCACCAGCATCGACAGGCGGTCCTTGCTGATGTAGTCGCAGGCGCCCCCCTTCATCACGGCGACCGCCGCCGCCTCGCTCATCTTCCCGGATACGACCAGGAAGGGCGTCTCCGGCGCCAGCGTCCGGCATATCTCGAGCGCGAGCGTCGCAGAGAATCCCGGCATCTCGTGGTCGGACAGGATGGCGTCCCATCGCCGCCCCGCCAGCGCCTCGCGGACACGGTCTCCCGTCTGGACCCGCTCGATGTCGGCCGCCGGCCATTTTCCCAGGATCTCCCGTTCGATCAGGAGCGCATCCGAGGGGGAATCCTCGATCAGCAGGACATCCAGTGGAACAACCCTGACCGGTTCTGCCGTCATGACGATCGCTCCAGGCTGAAATGGATTGTGGCACCCTCCCCCGGGATTCCTTCGGCCCGGATCCGCCCGCCGTGCCGGGCGATCACCCGGCGAACCGTGGCCAGGCCGATGCCGGTTCCTGGAAAATCGTATTCCGGGTGCAGTCGCTGGAACGGCCGGAACATTTCCCCGACGAACGCCATGTCGAAACCCGCTCCGTTGTCCCGGACGAAATATTCGATCCCGTCCCGAACTTCGGCGAATCCGAACTCGACTCGCGCATCCACCCTCCGCGCCGTGAATTTCCAGGCATTGTCGAGCAGGTTCTCGAGCACCAGACGAAGCAGGCGCGGATCGCCGTTTGCCTCGAGCCGCTCCGGTGCGACGAAGACCACTTCGCGACCCGGGTAGCGGTCGTGGAGGGCGGCGACGACTTCCCGGGCGGTTGCCGCAAGATCGACCGCGGTCACCCGGATCTCGGCCCTGGACACGCGGGATACGACCATCAGCGCGTCGAGCAGCGCCTCCATCGAGACGGAGGCTTCCCGGATCCGGTCCAGGTAGTTCAGCCCCCGGGGCGGCAGGCTTTCACCGCAATCCTCGACCAGCGCCGTGCTGAACGAAATGAGCCGGCGAAGGGGCGCCCGAAGATCGTGCGAGACCGACCATGAAAACGAGTCGAGTTCGGCGGAGGTGTCCCGAAGCCTGGACAACAGCCGCCTCTGCGTCATGGTGAATTCCGCAAGACGGCGCGCCTTTCCCTCGGTGACCCGGGTCCGTTCGGCAACCTGCCGGTCGAGCGACCTGTTGAGCTCCTTAAGCGCCTGTTCCGCCCGGCTCCGCTCCGAGAAAACCGAGGACAGAAACAGCATCGTACCCGACGTGATGCAGGCGAAAAGCTGGGATTGTTCGATCACGTCACTCATGATCGAGGCGGATTCCCCGGGCTGATCAAGCGCGAAAGCGTTGATGCCGATCGCGATCGCGAGGTTTGCCGTCACGGTTCCCGGCGTATCGAGGCGGATGACGATCCAGATCAGGAAAGGGATCATCAGGTAGGAGTTGTGGATGCGGTCGGTGCCTACGGCCGGGCGGACGAACAGATAGAACACGGCGAGCAGCAGGACGAAGGCGCAAACGCCTTCGAGGATGCGGGCGGCATCCGGATTGCGGAGTTTCTCTCTCCCTTCCGCGGACCATTCGACGATGAACGGGGTGAACAGGAGCATGCCGCAGGCGTCCGCCAGCCACCAGTTCCGCCAGGCGCCCGTGAAATCGGCACCGAAAGCCGCGTGGGCGATTGCCGCACCGGGGATGGCGGCTACCGCGGTTCCGGCGCCAACCACGAACAGGAGGAAAACCCGGACATCCTTGAGCGTCTTGAAGCGAAAGGCCGGGGAGGCGAACCGGTCGAGCAGGTAAACCGCGAGCATTCCTTCCGATATGTTGGCCAGTCCGAAGGCGATGCTGACGGGCAGCGATTTGTCCGCCACCAGGTTCGCGAGGATGTTCGAAAGGAGGAAGGCGAGCAGGATGAGCGGCCTTCGGTCCCGCCCGGCAAGGACGAGGATCGCAAGCTGGAAGCCGCTGGCCGGCCAGATGACGGCAACGCTGTCAGGACCCGCCGTGAAAAACAGGCCGACCCGGGCGAACAGGAAGTAGACGAGACCGGCCGCGACGGCAGGAAGGACCCTGCGCATCCCGCTGTTATTCCACCAGGCCGTTGTCGAACGCATAACGGATCAGTTCGGCGGTAGAGCGGCGGCTGGTCTTCTGCATGATCCGGGTCTTGTATGTGGAGATGGTCTTGGTGCTGATGCCGAGGGAAGCGGCGACTTCCTTGTTGCTCTCTCCCTGCGCGATCCTGCGGAGCACCTGGAGCTCACGCCCGGACAACGACTCGGGCATCCCCGAATCCGGCCTGTTGCCGGACGCAAGGATCTCGGTCATGAGGTCGCTGAGCCAGATCTTCCGCTGGGCGACCTTCCGGATCGCGGCCAGGAGCGGGTCGATGCCGCTGTTCTTGCAGACGTAGCCCGAGGCGCCGCTGTGCAGCGCCGCGACCCCGTACTGCTCCTCGGGGTGGGCGCTCACCATCAGGACCGGAAGCGCCGGGAAACGCGCCTTGATCTCCTTGAGGATCGTCAGCCCGTCGTCTCCGGGAAGCGTGATGTCGAGCAGCGCGACGTCGTGCTTTGCGGGGTCGAGTTGCTCGAGGGCGACGCTCCGGCGGTCGGCTTCCCCCACCATCCGGATGTCCGCCGTTTTCTCGAAAACCATCTGGAGGCCCCGGCGCAGCAGCTCATGGTCGTCTATGACGAATACGCGAATCATTTTTTCTCCCATGTCCGCCCCCATTCTATCCCAACCCGCTTACAGGCATAGCCGGATCACCTCGGGCGCGATCATCGGCAGCGGCAATACCTGGATGGCCGCCCCCAGCTTGATCGCCTCTTTCGGCATGCCGAAGACGACGCACGTCGCCTCGTCCTGCGCGATCGTCTGCGCCCCGGCCTCGCGCATCTCGAGCAACCCCTTCGCCCCGTCGTCGCCCATGCCGGTCATCAGCGCTCCGACCGCGTTGCGCCCGGCATACCGGGCGGCTGACCGGAATAGCACGTCGACCGATGGGCGGTGCCGGGCGACAAGCGGACCGTCCTTGACCTCGACGTAATATCGGGCGCCGCTTCGCTTGAGGAGCAGGTGGTGGTTTCCCGGAGCGATCAGCGCCCGTCCCCGGATCACCGTGTCGTCGTCCGCCGCCTCCTTGACCGTGACCCGGCAGATGCCGTCCAGTCGCCTGGCGAAAGCCGCGGTGAAATTCTCCGGCATGTGCTGGACGATAACGATCCCGGGGGAGTCTCCGGGCAGCGCCTCGAGGAATTCGCGAAGCGCTTCGGTTCCGCCCGTGGACGCGCCGACCACGACGACCTTTTCGGTGGTCTCGACCATCGCCCGGGTCTTCGCCTTGTCGAGGATCACGTCCGCGGTCAGCTTGGGCGCGACGATCGAGGCGGATGCGAGATGATGCCCTCCCCGCCCCCCGATCTTCGCCTGCGCGGCCGCTTTCACGGCGTCGCAAACCCGGACGCGCGATTCCTCGAGAAACTGCTTCGTCCCCATCTTCGGCTTCGCGATGATGTCGACCGCCCCGTATTCGAGCGCCCTGAACGCCGTTTCCGATCCCTGCGCCGCGAGGCTGGAGCAGATGACGACCGGGATCGGCCGCTGCGACATGATCTTCTGGAGGAAGGTGATGCCGTCCATGCGGGGCATCTCGACGTCGAGCGTCATGACGTCCGGAATCTCGACGGCGATCCGGTCGGCGGCGACGAAGGGGTCCGAAGCGGTCGCCATCACCTCGATTCCCGGGTCGGAGGAGAGAATCTCCGCCAGCGTCTGGCGGACGACGGCCGAGTCGTCTACGATCAGCACCCGAATCTTGCTCACGTTATCCCACCCTTCTCCAGTTTTTTCAGCAGTACTTCGCCCGTGTGCGTGACGAAAAACAGCTTCCGGCCCGTGGTGCCGCCGACATCCGCCGCCTGCAGCACTAATCTTTCCCGCACGATCGCCATTTTCGCGGCGGCAATGTTCTTGCGCCCGACGGTCTGTGCTTCGGGTCTGCGGCCCGGCATCGCGAGAACGTCCGCGCCGCCGAAAAGCTTCACCTCGATCTGCCGTCGCGGGATACCCAGCCGGTCGAACCTTTCGATCAGATGGACGACCGATGCGTCGACGAAACGGAAAGCCGACTCCCAATCGCCCGGGGTGGTTTCGGGAAGCATCGCGTGGCATATTCCCGAAATCCCGCGGGACCGGGCAAAGAACGTCAGCGATACGCACGACCCGAGCACGGTCGTGACCAGCGTGGGATCTCCGGTCACATGAAGCTCTCCCGGTTTCAGATAGAGCTGCGGGAGATGTGCGAATACGCGGATCACCGGATTTTCCGATAGATGGTCGGCGCCACCTGCTCGAGCGGGACACGCAGCCCGAAGAGCGTCTCGGAATGCCCCATGAAGACATACCCGCCGGGAGTCACGTGTCGGGCGATCCGGTTGAGGATGACTTCCTGGGTCGGTTTGTCGAAATAGATGATGACGTTCCGGCAGAAGACGACGTCCACGGATTCCCGGAGGCCGAAGTCGCTCTCGAGAAAATTCAGCCGGCGGAATCGGACGAGCGAGCGAAGTTCCGGAACGATCCGGACCACCGTGTTCTTCGGATCCCGGCTCCGGAGGAGATACTTCCTGCGAAGCTGGACCGGTACCGGCTCGACCTTCTCGGCTTCGTAGATCGCCTTCTGGGCGGCCTGCAGGACGCGGGTCGATATGTCGGTGGCCAGGATCGAAAACGTGAAACCCGGCCGCGATTCGGCGTACTCGGAGAGCACCATCGCAAGCGTGAAGGGCTCCTCCCCCGTCGAACAGGCGGCACTCCACACCGCGAGCGGTCGCGCCGTCCCCCAGCCGGAACGGTCCACCTCGGGAAGCGCGGTCCTGACCAGGTAGTCGAAGTGGTTCGGCTCGCGGAAGAAATCGGTCTTGTTCGTGGTGACCAGGTCGATCAGCGGGATCAGTTCCGAATCGCCCGAACCGGGCGACGTGGCGAGAGCGCAATACTCGTGGAAAGAGGATATGCCGAGCGCCTTGAGCCGCTTGTTCAGTCGGGTTTCGAGCATCGTCTTTTTCTGGTCGCCCAGGTTGATGCCGCACTGGCGGTAGATGAACTCGCTCAGCAGCCGGTAGTCGGCGTCGGTCATCTTGAGCGCGGTATCGTTGGCGAAGGTCACGGGCGGATCACCGGATGAGGCCGAACTTGCGCAGTTCTTCGAAGATTTTTTCCTTCCGCAACGGCTTGACGAGGTAGGCAGTGGCCCCTCCCTGGAAGAAGGCGTTGAAGACCGTCTTCGGGTCGTCGAACGCGTAGACAGCCTCCTTCCCGTCGATCGCGATATCGCACTCGGCGACCGGGTCCAGAAACTCCTTCAATATTTTCCGCGAGACAAAATCGTCTTCAACGATCAGCGCTCTCATGGGTCGGTCCTCTCGTTTCGCAGATTCGATTTCACGTTCACAATCAGCCGGTCGAGCAGGAGACCGGCGGCATCGAAACCGTCCTTGCGGGCCGCCATTTCGATGCGGAAGACGTCGTGCCTGACTGCGTTCGAACTCCCTTTCTCGGCCAACCCCTTGAGCCGGTGCGCAGCCCGCTCGAGTGCCCCGGCGTCGCCCGACGCGATCGCCTCGCGCATCGCCTCGAGCAGTTCCATCGTCTCGGAGACGGGAAGTCCTTCCTCGTCCGTTACCGTCGGCAGCAGCCGGTCGATCTCCGCATTCAGCGCATCACGCCGAAGCGGCTTGGAAAGGTATCCGTCCAGGCCCGCCTCCAGGAAACGCTCGCGGTCGCCCGCCATCGCGTACGCGGTCAAGGCGACCACAGGGGTTCGCCTGTTGCGGCTGGCTTCCACCCGCCGAAGACGACGGGTCGTCTCGATTCCGTCCATGCCCGGCATCT
>JANXQJ010000015.1 GCA_025356865.1 Deltaproteobacteria bacterium | reverse complement strand
TTCGAGGTCGGCGTCTACTCGGGCAGCGCCTATAACGCCGGCACCGGCGACGAACTGTTCGGCTACATCCCCAACAAGACGTTGGCCAATCTCAAGGCGATGACCGTCACCGGCACCTCGTCCCACCCCTATTTCGTCGATTCGGCCCCGAAGGCGGCCGATGTCTGGGTCGATTCGAATAGCAACGACATCAAGGAAACAAGCGAATGGAAGACCGTTCTGATCGGCGGGCTTCGCAAGGGGGGGCGCGGATACTATGCCCTCAACGTGAGCGACCCCGCCGACAACACGGTTCCGTTCCCGACCGTGATGTGGGAACTGACCAACGACGACGTTCCCAAACTGGGCGAAACCTGGTCCGAGCCCGCGATCGGCAAGGTCCAGCTCGACGACGGCGCCGGCGGCACGCCAAAAGACCGTTGGGTGGCTTTCGTCGGAGGCGGTTACTGGTGCCCCACGCTTGCGTCGACGGTCAATTCGGGCGGCACTTCCATGACGCTGAGTTCGGTCGAGGGTTTTTCGCCTACCGACAACGTCAACATCAACCTGACCGATCTCGCGCAATTCACCGCCGTGAATACGACCACCAAGGTTCTCACGATGTCGGCTTCCGGTACCGATACGATGGTCTCGGCCACGCACAGCGCCGGCGAATGCGTCTATGGTTCCTCGGTCGGCGCCGGGTTCTACGTCATCGACATCGGCAGCGGCACCGTCCTCTGGAAACTCGACAATACGACCGACGGCAACATGATGTACCCGGTGGCGGCCTCCCCCGTCATGGTCGATACCAATACCGACAGCCGGATGGACACGGTTTACATCGTCGACGTCGCGAACCAGGTCTGGCGGTTCGACCTGAGTGCGGTCGGAACCTATAACTCCGTCAGCAAGACCGTGACGTCCGGCTGGAGCGGGAAGCGGATATTCAAGCCATCCAGCCTGACGACAGCACGACAGCCGTCCTTCAACCGGGTCGAAGTGGCGTTCGACTCCGCCCTGCATCCCTGGGTCTTTTTCGGAACCGGCGATCGCGAGCGGCCTGAAACCATCGGCGGATCCGGGTCGACGGGCCGCATCTATGCCTTCCAGGACACGAACCCGTCCACGCCCATTACCGACAGCGACCTGACCAACCTGAACGCGATCTGGACCGACAGCATCGCGACTTCCCGACCGGTTACGTCCGGTGCAGGCTGGTATGTCGATCTTCCCAACGCCGACGAAAAATCGCTTTCGGATCCGGCCGTATTCAACAACGTGCTTTACTTCACGACGTTCAAATCGGTCACCGACAACCTCTGCAAGGGCGGTGGCGACGCGCGACTCTACGGCCTGAAACTGGATCTGGCCGGGACCGGAGTGGGCCTCAACGCGGGCGCTGGCGGCATGCTCAACGCGGTCGGTTCCACGGTCCGCTCGCTCACCCTTCAAGGCGGCGGCATTCCCAGCAACCCGGTCGTTTCCATGAGCGCGAACGGCGGCGCGGCTCTCTATGTCGGCACGACCAACGCCGATGGCACCACCGGCGGGATGAATATCTTCACGATCAACGCCCCTTCGGCCTTCAAGAAAATGAGAAAATGGAAAGAATGGATTACCGACTGATGGATGCCCAGGTCATGAAATCAACCGGTTCGGTGACCACATGGTTGATTCTTCTCGCCTTGCTGGCGGGGAGCGGTTGCGGAAAACCCGAATCGACGCCTCAGCCGGTTCCGAGGGCGCCCGGATCGACTGGTGCAGCTAGCGGGGCATCCCCCGCTTCCGGTTCGTCGCAGCAGGTGGGCGCGTCGGTCGAGAGCGGTTCGAAAAACCGCGGGTCCTTCCAGATCGGCATTGTTCCGACCAACCCCGACGTCCAGACGGGTGTCCGTCTCTCCTTCCAGGAAATCCCCTCCGGAGTCGCCATGAAGCCCGGCACCATCCGATGGTTCGTCAACGGGGGCGAGATCAAGGGGCAGGCCGACCAGCTTCCGGGCACCCAGTTTCACAAGGGCAACCTCGTGCGGGCGACAGCCGAGGGCGAGATGAACGGCGAGCCAATTCTCCTGTCGACGCCCGAACTTTCCGTCCGCAACGCGCTTCCCGAGGCGGTTACTGTTTCGCTGAATCCCATGGCTCCCAAAACCGGCGAGACCGTCCGGGCTTCCGCCCAGGGGCGGGATGCCGACGGCGATCCGGTCTCCTTCCGGTATCGGTGGTTCGTGGGGGGCGCCGAAGTGCCGGGGCAGGCGGGAGATACGTTTGCCCTCAAAGGGATTGCTCGAGGCGCCTGGATTCACGCCGAGGCGCAGTCGTTCGACGGTGAAGCGTTGGGTTCCAGGATGTTTTCCCCTCAGATCCAGATCGCCAATTCGCCGCCTTACGTCGTGCGGGTCGATTACACGCCGTCAAGCGGGTCGACCTTCGAGGCGCGGATCGTGACCGGCGATCCCGACGGGGACGTCGTCTCCATTCGCGGGAAGTCCCTCCCCGAAGGGGTGACGCTCCGGGGAAATGTTCTTTCCGGAACACGATCCGCAGTCCAGGAGCGGGGTTCCCTGCCCGCGAGCGTCATCATATCCGACGGCAACGGGGCCGAATTCGAATACGACTTCAATTTCTCGATCGCTCCGAACTGACCTTTCGGGCCAACGCCTGCCGACCCTGCGATGGATGCAACGACCTCATCGATCATCCTGCCCGGGGCCATCATCGGGGTTGCCGCCGGGTTCGTGATGCATCGCGCCGACTTCTGCCTCGCCGGTGCGTTTCGCGACCTGTTCCTCTTCCGCAAGACGTTCATGCTCCGGGCAGTCCTGCTGCTGGTCTTCGCTTCCATGCTTCTTTCCGACGGGGCGCGTCATCTCGGCCTGCTCCCCTTTTACCCGTTTCCCCTGATGGGGGCCATCTCTCCCGCCAACTTCATCGGGGGAACGTTGTTCGGAATCGGGATGGTGCTGGCGGGCGGATGCGTCGTGGGAACCCTTTACCGCTCCGGCGCCGGCAATATTCCCGCGATGCTGGCGGTGGCCGGTCTCGTCCTGGGGAGCGGCCTTTACGCCGAGATACACCCGGCCTGGTCCGCCTTCGCCCGCTCAACGGTTTTGTTCCCGGGAAAAGTCACGTTGCCGCAGATCCTGTCGTTTGACCCGACCTGGCTCGTCCTGGCGGTCTCGATCCCGTCCGGCATCGGCCTTTACCGGTGGACGCGCCGGGGTTCGATGGTCCGGGTCACGCCCGTAGAAGGGTATATCCAACCCTGGGTCGCCGCCCTTGTTCTCGCGCTGCTCGGGCTCGCCTCGTGGATGGTGTCGGGAATGCCCATGGGGATCACCACCTCTTACGCGAAGGCGGCCGCATGGGTCGAATCCGCCCTGGTCCCGGCGCACTATTCGGCCGTGGCCTTTTTCAAGTCCACGCCGCTCAAGGTCGTACTCCCCGGGGGGGTGCCATTGTGCGGCGGGCCGGGCGCCACGCTCGACGGGATCGCACAGGTCCAGTTTCCGCTGATCCTGGGGATCGTCGGGGGCAGTTTCATCTCCGCCATCTCGCTCCGCGAATTTCACCTCAGGTGGCGCGTTCCCGCAGGGCAGATGGCCTCCGTGTTGACCGGCGGCATCATCATGGGGCTCGCCTCGCGCATGGCGCCCGGCTGCAACGTCTGGCACCTCATGGGCGGATTGCCGATTTTTTCTGTCCCGAGCATCCTGTTCACGCTCGGTCTGTTGCCGGGTGCCTGGATCGGCGGCAGGATACTGAACCGAATCGTCTGAGAGGAGACGCCAAGATGGAAGACGCCCCAGCATTCGGCCGGGTCATCGCGATCGACATCCGCGGGCAGGTGTGTCCTGCCTCCCTTCTGATCACGCTCCGCAAGATCAACGAGATCAAGGACGACATCCAGAAATGCGGCGCCCGCCTCGAAGTGCTGACCGACAATCGGGACTCGGTCGGGACGATCTCCGAGGCCGCCTTCAACATGGGGTACGGGGTCGGCACCGAGAAGCAGGACGGGCACTACCGGATGGTCATTTCGGCAGCCGGCTAAAGAGGGGATATGTCCGCAAACGAAGAACAGGAACGACTTCTCGAAGAAAACGCCGCGCTCAGGGCGCGCGTCCATAAGGGCGAGGAGCGCAACCAGGGACTGGTCCGTTACATCCGCGAGAAGGCCGATCGACTGCTGACCATGATGCAGTGTGCCGCCGGGAATACAGATTCCCTCGACGACGACCTTCTGGTCTCGCTCGATCCGATCGGGACGATCACCGATTCCTTCACGCAGGTCGTCGACAACCTCCACGGCATGAACGATCGGCTCTGGGCCGAGATCGCCGAGCGGTCGCGGGTCGAGGCGGCGCTTCGGGAGAACGAGGAACGGCTGCAGGATTTCTTCGACAGCGCGCTCGACCTCATCCAGATCATCGACACCGGGGGGCGATTCATCTCCGTCAACCGCGCCTGGCGTGAGACGTTGGGCTATTCCACGGAAGATATCGCCTCTCTCTCTTTCTTCGACGTGCTGGGGGCCGCCAGCGTCGAGCATTGCAAGACCTGCTTCGCGCGCGTGCTCTCCAACGAGGATATCGGCCGGGTCGAATTCGAACTTCGGGGGAAAGACGGCCGGCTCATCACCGTCGAAGGGTACGTCAACCCCCGCCTTGAGGATGGGCAGGTCGTCGCCGCGCGCAGCATCTTTCGGGACATCACCGAGCGGAAGAAACTCGAGCAGAACCTGTTCAACGCCGAAAAACTCGAGTCCATCGGAGTCCTGGCCGGCGGGATCGCCCACGACTTCAACAACCTGCTGACCGCCATCCTCGGCAACATATCCCTGGCGCTCGAGCACGTCCCCGAATCCGGGTCGGCGCGCAAAAACCTGGGCGAGGCCGAGACCGCGTCGCTGCGCGCACGCGACCTGACCCAGCAACTGCTGACCTTTTCCAAGGGAGGCGCTCCGATCCGCCGCACCACGTCGATCGCCGACATCATCCGCGACTCGGCCCGATTCGCCCTCCGGGGGTCCAATGTCCGGTGCGAATTCGCGTTGTCCGACAATCTTTTCCCGGTCGATATCGACGCGGGACAGTTCACCCAGGTCATCCACAACCTGGTCAGCAACGCGGATCAGGCGTTGCCCGCGGGGGGCACCTTGTCCATCCGCGCCGAAAATGTCGTCCTGCCCGCCGATCACGGCCTCCCGATGAAGGCGCACCGTTGCGTCCGGGTGTCCGTGGAAGACCAGGGGAGCGGAATCCCGGCCGACCGCCTCAAGAAGATCTTCGATCCTTTTTTCACGACCCGGAAAGACGGGAGCGGCCTGGGACTCGCCGTCTGCTATTCCGTCGTCAAGCAGCACGAAGGCGCCCTGACCGTCGAATCGACGCCGGGGGTGGGGACCACGTTCTTCATCCATCTCCCTGCCTCGGAGGGGGTTCAGTCGCAGGTCCCCCGGTCCGAGGCGATTCCGGTGGCAGCCGAAGGGTCACCCTCCCGCAGGGTCCTGGTCATGGACGATGAGGAGATGGTCCGCAAGGTCGCCATGGAGGTCCTCGGTTCGATCGGGTACGAAACCGAGGGGGCCTGCGACGGCGTCGGCGCGATCGAGGCCTATTCCCGGGCCATCCGGGAGGGCAATGCCTTCGACGTGGTTCTCATGGACCTGACGATTCCCGGCGGCATGGGCGGCAAGGAGGCCGTTCTTAAGGTGCTCGAAATAAACCCCGCAGCCCGGGTGGTCGTTTCGAGCGGATACAGCAACGACCCCGTCATGGCCGATTACCGGTCTTTCGGTTTCTGCGGCGTCATCGCCAAACCCTACCGGATCCGGGACCTGCGGGAACTGCTCGACCGGGTCGTTCCCGGCGGGGAAGGGGGGGGGAAATCGCCCGCCTGATCCGGACGTTCCTGTTCGACCGGATGCGGGATGCCCGTTTCGGGGTGATCCGACAGGCGCACCGCACTTTTCGGGTGACGGAGGTCGACGAAAACAGGGTCCTTTCCGCGGTTTGCGAAGCACTTTGCGCTTCCGGCGGCTACCTGCACGCGCGCGTGACCGAAAAGCGGGCCGGCGGCGCGTTCCG
>JANXQJ010000195.1 GCA_025356865.1 Deltaproteobacteria bacterium | reverse complement strand
CCCCAGGCGGAGTGCTTAATGCGTTAGCTGCGACACTGAGAAGTAAACCTCCCAACATCTAGCACTCATAGTTTACGGCGTGGACTACCAGGGTATCTAATCCTGTTTGCTCCCCACGCTTTCGCGTCTCAGCGTCAGTATCCGTCCAGAAGGCCGCTTTCGCCACCGGTGTTCCTCCCAATATCTACGAATTTCACCTCTACACTGGGAATTCCGCCTTCCTCTCCGGTACTCAAGCCCTGCAGTTTCAGATGCACTTCCCCGGTTAAGCCGAGGGCTTTCACATCTGACTTGCAGGGCCGCCTACACGCGCTTTACGCCCAGTAATTCCGAACAACGCTCGCACCCCCCGTATTACCGCGGCTGCTGGCACGGGGTTAGCCGGTGCTTCTTCTTACGGTACCGTCAAGCCTCCCGAGTTTCCCCGAAAGACGTTCGTCCCGTCCGAAAGGGCTTTACGACCCGAAGGCCTTCTTCACCCACGCGGCGTTGCTGCGTCAGGGTTTCCCCCATTGCGCAATATTCCTCACTGCTGCCTCCCGTAGGAGTCTGGACCGTGTTCCAGTTCCAGTGTGGCTGGCCATCCTCTCAGACCAGCTAACGATCGTAGCCTTGGTGAGCCATTACCTCACCAACTAGCTAATCGTACGCGGGCCCATCCTATTGCGACGGCATCGGCAAGCCGATACAATCTTTGGCCTCAGAGCCCAAGGACTCCGTGGTCTCATGCGGTATTAGCCACCCTTTCGAGTAGTTATCCCCCACATTAGGGTAGGTTACCCACGCGTTACTCACCCGTGCGCCACTCTACTAAGGGAGCAAGCCCCCTTTTCGCGTTCGACTTGCATGTGTTAAGCACGCCGCCAGCGTTCGTTCTGAGCCAGGATCAAACTCTCCACTTGATAACGATAAAACAATAATAAAGAGATCCATGTTTCGCGATTCGCATTCCCTGTTCAGTTTTCAAAGATCCAACTAACCGCCCCATTCGGCGGGAGAGTCATCATACATCAAGGCGCTTAACTTGTCAACCCTGAATTATCATTTCCCGATGTTTTATTCTTGCGACTTTCGGAGAACGCCTTCCTGCGAAGGAAAGACATCCTATCAAACCCCGAAACCATTTGCAAGCCTAAAATTTGCACCCGGGAAACGATTTTTAAAGAGCAGAACTGCTAACCACCAAAGACCGCCTATCCTATTTGAAACCGGTAACCATTGCAAGAGTTATTTTGCGTTGGGCGATTTTTCTTGGAATTCGACCACCACAAATTCTTTCTTGCCGATCTTGAGACGAATTTCCTTTGCAAAATCAACAACCCGCCCCGAGTCCGTCGCTTTCTCGCCATTGACCTCGAGGCCGCCTCCCTCTATCAGACGGCGGGCAGCAGACTTGGTGGTGAAGGAAACGGAGACGCAGGAGACCAGCGTTGCAAGGTCCAAAGGTTGTATCAAGGCGTCCCCTTTGACGCGACGTGCATCGTCCGGGAACTCCTTGCGCGTGAATCGCCCGCGAAAACCCTCGATCGCATCATCGGCCGCGGCGGCGCCGTGAAACCGGGCAACGATCTCTTTCGCCAGCGCAACTTTCGCATCCATCGGGTGCCGCCTGCCCTCGACCAGTCCCTTCTTCAGTTCTTCAAATTCTGCCATCCCTATACCTGAAAGCAGTTCGTAGTATCGGATCATCAACTCATCGGAGATCGACATCATCTTTCCGAAAATCTGGTCGGGTGGTTCGGTTATCCCGATATAGTTGCCGAGGCTCTTGCTCATCTTGTTCACGCCGTCAAGGCCTTCGAGAAGCGGCGTGATCATTACAACCTGGGGCTCCTGCCCATGTCCGCGCTGCAGATCCCGACCAACGAGCAGGTTGAACTTCTGATCGGTTCCGCCGAACTCGACGTCGGCACGCAATGCGACCGAATCGTATCCCTGGAGCAGCGGGTATAGAAATTCGTGGATCGAGATCGGCCGCCCTCCTTCGTACCGCTTCCGGAAATCGTCACGTTCCAGCATGCGCGCGACGGTCATCTGGGCGGTGAGTCGGACTACGTCTTCGATCTTCATCGAGGAGAGCCATTCGGAGTTGAACCGGACCTCGGTCTTTTCGGGATCGAGAATCTTGAATATCTGTTCCTTATATGTCTCTGCGTTGCGCAGGACATCTTCATGCGAAAGCGGCTTGCGGGTTTCCGATTTGCCCGTGGGATCACCGATCATCCCGGTGAAGTCTCCTATAAGGAAGACCACCTGGTGACCGGCGTCTTGAAAATGCTTCAATTTCTGGATGAGCACGGTATGCCCCAGGTGAAGATCGGGGGCGGTCGGATCGAATCCAGCCTTTATTCGGAGGGGCTTGCCTGAACTTTCCGATTTCTTAAGTTTCCGTACCAATCCGTCGTCGTCGATGACTTCGACCGTTCCCCTTTTCAGGGCCTTGAGAAGATCTTCCATGCGTCCGTGCTCCTCATCTGCGTTTCACTCAATGTGAAGGATTCGATGCAAAGGCATGAACCGGTAGAAGGATCGATATCGAGAAAAACACCCGACACCTCGGGTTCTCCCGCCGCGGTTTCGAAACGGACCGGGAGCTGGGTCAGGAAGCGCCGAATGGCGACGTCGGACGCCACCCCTATGACGGACCTGGTCGGGCCACACATCCCGGCATCGGTAAGGTATGCAGTTCCGCCGGGAAGCAACTGTGCATCGGCGGTACGCACGTGCGTGTGGGTACCGAGCATTGCGGATACCCTCCCGTCGAGGAATATCCCCATTGCCCGTTTTTCGGAAGTCGCCTCAGCGTGGAAATCGACGACGATCGCTCGCGCTGCCTTCCGGATCTCGGGAATCGTTTCGTCTGCCCATCGGAACGGGCAATCGTAATTCCCCATGAAGACCCGGCCAAGGAGGGATACCACGGCGTATTCGAACCCGCTACGCCCCCGGTAAACCGCCCAACCGCGCCCACCGACCCCGGGGGGATAGTTTGCCGGTCGAAGAATCCGCTCGTCATCGCGAACGTAAGGAACACCCTCTTTCTTGTCCCATATGTGATTGCCGCCGGTCAGGACATCGATCCCGGCCGAAAATAGTTCCTTCAGAACGGAAGCCGTCACCCCGTTTCCGGATGCGGCATTTTCACCGTTAGCCACGACGAGATCGACGTCTCGGTAGACGGGCAGGCGAGCCAGGAACTCCCGCACACCCTTGCGTCCGGGCTCACCCACAACATCCCCGAGAAAAAGAATCCACATACGAAAGCGATGTCGTTATTTCGCGTAATCGACCGCCCGTGTCTCGCGGATGACCGTGACACGGATCTGGCCGGGGTAGGACAACTCGGATTCGACTTTGCGTGCGATGTCACGCGCAAGGATCGTAGCCGCATCATCGGTAATTTTCTGGTAATCGACGATGATGCGTACCTCGCGACCCGCCTGGATCGCGTAGGATTTTTCGACGCCGGCAAATGATTTGGCAATCCGCTCGAGGTCCTCGAGACGCTTGAGGTAGTTCGCGAGCATTTCCCGCCGGGCTCCGGGTCGAGCCCCCGAGAGCGCATCGGCCGCCTGTACCAGGATCGGCATGATGTCATTGGGCGACTCATCCTCGTGGTGCGCCGCAATGGCGTGAACGATCCGGGGAGATTCGCCGTACTTCTTCGCGAGGTCTGCGCCGATCAGGGCGTGCGGGCCCTCTACTTCATGGTCGACTGCCTTGCCGATATCGTGAAGGAGCCCTGCCCGTTTGGCGATTTTCGGATTGAGTCCGAGTTCGGAAGCGATCATGCCGCACAGAAACGCGACCTCCATGGAATGGGTATAGATATTTTGCCCATAGGAGGTCCGGTATTTGAGTTTTCCGATCAACGTAACCAGTTCGGGGTGGATGCCATGGAGTCCGAGGTCGAACAGGGCCTGCTCGCCTGCCTCGCGGATCGTCTCTTCAACCTCCTTGGTAACCTTCTCGACCGTCTCTTCGATCCGGGCAGGGTGGATTCGCCCATCCTGTACCAGCCGGGACAGGGCGATGCGCGCGACCTCGCGGCGGACGGGATTGAATCCTGAGAGGATCACCGCCTCTGGCGTGTCGTCGATGATGATGTCGATTCCGGTGGCAGCCTCGAAAGCCCGGATGTTGCGTCCCTCCCTGCCGATTATCCGCCCTTTCATCTCTTCGGAGGGTAGCGGCACGGCAGTCACGACGTGCTCGGCCACGTAGTCGGCGGCATATCGCTGGACGGACATGGCTATTATCTTGCGCGCCTTCTGTGCGGCTTCTTCCTTGAATTCATCGTCCATCGTCCGGATTTTCCGGCCGGCCTCGAGCCGGGCATCGTTATAAATCTGTTCGACGAGTTCGGCCTTGGCCTGTTCGGCGGTGACGCCCGCGATCCGTTCGAGATTTTCGTTTGCGCGGCCCATCGCTTCCTGGAGATCGGCCTTCCCCTTTTCGAGATCGCGGGACTGTCCGACCAGTTCCTGTTCTTTCCGGGTGTAGTCGGCGGACCGGGTCTCGAGCGCTTCGGTCTTCCGGTCGAGTTGGTCTTCCTTCTGGAGGAGACGCTTCTCGAGCTGACCGATCTCGTTTTTCCGATCTCTCGTTTCCCGCTCGAAATCGAGTTTCAACTGGAGCTGGTGATCTTTCGCCTGAAGGGTGGCCTCCTTGACGATATTCTCGGCTTCCTTCCGTGCGTTCTGGAGAAGTTCTTCAGCCTTCGATGATTCGGCGATGGCCCTGCTTTCGCTGATCCGGTTCTTTGCTTTGAGGGAGCCAACCAGGACGACCAACGAAACAGCGATAAGGGCCAGCACGACGACTGCAATGATCAATGCGATATTCAAATGACGCCTCCTGGGTATAGCATCTATTTACAAGCGCGGGTATCCTCGATCGGGACGGACACCCGGATCACGCCACTTTCGGTCACCACCGCTCCCACGGGGACATCCCATGGATCGATGGGCAATTCATGAACGACCTGCCACGAAAAAGCGAGGCCTACGACTTTCGACGAAACCGGACGCGAAAGAAACCGGTCGTAATACCCGCCACCGCGACCAAGACGGTAGCCGCGCCTATCGAATGCCAATCCGGGAACGACAACCAGGTCAAAACCATCAACCCGCCTGTCGGACTCCTTGTTACCCTCGGGAACCGGTATGCCGAACAAGCCTCGAATCATTTTCGATTCGGGGCCCGCCGGATAAAACGCCATCTCCCCACCGATAGTGATACGCGGGTAATAAACCAGCCCCCCGCACTCCCTGACGGTTTTCGCGATCAGGCCGGTGCCGACCTCGCCAGCCATGGAAGCGTAAATCCCGACCTTATCCCCACTTTGGGGGGCGAAGGCTTGCAGCAGGATAGACTGGGCCCGACGACTTCGGATATCGATCTCTTCCTCCGAAATCGATGACGGCGCCAACAAAACACCGCTGTTGCGCAATAATGCCTTTGGCCCGATTACGGGCATCGGTTCCTTTCCGGACGTTTCTTATCGGGAAGTGCAGCGGGAAGCGGATCCGTCTGAATAAGGGCAACTGGCCTTTACCGGCAGAGAACCGGGAAAAGGCACATGAAGCAAGCTCGATGTGTGTAGACCCTATTCGTTCTATCGTTATGAAAAGACGGTTCCGTTGCCCGAATCTATATCTAACGGCATTCGCCGGAAAACCCGACTCGCCGGGTAAAAGCCCCTGCCACAATGCGGTTTCGGCGGTCAAGTTGAACCTGGCGGTGGCCAGGTGGGTTCTCTGCGGACGCGTTCAGGCTTCCCCGATCAGGGGCGTGCACACCTGCGCACGGTAGAGATCCCGTTCTTGGAGAGTTGGCTCAAACTCTTCCACCGATGTCCGGCACGGCAGGGGCATCCCCTTTGTGCCAATCACTGATCAAGCGCCAGTTCCAATGCAGCCAGAAGACTTTTTTCGGCCTCTTCGTTCTTGCCATTCTGGCTTTCGAGCTTTTCTTTCAGATCGAGAACCTCATCGGCCAATGTAATCGCGGACAAAAGGATCACGTTCAGATAATTGGTCGTCGAACCACCCTTCTGAATTTCCCGGACCCTTTCGTTCACCATCGACCCCAGTTGTTGCAGATGCTCTGGAGAGCGATCGGACATCACGCTCAGGGTGTAACCAGCGATGTTCAAATCGATCCGTGTTGGCATATCACACTGTTTCCATTATACAGTCGATGATTTATATCTCAATCGTTTCGAGTTGCGACAGCAGCTTGTCGACGCGTCCCTTCACGTCGGATTTATCCTGATTCAGTTCGGCGATCTTCCTGGCAAGTTCCTGAGTCTCGGATATTTTGGCCGCGAGTTGCGCTCCGAGCGCTTCTTTTTCGGATTTCAGTGTTTGGACCAATGCTGCCAGGTCACCGATTTTTTTTTCGATAATACCGAATGCTTCCTCGCTCACGATCATCATTTTCTCCTGGGGGGCCTTTTTTCTGGGGGCTTGTCGACAAGAATAACTCTTTATGGAACCTGTAACAACCTCGACGCGATATTTTCGATCAGTCTTCCATCTGGAGAACGTTGTAGGCAATGGATTTCGACAGTGAAGCGATGACCTTCCAGGTAGCGATGATATCGAGATGCGCAGCACTCGTTTCGAGCGAAATGGGCGTGCCTTTCTGGAGGCGGAATATGTGGGCAAGACGTAAATCGCGTTCCTTGATGCTGATGATCCTTTTCTGGTCGATGACGTTTTGCGCAGCCTTCCGGTCCCGCGTCACGAAAGCGGATATGGATTCGCGAAACAACGATCCGACAGAACGCAGGAAGTCGTCCAGTTCTTTTTCACCCTCGGAGGAAAACCGCTGTCCATTGCGAGTCATGCGGTTGAGATGGTCTCCCAAAGTTTTGTCGACGGAATCCGCGATGTTTTCGAGATCGGACACGATGGAGATATAGGCGACCGATTTCCGGGTCTGGTCCGAATCAAGGACGCCCTCCCCCAATTGTGAAAGGAACAGTTTGATCTCCCGCGTCAAAAGATCGACATCTTCATCGATGGCCCTGAGTTTCTCCGCGTGTTCCTCTCCGTTTCCGTGGATCGCCTTGACAGAGATGTCGAGCATCTCCTGAACCATATCGGCGGTCCTCAGGATTTCCCGGGCGGCTTGTCCGAGAGCGGCTCCGGTAACCGGCAAATGATCAGAATCGAGAAATACGGCCCGCCCGCGGGGAGCCGTCCCGCTTTTGTCAGGGAACCAGACAATCAGCCAACGGGAGAGGACGGGTGCAAGGGGAAAGAATACCAGCGCGATGAGCAGGTTGAACAAGGTATGGGCGTTGGCGACGACCCGGGATGGATCGGCTGAAACGGAAACAAGGATTATTTTGGCCAGCGAAAAGAACGGGAGAAACAGAAGCGCCCCGCTCGTTTTCATCAGCATGTGGCCCCAGGCGATGCGCTTGCCTCCCGCAGCAAGACCCGACGCGGCAACGAAGGCGATTGAAGCGGCTCCTACGTTAGCCCCCAGAACCAGCGGCAGGACCGCAGACAGGCTCAACATCCCTTGCTGCACAAAGGCGATGAGCAGAATCATCACCGCGGTTCCGCTCTGGAGTACGACGCTCAAGCCGATACCCCACGCGAATGCGAGCAGCGGTGCACCGGATAAATCTACCATCAGGAATCGGAGGCTCTCGATACCGGCAAGCCCCGCTGCGGCTTCGGACAAGAAACGGAGTGCGAGAAGGATAAAACCGAATCCAAGCAAACCCTGCCCCGCTGCCTTGACCTGAAGTTTCCGGGCTGCAAGAAATATCACGATCCCCACGGACAGAACCGGCAGGGCGTAGTGGTAAATCCGGAAGGAAAGGAGTTGGATGGTCAGCGTCGAACCGAGGTCGGCGCCCAGGATTACAACGAGAGACTGCACCAAGGGGAGAGTCGATATTTCGGAGAATGAAACGAGGAGCGTTACGACAGCGCCCGAACTCTGGAGCAGGACGGTTCCCAATGCACCGGCAGCGAAAGAACCGATCCTGCCTCCGGCGGATTCGGAAAGGGAATTCTTGATCCTGCTCCCGATCGCAAGTTCGAAGCCTTGCCCGGTCAAACGGACACCGTACAGCAGGATGCAGACTGCCCCGAGAACCTGCAGGAACAGTGTGTCGATCAATCAGGAGCCTATTTGAAAAAGAGCTTCGGAAAACCCGCGGGCATCGAACGGGCGAAGGTCATCGATTCCTTCTCCGACACCGATGAAACGAATCGGGACACCGATCTCGCGAGTTACCGCGAGAACGACGCCACCTTTGGCCGTCCCGTCAAGTTTGGTCAGGGCAATGCCCGTAACGCCCGTGGCTTCGCCGAAAGTTCGCGCCTGCGCAATCGCATTCTGTCCGATGGTGGCGTCGAGAACCAGGAGCACTTCGTGCGGGGCGCCGGGAATTTCCTTGCCGATCACCCGGACCAGTTTTCGCACCTCCTCCATCAGGTTTGCCTTCGTGTGAAGTCGGCCCGCGGTATCGATGATCAGGATGTCGGTTCCGCGGGAACTTGCAGCCCTCACGGCATCAAAGGCGACTGCGGACGAGTCGGAACCTTCCTTGTGCTGGATGAGGTCGACCCGGGCGCGGTCGGCCCAGACTTTTAGTTGTCCGATCGCCGCGGCCCTGAAAGTATCGCCCGCCGCCAGCAGGACGGAGTGGCCTTCACCTTTGAAGAATGCGGCCATCTTCCCGATCGTCGTCGTTTTCCCGGCTCCGTTGACGCCGACGACCATGATGACGAAAGGACCGGGTTTGCCTATCTGGATCGGGACGGCGCACGGCGCAAGGGTTTCCTCGACCATATTGCGAAGCGCGGCCCGGAGGGCCTCGACATCGGGCAACTGCCCCTTGCGCCATTGACCCCGAAGGGCCGCGGTGTACTCAGCAGCCAGCGAGACGCCCGCATCGGAAAGAATGAGCGCCTCTTCGAGTTCGGAAAGAACGGATTCATCGACCGGCCCGACTCCCTTGGCGATCGCGCTGACATTCATCGACAGCAGTTCGCGTGTCCTGGAGAGCCCTGCCTTCAGTCGCGAGAAAAAAGAACCGCGCGGCCGGTCTTCGGAATTCGTCACTGATTGCCCCGCCCTGGTTTCAATTCTCGAACTTGACCGAAACGACCTTGGAAATGCCCGGCTTTTCCATCGTGATCCCGTAGAGGAAATCGGCCAGTTCCATCGTTCGCTTGTCGTGGGTAATCATCAGGAACTGGTAGTTGCCGGACATCTCACGGATCAGCCCGTTGAAACGGTCGACGTTTGCCGGATCGAGTGCAGCATCGGCTTCGTCCAGAAGACAGAACGGCGACGGCTTGACGAGAAAGATGGCGAAGATCAACGCGGCGCCGGCGAGACTTTTTTCGCCGCCAGACAGGGACCCCAGGGGCAGCAGGGCTTTCCCAGGGAGCTGGGCGACGAGTTCAACGCCGGATTCGAGCAAGTTGTCCTCATCCAGCAACTTGAGGAAGGCTCTCCCGTTGCCAAGGAACAACTTCGGGAAAACGGTCTTGAGCATTTCATTGATCTTCTCGAACGTTTCGAGAAAACGCTCGCGGGTCGTCCGGTTGATTCTTTGAATCGCTTTCGACAGATCGTCGAGCGACTTTTCGAGGTCTTCTTTCTGCGAATGGAGGAAGGTGTGCCGTTCGCTCAGTTCCTTGTGTTCCTCGAGGGAACCGAGATTGACATCCCCGATCGCGGCCATCCGTGTACGGATGTCGGCAGCCCGGGTATCCTTTTCGGCATAGGCGACTTCCTCGGCAGCGGGATCCTCGGCAGTTTCGGCTATGGGCAACTGGGCCGGATGGATCTCGTACCGTTGATAGAAAAGGTCGTCGAGCGCCGAAAGCTCGCTTTCGGACCGTTGAACAGCCACGCGAAGATCGGAGATGACCGATTGGCAATCGGCCTCGCGTCGGCGGCTTTCACGGTTGGAGTGCTCGAGCGTCTCGACCCGCTCCGAGATTTCGGACAGGATCTTCTGGTGTTGTTCGAAGGCTTCCTTGCGGGTTGCAAGTTCGACCATCGAAGCATCGATGCCATTGCGGGTCGCCTCGGAGTCGTCGATCAGCTGGGTGATGCGCTCCCTGGATTCGGCTTCGCGGCGTCGTTTCTCTCCGATCGCCGTCTGCTTGGAAGCCAGCGTTTCGCGCAGCGTTGCAAGGATTCCGCGAATGGCCCGTTCCTGCTGCTCGAGGGCAGCCCACTCCTTGTCGGCGGAATGGAAAGCGGCTTGTGACTCTTCCATGAACAGGCGACTCTCTTCGAGTCTTTTAGACAGCATGGAAACGCGCGCTTCTTCTTCGCCCTTGGCCTGCTCGCTCTCGCGGGCAACCTCGAAAAGACGCTCGAGTTCTTCCCGCATCCGGGACAATTCGGCCCGCAGGAAATCAGACTCCTGAATCAGCGCTTCAGATTTTCCAATGGCGGCCTTGAGGGTTTCTGCAAGGACGGCAAGCGCCTGCTGGGCCCGTGCGGCGTCGGCCTTCCGGGATTCGCGGGCGCGAAACAATTCTTCCTGAAGCATCTCGAGTTCGGCGCGGCGCTTCCGGGAAGCGTCTTCGTCCGCGACCAAACGGGCCAGGTCAGCGGAAAGAAGAAGTATCTCGTTTTCGAGATCCCGGATTTCACGCTTCCGGGCGAGCACGCCTGTTTCGACCGACCCGGCGCTGCCTCCCACAATCGTTCCGTCAGCCCCCAGCACATCCCCGTCGAGCGTCACGAACGAGTTCCAGGCTTCGCCCTTTTCCCAAAGAGTCAAGGCGGAGTCGAGATCCCGGACAATCAGGGTGTCGCCCAGCAATCCCCGGACCAGCATGCCGCACTGCGCAGGCGCCTTGACCACGTCGGCCATCGCGGCGATGATCCCCTCACCTCGAGCCCCCGGTGTTTCGTCGCCCCGCCTGCGGATGGAAACGGGGACGAAAGCGCTTCGCCCTTCTGCGGATTGCTTGAGATAATCGAGTGCCGAAAGCGCCGACTCGTGCCCCGCGACGACCACGGCCTGCATCCGTTCGCCGAGAAACGCTTCAACCGCTTTTTCATAGGCCGGTTCGGTATCGATCAATTCTCCGATGACGCCAAGAACGCCGCCTCCGGACACCCCTGAATCGTCGCCGGTCAAGTGAAAGTGGCCCAGGACGGCGCGCACGCCCGATGATGCCCAGTCGCGCCGCCCGTGGAGTTCGGCGAGGGCCCCCAGACGGGATGACGCAGTCTGAAGGCGGCGGTCTGCATCGCTGCGGCCGCTGATTATGCTTTCGAGAAGGGAATTTTCGGCGGCCAATCGCCGCCCCGCATCCTCCCAGGATGATTCGGCCGCTTCGAGCGACTCGCCGGCCTCGGTCATGGCACGGGATGCAGCCTGATGGTCGCGATCGGCCGATTCGACCAGGATTGCCGCTTCCTTTGCCCTGTCCTGGAACCGCTGAAGCGAATCGTCGTTCTGCGCAATCCGGTCACTCAATGACTCGGCGCCGGAACGCGCACTGGAATGATTGGTGACGCGAACCATGAGATCGGCCCGGGACCGCTCGTGGGCGGTGCTTGTCGCCTGGTACTCGGCTTTGGCATCTTCCGCTGCAGCGGAAAGCATGGCCCGGCGCTCACGGCAATGAAGGAGCCCTTCCGCCAGCCTGACTCCATCGGCGTCGGCCGCTTGAAGTTTGGTCGACATCTCGGTGATCTCGATTTCGAGAAGGCGGATTTCGTCGGCCGTCTCGACAACCTGCCGCTTGAGCAGGTCCGCCTCACGTCCCTTACCGGCCCACTCGGCTTCCCGTCTTGCGATATCTTCCTTGAGACCGGCGTGGGATTCCTGGAACGTCCGCATGACCGATTCGGCTTCCGCCTGGCGAATCCGTTCGGTTTCCCGCTCGGTTTCATGCGACGCAAGGCCTGACCGCAAATCATCGAGCGAGGATTCGGCCAAGGCCAGATCTGAGGAAATCTTCTCGAGGGACTGCATCAGGTTCCGTCGTCGGCGGGATGCTATTTCGGCATCGAGTACCCGGAGTTCATCCTTGAGAACCTTGAATTTCTCGGCCTTTTTAACCTGCCGCTCAAGACTGCCTAGTTGACGGCGCACCTCGTCGGTAACGTCGCGAACCCGCGAAAGGTTCTGGCGGGTGCTTTCCATCTTTCGCTCGGCTTCCCGTTTTCGGAGACGAAACTTGGCGACGCCAGCTGCTTCTTCTACGATCATCCGCTTTTCTTCCGGACGCCCCTCGACGATCGAGGTGATCTTGCCCTGTTCGATGATGGCGTATCCGCGGGCGCCGGAACCGGTGTCCATGAACAGTTCGGTGATGTCCTTCAGACGACAGGGAACCTTGTTGATGAAGAACTCGCTGTCGCCGTCACGAAACGTCCTGCGTGTGATCTCGATTTCGGAATAGGATTCGTATCCCGGAGGGGCGAGGCCGTCGTTGTTGGCGAAGGTCAGCGTCACTTCGGCCATCCCAAGCGGGCCGGCTGCTTCGGACCCTTTGAAAATAACGTCTTGAAGAACCTTGCTGCGAAGGTGCGAGGCAGCGTGCTCACCCAGCACCCAGCGGATGGCATCGACAATATTCGATTTGCCGCACCCGTTGGGACCGACGATCGCCGTGATACCGTCCGAAAAAGTAAACGAGGTCTTTTCGTAGAAGGATTTGAAACCCAGAACTTCAAGTTTTCGTAGTTTCATCGCAGAAGGACGTGTACTCCCGGGGATTGTAGTTCTATCAACATAATGTATACGCTTTGAGCAACTACCCAATATATGGTGCCGGAATAGTCCTGTAAAGACAAAAAAGGCGGCCCCGGATCGGGGCCGCCCAATCGGCATGACGAACGTCGGATGTTACTTTTTCGCTGCTTTTTTGGCCACCGCCGGCTTGGCCTTGGCCTTGGGCGCAGCCGCCTTTGCTGCGGCACGTTCATGCAGGACGGCCTGGGCTGCGGCAAGACGGGCGATTGGCACCCTGTAAGGAGAGCAGGAGACGTAATCGAGACCTTCCCTGTGACAGAATTCGACCGACTTGGGATCTCCGCCGTGCTCGCCGCAAATGCCTACCTTCATTTTGGGACGGGTGGCCCGCCCCTTGGCGACGCCCATCCGAATCAATGCGCCAACACCTTCCTGGTCGAGAGTTGCAAAGATATCGTTCTCGAGGATGTTATCGGGGCGACGGTCGTAAGTGATCTTGCACGATGCGCATGACAGATCTTTTTCAAGTTTGCTTGCGCATTGCGGGCACAACTCGGAGCGGAACATGTAGTTCTGGATGAACTTGCCCGAATCGTCGCGCGAGAAACCGAACGTGGTCTGGGTCAGGTCGTTGGTGCCGAATGAGAAGAATTCGGCCTCTTTCGCGATCTCGTCCGCCGTCACGGCCGCACGAGGCAATTCGATCATCGTCCCCACGGTATAGGACAAGGAACGCTTGTATCGTTTCATGGTCTCTTCGGCAACCTGGACGACGATCTCTTTCTGGGCCTTCATCTCGGCCGCCATGCTGACCAGCGGAATCATCACCTCGGGGTGAACGGTGATCTTGTCCTTGGCGACTTCGCACGCTGCCTCGAAAATAGCGCGAGCCTGCATCCGGGTGATCTCGGGATAATAAATGCCGAGACGGCAACCTCGAAGGCCCAGCATCGGATTGAATTCGTGCAACTCTTCGACCCGGTTGAGAAGTCGCTTCCGCTCATTGATGAGCGTCCTGTCGCCACGTGTCAGTTCAAGCGTCTTGACCTCGAGCATGAGATCCTCGCGCCTGGGGAGGAATTCGTGCAAAGGCGGATCCAGGAGCCGGATCGTCACGGGGAAACCCTTCATGACCTTGTACAGTCCCTTGAAATCTTCACGCTGCATGGGCAGGAGTTTCGCGAGAGCCAGTTCGCGGGCCTCCTTGGTGCGGGCGAGAATCATTTCCTGCATGATGCTGATGCGATCCTCGGCAAAGAACATGTGCTCGGTACGGCACAGTCCGATCCCTTCGGCACCGAAATCGCGAGCGACCTTGGCATCCCGCGGCGTATCGGCGTTGGCGCGAACCTTAAGTCGACGAACACCGTCCGCCCAGGACATAAGCGTTCCGAAGGCCCCCGTCATCTTGGGGGAGATCAACGGGACCTGCCCCATGATGACTTCGCCGGTGCTGCCGTTGAGCGTTATGAAATCGCCTTCCTGGATGATCTTGCCGTTGACGGTGAAGCGGCAACCCGCTTCGTCGACGTCGATGCTTTCGCATCCGGCGATACAGGTCTTTCCCATCTGCCGCGCCACGACAGCCGCGTGGGAGGTCATCCCGCCGCGCGCCGTCAGGATGCCCCGGGCGACATCCATGCCATGGATGTCGTCAGGGCACGTTTCCTTCCGCACGAGGATTACGGCCTTCCCTTCGGCAGCCAGTTCTACGGCGCGATCGGCTGTAAAAACGACCGCGCCGGTTGCCGCGCCGGGTGAGGCGGGGAGCCCCTTTGCAATCACGATGACCTTGGCCGCGGGATCGATGACCGGGTGGAGCAGTTGATCGATCTGCTGCGGTTCGAGGCGCATGAGCGCCTCTTCCTTGGTGATCAGTTTTTCCTTGACCATATCGGTGGCGATCTTGACGGCCGCAGCCGCAGTTCGCTTCCCGTTGCGCGTCTGGAGCATGTAAAGCTTGTTGCCCTCGACGGTGAATTCGAAGTCCTGCACATCTTTGTAATGCTTTTCGAGACGGGTGGTTATCTTCACAAGCTGATCGAAAACCTTGGGCAGATCTTTTTTCATGTCGCCGATGTGCTTGGGCGTGCGAATACCGGCCACGACGTCTTCACCCTGGGCGTTGATAAGATATTCGCCGTAGAATTCCTTGGCGCCGGTTGACGGATTACGCGTGAAACCGACGCCGGTTGCGCAATCGTTGCCCATGTTTCCGAAAACCATGGCCTGGATGTTGACTGCGGTGCCGATGTCGTCGGGAATATTGTTGGACTTGCGGTAATATTTCGCCCGGTCGTTGTTCCAGGAGCGGAAAACAGCGTCGCGCGACAGTTCGAGCTGAACGGCCGGATCCTGCGGAAACTCTTTCTTGAGCCGGGTCTTGACGAGGGCCTTGAACGACTTGCAAATTTCCTTGAGGTCGTCGGCGGTCAGGTCGACGTCAAAGGCGACGGCGCGCTCGCGCTTCTTTTCGTCGAAAATCTCGTCGAAAGCGTCTTTGGGGATTTCAAGCACGACATTGGAAAACATCGTGATGAACCGACGATAGGCGTCAAAAGCGAACCGTTCGTTCCCGGTTTTTTCGGCCATCCCCACGACGCTCTTGTCGTTCAGACCCAAGTTGAGGACCGTGTCCATCATGCCAGGCATCGAGAACTTGGCCCCCGAACGGACGCTGACCAGCAGCGGGTTCTTGGGATCGCCCAGTTTCTTGCCGATCTGTTTCTCTAGTCGGGAGAGGTGCGTCGCGATCTCTTTCTTCAGGTCGGCGGGGATCTTGCCGCGATTCTTGTAATAAAGCGTGCACGCCGAAGTACCGATCGTGAAACCGGGCGGGACTGGAATGCCCAGGTTGGTCATTTCAGCCAGGCCTGCGCCCTTGCCGCCGAGCAGGTCTTTCATTCCGCCGTTTCCCTCGGCCTTGCCGCCGCCGAAGAAGTAGACGTGTTTGGTGGCCATCCGATTTTCCCCCTAGGAAGTGGTGTTAGTGATTATCCGACCCGGCCCGATGCGACTTTCGAAAAATCAGCCACCGAGGCAAACAGTCCGGAAAGATTCTTTAGCAGCGCCAACCGGTTGTTCTTGACCGGTTCGTCCTTTGCCATGACCAGCACCTTGTCGAAGAATGCGGCAACGACGCCCTGGAGCGCAGCCATCTCCGCGAGTGCCTCGGCATAACGTCCGCCCGCAGCCGCCGAACGGACACGGGAGGACACTTCGCCCGCTGCGGAGAAAAGGGCACGTTCTTCGTCGTGCTCGAACAGGTCTTCGGAAACGGAGAGCTGTCCGTCGAAATTCTTGCTGATGTTGATCACCCGCTTGAAAACTTCGGCCAGCGGTTCGAAAGCCGGATCAGCGCGGAACAAGACCAATGCATCGAGTTTTGCCTTGAGATCGACCACGTCGGTCAGGCCGGCTGCCAGGACCGCTTCGGAAAGATCTGAAGGTAACCCCTTCCCGGACCACAGGTTGAACAAGCGGCCAGAAAAGAACTCGAGCACTTTCTGGCTGACTTCGGAGGCGGGGGACTTCAGCTTGCCGGAGAGGGTATCGAGCGATCGGGCGACGAGCGTCGCGAGTGGAATGCGTATTTTTTGAGCATCGAGAATGGAGAGGATACCCAATGTCTGCCGGCGAAGCGCGTACGGGTCGGCGGTTCCGGTCGGGATCAGGCCCACCCCGAAGCAGCCGCAGACCATGTCGATCTTGTCGGCGATCGCGACAGCGACTCCGACGTCCGTCGAGGGCATTTCGTCGGCCTGCCCCTTTGGAAGGTAATGTTCCTGGATCGAACGAGCGACTTCGTCGTTTTCGCCGGTCATGGATGCGTAGTGGCTGCCCATGACGCCTTGCAGTTCGGGAAATTCCTTTACGACGCCTGCTGTCAGATCTGCCTTGGACAGGATGGCTGCACGCCGGCAATCGGCTTCTTTCGACGGACAGGAATAAGATGCGACGAATGCGGCAACTTCGGCCATCCGCTCGACTTTTTCCCAGTAGGTTCCCATCTCTTTCTGGAAAAGAACGGACTTGAGCGCCTGTGCGCGATCAAAAAGCGGGATCTTCAGGTCATCGGAGTAGTAGAACTCCGCATCGGAAAGACGCGCCCGGAGAACCCGCGAGTTACCGGAAACAACGACCTTTGGATCGACCACCTTCATGTTTGAAACGAAGGCGAAACAGGGAAGCAGTTTTCCGGACGAATCCTCGAACACGAAGTATTTCTGATTGGTGCGCATGGTGGTAATGAGGATTTCGCGAGGCAGGGCCAGGTATTTCTCTTCGAAGCGGCCCATCATCACGATCGGGCATTCTACGAGGTTGCCGACCGTTTCGAGGAGCGGCTCGTCGACGATCCATTTCATGCCGTTCTGTTTTTCGAGTTCGAGCAAACCGTCGCGAATCGTCTGCTTACGGTCTTCGAGTTCCACGAAGACGGACGCTGCGGCAAGGGCCGAAGCATAATCGGCCGGCGACCGGAGCGGAACAGGCCCGGCGGAAAGGAATCGGTGTCCGCGGGTCACCCTTCCTGCGTCGATATTTCCGAAGGGGAATGGCACCATTTCTTCGCCAAAGAGCGACACGATCCATTGAACCGGCCTGACGAAACGGACATCGAGGTCTGCCCAACGCATCGATTTACGGAACGGAATCGAGGAAACGAACTCGGCAGCCAGGCGGGGGAGAATCTCGGTCGTGGGTCGAGCCGCTTCGCTTTTGATGATGCCGAGATAATCACCGCGCTCGGTCGGAAACAATTTTAACGCCTCGACCTCGACACCCTGCGACTTGGCAAAACCGACCGCCGCCTTGCTCGGGTTTCCTTGGGAATCGAATGCGACGTTTTTCGGGGGACCCAGGACGGTTTCCTCGGTCGCATCCTGCGACTCGTTCAGATTCCGAACGAGATAGGCAAGTCGCCTGGGCGTTCCGTAGATGTCGATTTTCTCGAATGATAGCCGTGCCTTGCGCAGGGACTCGGCGAGCAGCTGGCTGCCCGTCCATAGCGCAGGACCGACAAATCCCGCGGGAATTTCTTCGCAGCCGATCTCAAGCAGGTAATCGCGTTCCATGAACCCTCGCCCTGTCAGGAGGATGGCCTCCTCAGTCGTTGATCAGCCGGAGAATTTTCCGGTCAGCGGGAACCCGAGCGCTTCACGCGACTTCAGGTAGTTCTCGGCGCATAGACGCGCCAGGTTGCGCACACGACCGATATAAGAGGTGCGCTCGGTCACGGAGATCGCCCCACGGGCATCGAGCAGGTTGAATGCGTGGGAACACTTCAAGCAGTAGTCGTACGCCGGGAGAACCAGTTTTTCTTCAATCTGGCGCTTGCATTCCTTTTCGTACATCTGGAAAAGGGAGAACAGCATCTCGACGTCGGCTGTCTCGAAGTTGTACCTGGAAAACTCGACCTCGTCGCGGTGATGCACATCTCCGTAGGTCAGGTTGCCTACCCACTTGAGGTCGAAGACGTTCTCGACGTCCTGAAGATACATTGCGATGCGCTCGAGCCCATACGTGATCTCGCCGGAAACCGGCTTGAGATCGATCCCCCCGCACTGCTGGAAATAGGTGAATTGCGTTATTTCCATGCCATTGAGCCAGACTTCCCAGCCAAGCCCCCAGGCACCGAGCGTGGGTGACTCCCAGTCGTCTTCGACAAACCGGATGTCGTGCCGGGACGGGTCGATTCCGACAACCTTAAGCGATTCGAGGTAAAGTTCGACGAAGTTGGTGGGACAAGGCTTCATGATGACTTGAAACTGGTAATAATGCTGGAGCCGGTTGGGGTTCTCGCCATAGCGCCCATCGGTCGGACGACGCGATGGTTCGACATAGGCTGCATTCCACGGTTCGGGGCCGAGTGCCCTGAGGAAGGTTGCAGGATTGAATGTCCCCGCCCCGACTTCGATGTCGTAAGGCTGCTGGATCGCACAACCTTTGTCAGCCCAGAACCGTTGCAGGGCGAGCACAAGATCCTGGAAAAACAACGCGTCCTCCGGAGGTCGAAAAATGATAACTTTTCATACCATCGCCACCAAGGAAGGTCAAGGAATATTCCAGAAATACAGGGGGTTTCAGCGATTGCCGCCTGTTTATCGACTTCCGAGGCTGCGAAGAGGCCTACCGATGCAATGCTCCACATATTTCCGGATAACCTCTCGTAATTCCGAAAGAATTGGCTCGGCAAGGCGAATGCGCCCGAGCACCGATGGCGAGGAAGACTGGAGAGCACGCCACGTTTTGACCGCGCCGAGCGACAACGGCGCCCCAGATATTCCGGGGCAACCCGGGCACGCAAGCACCCCTTCCGGGACGATGAAACGGAAAGTTCCTGCCTGGTTCGTCCCGCACACCTTGCAACCACCGAGATTCGGACCCCATCCGGCAGTTGACAGCATGGCCGCTTCAGTCCGGGCGACGACCGCCCCCGGCGGTTCCCCAAGCGCAAGCGAACGGATCCCCGAATAGAGCGCTTCGAACGCCCTGGGTTTGGGCCCCGGTTGAGGAAAGAGGTTGACCGCCATCTCGAGCAGATAATCGGCGTGACGAACCCTGTCCCAATCTTCGATGATTTCCCAGAAGGAGGCGACCAGCATGACCTGTTCGAGCACCGGCATCCTGTCGGTGATCGACGACCATCCAATGTCAAGCAGGAAATAGCGTTGGAGTACCCCGCCGAACCGCTTGCGACTTTTACGGGCCGATCTGCCGAGAAGCGAAACCGTCCCCTCGGATTCCGAGAAAAGCGTGAAACGCCGGTCCGTTTCCCCCATATCGGTCGCTCGAACGAGAAAAGCGCGCGAGGAATGGAGCGTTCGGGGTGCTGAGGAGGGCATGTCGAGGGTTATTTGCCCATGGTGACGACCCGGACCTGTCCCCTGCCGCCAAATTCGGGCATCCGGCGACCGTTGAGCGTACCGATCACGCCACCCGCGTTCCCGAGTTTCAAAAAGATTTTCCGACGGGCCTGAATGCTGAGTTTGTCGCCGGGATAAAGCATGGTATCCAGCGGTTCGTCGTCATCGAGACTGTACATCAGCCATGTCTGGTCGTTTGCTTCGAGGTAGAGTTGATACGGAGCGATATCCGGCTGCAAAAGGGGAGTTGCCGTGTTGTCTGGAACCGATAGCAACGAACCGTTCCTTCCTTCGCGATTTGCAAGGTTGTCCCCGGCAGGGGAAGTCGCTGGAATCCGGTTGTCGACGACAGGGATTGCGATCGGCGATATCCCCGGAGGCGGAATCGGTCTGGAGGAATACCAGGAAAGGCCGCTCCCGATCAGCAGGACGACGAGCGCGGCAAGAATATAGTAAAGCATCCGGTTGCCCCGTTCGCGGGCCTTTTCGACCCATTGCGAACCGACAGCGACAGGATTGTGGGAATCGGGGCCGGTGGAATCGCCCGCATAGTCGCCATATTCCTGAATAACCGGTTCGGGATCCTCTTCGAGGAAAGCGGCGTAACTCTTGATGAACCCTACGGAGAAGACGCGGGCGGGGAACCCTTCATAGTGGCCCTCCTCGATTCCGCGAAGGTACTTGCTGCTGATCCTGAGATCGGTCGAAACATCGGGAATCGCTCGCCCGAGCGCCTCCCTTCTGGTTTTCAGCCGTTCGCCTGCACCCATGGGTTTGGTCCTTACCTTTTTGTGGAGTCGAGAAGATTGAGCTGATCGGCCGCGTAGCGCCTCACTGCGGCGTCGGTGGTTGTGGCCGATACATCCTTGAATATTTTTCGGGCATCCTCGCGACGTTCGAGGCGGAGATAGAGCCGTCCAAGTTCAAGTTGCCCCTGAAAGAACCCTGGATGGCGCGATACGGCGTCTTCAAGCCCGTTGACCGCCTCGGAAAATCGCTTTTCCTCGGCACGAACCGATGCCCGTGCAAGGTGGGCGTCGAGAAACCGGTCATTCGAGGAGATGGATTTTCCGTACATCTCGTCTGCTTTTGAATACCGCTTGAGCCTCCGGTATTCCTCGCCCATGTTGAACCAGGCCAGTTCCGGCGAGGTGTAGTAGACATCCTTGGCCGCCACTTCGAACTCTTTCAGCGCCTCGTCGGTCTTGCCTTGAAAACTGAGGGAAGATCCGAGCCCGTTGTGCGCCTCGGGATAGTCGGGTTTCTTTCGCAGGGCTTCCCGAAAACGTCGCTCGGCAACATCGTGCTCGCCGCGCGCCTGATAAGCGAATCCGAAACCGAGATCGACTTCGGGGTTGTCGGGATCGAGTTGGGACGCCTCGGCCAACTCGCGCATGGCCATCGGGATATTGTTTTGCCTCAGGAAACTGATCCCCATCTGCATGTGGGCGCTCGCGCCGGCTTTCCGGTCGACAGGAGGAGGCGCGCTTGCACACCCGGTCACGAGCAAGGCAGCGACCAGGAACCAACCAGGCAGACCCTTCACGACCGCTTGCCGAGGATCACCCCGAGCCGTTTTCGGGCGGCAGCAGGAATTTTTTCGGGGTCGGTCAGGATGGCGTACTTGAGGGATTCGGAACAGCCGCACCCGCATTTCGTCGATAACCGTTTCGCCACTTCGACGATTATCTTCTTCGAGTTCTCGACGTTGTTCCGCAATACCGCGATGATCGCATCGACGGAAACATCCTCGTGCCCTTCACGCCAGCAATCGTAGTCCGTCGCAAGGGCCAGCGTTGAATAACAGATGCCGGCCTCGCGTGCAAGCTTCGCTTCGGGCATGTTGGTCATCCCGATTACGTCGACGCCCCACTTTCGGTAGATCGCGGATTCGGCCCGGGTTGAAAAGGCGGGGCCTTCCATGCAAAGGTAGGTTCCTCCCTTGTGGACGCGCTTCACGACCGTCCTGGCCGATGCCAGTGCGATATCGGCGAGGGAGGGGCATACCGGGTCGGCGAACTGGATGTGACCGACCACGCCGTCGGTGAAGAATGTGTTCACCCTGAGCTTGGTGTTGTCGTAGAACTGGTCGACCACCACGATATCGCCCGGGCGAATCTTTTCTTTCATGCTGCCCACGGCCGAGATCGACAGAATGGCGGTTGCGCCTGTTTTTTTCATGGCGTAGATATTTGCCCTGTAATTGATATGGGAAGGCGGGATCAGGTGCCCACGGCCGTGCCTCGGCAGGAAAGCGATCGTGGTCCCGCCGATTTCGCCTATGATCAGCGCATCCGAAGGGTCGCCGAAGGGGGTCTTTACCCTCACTTCACGAACTTTTTTCATCCCTTCGATATCGTATAAACCCGAACCGCCTATGATGCCAAGTATCTGCTTCATGATCCTGCACTCTCCTTTTGTCCTGCACTGAGCTGCCCGCATGCAGCGCTGATATCGTTACCCCGGCGACTGCGGGTTATCGCAAGCATCCCTGCGTCGACCATGACGTCGCGAAAGGCATCGGCGACCGATCGGGGCGGAGAAACAAAATCGCCGAATTCGTGCGCATTGAAGGGAATCAGGTTCACCTTCACCGGTATTCCTCGCAGAAGGCGGGCCAGATCCCGGGCGTCTGAAACCGAATCGTTGACCCCTTGAAGAAGAACATATTCTACGGTGACCTTGCGCCCCCGGTGAAGGGGGATTTGCCGCATGGCGCCGATCAGTTCCTTCAAAGGGTATTTCCTGTTGATCGGCATCAGCTCGGAACGCAGATCGTCATTTGCTGCGTTAAGAGAAACGGCAATGCTCACGGGAAACCGTTCGGAAAGCGAAAGCATCCTGGGTACGACGCCAGAAGTCGAGACGGTAATCCGCTTGCCGGCAAGGTGGAATCCGTAGACCGAAAGCAGGATGTCCAGGACGCGGCATACCTCGTCATAATTCTCGAGCGGTTCTCCCATGCCCATGAACACGACATTAGTCAGGCACTGATTTGCGTCCTTGAGACGTTTGCCGGCGAAAACAACCTGATTAACGATCTCGGCGGCAGTCATGTTGCGCTTGAATCCGATCGCGCCCGTGGCGCAGAATCCACACCGCATGGCGCAACCGACCTGCGAAGAGACGCACAGCGTGGTGCGTCCTTCTTCGGGGATCAGCACGCTTTCGACGGATTCTCCGTCTTCGAGCCTGAAGAGATATTTCTCGGTCCCGTCGGACGACCCTTCGATCAGATCGCAGGACGGCAAAGTCAGGGTGCACCCTCCGGACAACTTTTCCCTGAACGGTTTGGAGAGGTCGGTCATCCCCGAAAAATCGTCTGCGAACCGCTGATAAAGCCAGCGCGACAGTTGACGAGCGCGAAACCGCTCTTTCCCTTCGGAGAAGAGGAAGGACTCGAGTTCACCGATCGGCATCCCTTTCAATTCGACAGGCATCCGGTCATTCTATCTCAAAAACAAAATCCCCGGCTCGCCGTGTGGCTGACGAGTCGGGGATTTCGAGGCCGAGCCTTGACTGCCGTTGATCAGGAAACGATGTCGAGCCCCCTGAAGAACCAGGAAATCTCGATGGCCGCCGTTTCGGGAGCGTCCGAACCGTGGGCGATATTCTCGCCGATGCTGTCGGCGAAGTCGGCCCTGATGGTGCCGGGGGCGGCTTTCTTGGGGTCGGTTGCCCCCATCAGTTCGCGATTGCGGGCGATGACGTCTTCACCTTCGAGCACCATGACCACGACGGGCCCGGAGGTCATGAAGTCGCAAAGTTCGCCGAAGAAGGGCCTGTCGCAGTGAACTGCGTAGAATCCTTCGGCATCCTTGCGACTAAGCTGGCGCATCTGCATTGCAACGATGCGGATGCCGGCTTCCTCGAAACGACTGACGACCTTGCCGATGACACCCTTGCGGACACCGTCGGGCTTGACGATGGAAAGCGTTCGCTGGATCACGGTTACATCACCGCCTTGGCGAGATCGTAACCGGCCTTGAGCGCCCTCTTGTTCATATCTTCGGTGCCTTTCGGAACGCGGGCGAGAACGGCCTTCTCGACCGAGGCGTAGGTAACCTTGTCGGCGAGTGCGGTAATCGCGCCGGTGGCGACGATGTTCGCCACGAACGCCTTGCCGATATCTTCAGCGGCCGTCTTGATGATCGGAAGCTTGATGACCTTGAAGTCGCCCTTGGGAGGATTGAGGACGAAATCCTGGTCGATGAGGAGGATGCCCGTGGACTTGATGTCCTTGTAGTACTTGCTGGCGGCTTCCTGGGTCAGCGCGAGG
>JANXQJ010000188.1 GCA_025356865.1 Deltaproteobacteria bacterium | reverse complement strand
CCCTTGAGGTTCCCGCCCCGGATGCACAGCGGGGGGAGCGAGTCGCCCCGCCGGCCGGCGATCGTGGCGCCCATCGCCGCGAGCGGCTTGATGACGCGCCCCATCGGGCGACGCCGGAGATAGGAATCGCCCGTGACGACGGTCAGGAACGGCTGGGCGGCGAGCAATCCCGCCCCGATCCGGATGGTCGTACCCGAGTTGCCCGCGTCGATCACGTCGGACGGCTCGGAAAGGTTCCGCATCCCCTGCCCGACGACCCGCACGTCAGTGGGAGAGAGGAAATCGACCGATGCCCCCAAGGCGCGCATCATGGCCGCCGAGCGGAGCGTGTCCTCTGCGTGCAGGAACCCGCGAATGAGACTCACCCCTTCGGCCAGGCCGGCGAGCATGACCGCCCGGTGGCTGATCGACTTGTCGCCCGGCACCGTGACGGTGCCCTCGATCTTCTTGCTTGAGGTCATGGTTTATATCCCGTCCCGGATCTTCTTCGACCGGCCGAAGTAGGCGAGGATTCCCGCCTCGTCCTCCTTCCGGATCAGTCCTTCGATAAGCGCGAGGTTCTTGCGGTAGTGCGCCAGCGCCCGAAGCATCTCGGGGCGGTTCTGCAGGACGATATCCTTCCACATGGCCGGGTTGCTGGAGGCGATGCGGGTGAAGTCGCGGAACCCGCCCGCCGAGTAGCCCAGCGGGACGTTGGTGTCGAGCGTTCCGACCGCGTGCACCAGGGCGTATGCAACGACGTGCGGCAGGTGCGAAACGTAGGCGAAGACGTGGTCGTGCGTGGCGGGATCCATCCGGAGCAGCCGGGCGCCCGCCTTTTCCCATATTTTCTCGACAGTGCGGACCGCGGCCTCGTCGTCGCCCACGCACGGCGTGACGATCGCGGTGCGGCCCTTGTAAAGCGTCCCGTCGGCCGCGGGGAAGCCGGAATTCTCGGTGCCGGCGATCGGGTGCCCGCCGATGAAAGCGACGCCCTCGGCCACCGCCGCGCGTCCCCTGGCGACCACCTCGGCCTTGACGCTGCCTGCGTCGGTCAACACCGATCCCGGGCGCATCCGTTTTCCGATACGCTCGATCACCGCGACCGAAGCGCGCACGGGAACGCACACCACGACGACGTCGCACCTGGCGATCTCGCGTTCTGTCGCGCCTTTGGATATTGCGCCGCAATCGAGCGCCAGCCGGACGGATTCCTTGCACCGGTCGGAGCCCCACACCTCCGGAGCGCCCCGCTTCCCCTGCAGGGCGCGGGCGAGCGATCCGCCGATCAGGCCGAGTCCGACGATGCCGAGCCGGATCCCTTTCACGCCGTACCGAGCTTGCGGTCGACCGCGTCGGCGACGCGCTTGAGGCGCGAGACGATCGCATCGAAGGTGTCGGGGCGCAGCGACTGCGGGCCGTCGGAGAGCGCCTTCTCGGGCTGGTTGTGCACCTCGATCATGAGGCCGTCGGCTCCCGCCGCGATGGCAGCGGCCGCGAGCGGTTCGACCAGCGACGCCTTGCCGGCCGCGTGGCTCGGGTCGGCGATGACGGGCAGGTGCGTCAGCGCCTTGAGCACCGGGATCGCAGAGACGTCGAACGTGTTGCGCGTGGCCTGCTCGTAGGTGCGGATGCCGCGCTCGCACAGGATGATCCGCGTGTTGCCCTCGGATGCGATGTACTCGGCCGACATGAGCCACTCGAGGATCGTCGCGCTGATGCCGCGCTTGAGGATGATCGGCTTGTCGAGCTTGCCCACCTCGGTCAGCAACCTGAAATTCTGCATGTTGCGGGCGCCGATCTGGATGATGTCGGCGTATTTCGCGACGACGTCGATGTCGCGCGGGTCCATCAGTTCGGTCGCCACCGGGAGGCCGGTCGCCTCGCGCGCGTCGGCCAGGCACTTGAGGCCGTCCTCGCCCATCCCCTGGAAGGCGTAGGGGCTCGTGCGCGGCTTGTAGGCGCCGCCCCGGATGAAGGTCGCCCCGGCAGCGGCGACGCGCTTCCCGATCTCGACCATCATCTCCTTCCCTTCGACGGAGCAGGGGCCCGCGAAGAGCGCGATCGTTCCGCCGCCGATCTTCTGGCCCATCACCTCGATGACGGTGTCTTCCTTCTTGAAATCGCGGCTGACCAGTTTGTAGGGCGAGAGGACCCGCATGACCTTGTCGACGCAGTCGAGCCCCTCGAACGTCTCGGGGTCGAGTTTCCGCTCGTCTCCGACCACGCCGATGATCGTGCGCTCGACGCCCTTCGAGATGTGGGCGGAAAGGCCGTCGGCCTTGATGCGTTCCTCGATCCGCGCGACCTCGGCTTCGGTTGCGCCCCCCTTGAGTACGATGATCATTTGAAAGTTCCCCCCGGAAAGATCGGATCGTTCGGTGTGGTCAGACGACCCTGGGATAGGAGCCCAGGATCTTGATGTATTGCGCGCGCATCTTGAGCGCGTCGATCGCGGCGGCGATGGGCGCGTCGGTGATGTGCCCTTCCATGTCGAGGAAGAAGAGGTATTCCCACGCCTTCTTCTTGACGGGACGCGACTCGATCTTGGCCAGGTTGATCTTGTTTCGGTAGAACGGCTCGAGCATCAGGTAGAGCGCCCCGACCTCGTCTTTCGAGGCGAAGAGGATCGACGTCTTGTCGTTGCCGGTGCGCTTCGGGGCGATCTTGCCGATGATGATGAACCGGGTGAAATTGTTGGCGTTGTCCTGGACCCGCTTGCGAATGGTCTTGAGCCCGTAGATCTTGGCCGCCGCCTCGCCCGCGATCGCCGCAGCCGCCGGGTCGTCCTTGGCCAATTCGGCCGCGCGCGCGGTGCTTTCGACGTCGAAGACGGGGACGGTGCGCAGGTTGCGTTCGAGCCAGTCGCGGCACTGCGCCAGCGCCTGCGGGTGCGAGTAGACCTTCTTCACATGCGTCAGGTCGCCGGTCACGGACAATATGTCGTGGGAAACCTCGACCATGATCTCGCCGCAGATCAGGAGGTTGTGGTCGACGAACATGTCGTGGGTGTGGGTGACGATCCCTTCGGACGAGTTCTCGATCGGGACGACGCCGAAATCGGAGATGCCGCGCTCGACCGCCTCGAACACCTCGGAGACGTTCAGCTGCGGGTCGTATACCGCGCTTTCGCCGAAATGCTTCAGGCACGCGAGGTGGGTGAAGGTGGCCCGGGGGCCCAGGAATGCGACGCTCAGCGGCTTTTCGAGCGATAGCGACGCGGAGATGATTTCCCGGTAGATGGCCTTGAGCGCCTCGTTCGGAAAGGGCCCCGGATTGGCGGAGGTCAGCCGTCGCAGGATCTCGGCTTCGCGCTCGGGGACGTAGAACTGCAGATTCTCTTTCGACTTGATCGATCCCACTTCCAGGGCGGCGGCAGCCCGACGGTTGAGCAGGTCGAGCAGCCTGTCGTCGACCGAATCGATTTCGTGACGCAGTTCGGAGAGGCGTGCCTCCGTCAAGCAGCCCCCCCGGCCTTCTTCTTGAATTGCCCCATCGCACGGAACTTGGCGTACCGCCGGTCGAGCAGCTCGGGAATGGGCAGGGGCAGGAGCGACGCGAGCGTCTCGACCAGCTCCTTCTTGAGCGATTCGGCCGCTTCCTTGTGGTCGCGGTGGGCGCCGCCTTCGGGCTCGGGGATGATCTTGTCGATCACGCCGAACTTGAGCAGGTCGGGCGAGGTGATCTTCATCATCTCGGCCGCGATCTCGGCCTTGGCCGGATCGCGCCACAGGATCGAGGCGCACCCCTCGGGCGAGATGACCGAATAGATGGAATACTGCATCATCAGGATCTCGTCGCCGACGCCAAGCGCCAGTGCCCCGCCGCTGCCCCCCTCGCCGACGACCGCGACGATGATCGGGGTCTTGAGGTGGGACATCTCGATCAGGTTGCGGGCGATCGCCTCGGACTGGCCGCGCTCTTCGGCGCCGATGCCCGGAAACGCCCCCGGCGTGTCGATGAAGGTGATGATGGGCAGGTGGAATTTCTCGGCCAGTTTCATCACGCGCAATGCCTTGCGGTACCCTTCCGGGTTGGGCATGCCGAAGTTGCGTGCGATCTTTTCCTTGGTGTTGCGCCCTTTTTGATGACCGATCACGACCACCCGCTCGCCTTCGAGTTCAGCGAAACCGCAGACGATCGGGGCGTCGTCGTGGAAAGCGCGGTCGCCGTGGATCTCGATGAAATTCTTGAAGCAGAAGTTGATGTAGTCGAGCATGTAGGGGCGGTTGGGATGGCGCGCGAGTTGCGTCATCTGCCACCGGGTCAGGTTGGCGAATACGTCCTTTCGGACCTTGACTATCTTCTTTTCGAGCTTCGATATCTCGTCGCGGACCGTCTTGTCGGTCCCGTCGTCGCCCCGTCGAAGTTGCTCGAGCTTGTTTTCAAGATCGGCGATCGGCCGCTCGAATTCGAGGTACTGAAGGATCATCGCAAACTCCTGCCGAAGGGGATAACTACTTAATCTATGGCAACTTAGCGGTCAAAACAAGCAGTTTTTGACCCGGAGGGACGCCGCTTCGACCCCGTCCCCGGAAGCCAGCCAGGCAACGTCGCGCTCCCCCGACAACCAGGTCAGCTGCCGCTTGGCATAGTGGCGGGTATCCCGCTTCATCTCCTCGACCGCCCTGGTGCAAGGCACCCCGCCCACCAGGTGGGAAACCGCGTGACGGTATCCGAGGGCCCCCATCGGCTTGAGCGACGGCCCGTACCCCTTCGCCAGGAGGCCCCGGACCTCGTCGAGCAGCCCCCGTCGGAACATCTCGTCGACCCGGGCGTCTATCCGGGCGTAGAGCGCCTCGCGTTCCGGGCGGAGCGCGAGAAACAGGTGCGGATGCCGCGGAGCGCGGACTTCCCATTGCGCCCGCAGGGCTGAAGCCGGTTTTCCGGCGACAGCGGCAATCTCGAGCGCCCGGGTGACCCGGAGCCGATCGGCCGGGTGGACGCGCGCGGCGGTTTCGGGATCCATTGCGAGCAGTTCCGCGTGCATCGCCTCGCCGCCTTCGGCCTCCCATCGGCCGGAGAGCGCTTCCCGAACGGCGGGGTCCGAGGGGAGGTCGTCCAGGCCGCGGAGCAGCGCCCGGATATACATCCCGGTCCCGCCGACGACCATCGGCAACCGTCCCCGACCGCGGATTCCCCGGATCGCCGCTTCGGCATCGACGACGAATCGCCCGGCGTTATAGGGTTCGTCCGGGTTCGCCACGTCGATCAGGTGGTGGGGGACTTCCGCCTGTTCTTCAAGGGTCGGCTTTGCGCTCCCGATATCCATCCCGCGGTATACCTGCAGGGAATCGGCGTTGATGATCTCGAACGGGAAAAGATGGGCGAGCTTGAACGCAAGCGCGCTCTTGCCGGAGGCGGTGGGACCCGCGAGAACGACCAGGGGAGGATTCGGGGCCATCAAGCGCGAAGGAACATCCGCTCCAGCTCGGCACGGGAGATGCGGATCCAGACCGGACGGCCGTGCGGACAACTGTGGGAGACAACGGCGCTGTCGAGCTCGGCCAGCAGCCGGCGCATGGCGGCCAGGTCGAGCGCTTCACCGCCCCGGACCGACGAGTGACAGGCGAGCCGCCAGAGTTCGCGGTCGGCGTCGAAAATCCCCTTCGGCAACGTTTCGTGCTCGGTGAAATAGCCCGCGAGGTCCCGCCACCATCTTGGCACGTCGAAACGGCCCAACGCGGCCGGACCGCCCGTCACGCGGAATTCGGCGTCGCCCTGCCGTTCGAAGGCAAAGCCGGCCTGTCCGAGGAAATCCGCCACAGCGTCTCCCTCGGCTTTCGACGCGCCGGGCAGCGCCATCACCTGAGGTTCGAGCCAATGCTGGAGGGGGCTTCCCGCCCCGAAGAAGGCGCCCTTCAGTTGCGAAAAGACGATCCGCTCGTCGGCCGCGTGCTGGTCGACGATCACCAGTTCCCCGGCCGACTCGCACAACAGGTAGGTGTTGAACAACTGGCCCAGCGGTTTGAGCGCGCCGAAGAACCCGGCCTCGCCGCTCTCGGGTTGCGGCGCATAAAACGGGAGCGGCGGCCCGGAGGCAGGCGCGGGGCCCGCGGGAAATTCGTACCCGACCGGGAGTGGTCGGGCGGCGAAAAACGGCGATGACGAGGAGATCGAAAAGGGCCGGACAGGGACGGCGATCGCCCCGTCGGCCAAAGAGGCCGGGATTTCCCCCAGCCGCTCCCCGATGGCGTGCCGCACCAGCTCGAACAGGTCGCGGCCGTACCGGAAGCGGACCTCGGTCTTGCCCGGATGCACGTTGACGTCGACCTCGGCCGGGCTGCAGGTCAGGAAAAGCGTGGCCACCGGCTGGCGGTCGGGCGGGATGATCCCGCGGTACGCCTCGCGAACGGCGGCGTAAAGCCCCTTGTCGCGAAAATGCCGGCCGTTGACGAAGAAGAGGAGTCCGGAGGCCCCGAAGCGCGAGAGCTGCGGAAGCCCCACCTGCCCGGTCACGCGGAAGAAGGCCGACGCGCGGTCGATCGGCACGAGGTATTTCGAATCCTGCCCCGCGTGGCGGAGCGCCCGTTGCCCGCACGTCTCCCCCGCCTCGCAGGATGCCTCGGAACGGCCGTCGGACATCTTGAACGCGACGCCCTCTCGCGGGATCGCCACCGCGTGGAACACGTCCCACAGGTGGTTCATCTCGGTGCGGGGCGTCTTCAGGAATTTGAGGCGGGCGGGGACATTGGCGAAGATGCCGGATACCTCGACCGTGGTGCCTTCCGGCGCGCCGGCTTCCTTTCGGGAAACGACGCCGTTGTCGACGACGATCTCGTGGGCGACCGGCAACCCCCTGGGGCGGGAAACGATCCGCAACCGCGACACCGAACCGATCGACGGAAGCGCCTCGCCCCGGAACCCGTATGTCGCGATCTTCTCGAGGTCGACGGCTTCGGCGATCTTGCTGGTCGTGTGGCGGCGCACGGCCAGCGCCAGCTCTTCGTCCGTCATCCCGCATCCGTCGTCGGAGATGCGAAGGTCGAACGGGAACGCGCCCGCAATGCGCACCTCGATCCGCTTCGCCCCGGAGTCGACCGCGTTCTCCATCAACTCCTTCAGGATGGAGGCGGGCCGCTCGACGACCTCACCTGCGGCGATCTGGTTGACGACCCCGTCGGGCAGCTGCCGGATGCGGGCGGTCAACGCGGGCTATTCGGAATCGTCATTGCCCGATTCCCGCTCCTCGAGGTGTATCTCGTCGCGCATCCGCTTGGCGGACTTGCGGTCGAAAGCGGTCCGTACCGCCTCGGTTCCCTTCTCGCCCATCAGCGCCCGCGAGATTTTCTTCCCCTTCTCGACGCCCGGCTGGTCGAACGCGTCGACCCCGAGGATATCCCCGACGATCGCGGTCACCCACATCCAGAAATGGAGAAACGCCCCGAGATGCCGCTCGTCCCGCTCGCCGACCTCAAGCCGGACGATGGGCCGGCCGGCGTCCCACAGCGCCCCGATCGTCCCCTGGAACTCGGCCTCGAAGAGATCGCGAAGCGGGCGGTTGCCCAACATCGCCATGTCGGGCGAGAACGTCGCCTTGGGCACCTTCCCCTTCTCGCGGCCTTCCATCCACTTCACGAACGTGTAGACCTTGTCGGCCGGGCCGTCCTGGAAGAGCTGCACCTGCGAATGCTGGTCGGTCACGCCGACGGCACGGGCGGGCGTCTGGCCGACCGAAACGCCCCCGGGCCGCTTCTTGCCCAGCGATTCGCCCCAGAGTTGCTGCCACCACTCGGCGACCCGGTCGAGCCCCTGCCCGTAGGTGAACCAGAGCTGCACCGACTTCGGATTTTCGACCATGTAGTGCGCGTAGACCGCAGCCGCCTTGATCACCGGGTTGTCGTCGCCAGGGACGCCGCGGAACATCGCCTCCATCCACGCGGCGCCATCAAGCAGGCGGTCGATCGAAAAGCCGGCCGCCGCGAGGGGAAGCAATCCGACCGGCGTCAGCACGGAGAAGCGCCCGCCGACATTCGGCGGGACGGACAGGGCCGCGATTCCATCATCGGTGGCCAGTTTGCGGAACACCCCCGTTTTCGGGTCGGTGATCAGCACCAGCTGGTCGCGCCACCCTTTCGGGTTGACCTTCTTGAGCGCATCCATCGCGAGGGCAAGTTGGGAATTCGTCTCGGCCGTCGTGCCCGACTTGCTGATGGCGACGACAACCGTCTTCTCCATCGGAAGGGACCGGAGGAGCGGGAAGAAGAAATCGGGGTCGACGTTGTCGGCGACGTGGACGGCCATCCCTTTTCGCGCGCCGGCGCCGATCCCCTCGATGATCGCCTTGGTGCCGAGCGCGGAGCCGCCGATGCCGAGCACCAGCATGTGGGAGTACTTCTTCCTGAGCGCCGCCGCCATCCGGCCGATCGCCTTCGCCTCCTCGAGCTTGAACGGCAGGTCCGGGAATCCGACCTGCCCGGCGGTGTGCCGCGCTTCGGTCACCTTCGCCGCCGTGCGCGCCCGCCGGATCCCCGCCTTCATCGCGGCGGACGACATGCCGTCCCCGCTTTTCAGGTTGGATTCGAGGACCAGGGAAAAATCGAAAGAGAGGTGCATGCCCTTGCTCACGGTGCCTCCGGTTTGTTTAAGGAGCGGTTACGTCAGTCGCCCGGTACCAGGCGACGAATTTCGAGATGCCTTCCGCGACGGCCGTTTTCGGCGCATAGCCGATCTCGGCGCGAGCACGGGAAATATCCGCATAAGTGACGGGAACGTCTCCCGGCTGCGGCCCGGCCATTTTCCGGACCGCCTTGACGCCGGTCTCCTTTTCGATCAGCGCCACGAGCGCTTCGAGCGACGTGGTCGCGGACTCGCCCAGGTTGTAGACCCGGTATCCGGACGGAGCACCCAGCGAGCCGATCACGCCGTCGACGACGTCATCAATATAGGTATAGTCGCGCAGCGATGTCCCGCCGCCGAAAAGTTCGATCTCCTTCCCCTCGAAAATGCACCGGGTGAACTTGTGGATCGCCATCTCGGGACGCTGCCGGGGACCGTAGACCGTGAAGAACCGGAGCGAGGCGATGTCCATCCCGTGCAGATGGCTATAGGTGTGGCACATCAGCTCGCCGGCCTTCTTGGTCGCCGCGTAGGGGCTCACCGGGTTGTCGACGGAATCGCCCTCCGAAAAAGGCACCTTGGCGTTGCCGCCGTAGACGGACGAGGAGGAGGCGAACACGAATCGTTTCATCCCCCGGTGACGGGCCCATTCGAGGAGGTTGACCGTTCCGCGGACATTGACGTCGACATAGCCCGCCGGATCGGCCACCGACGGCCGGACCCCCGCGCGCGCCGCGAGGTGGATGAGGGCGAAGGTCCGCTCTCCCGCGCCCCAACCGGCAAGCGCTTCCGAATCCCGGATATCGCCTTCGGTGAAACGGAATTCGGGAAAGGCGGAGAGGACCGCAAGATTGCGTTCCTTGATCACCCGGGCGTAGAAGGGGTCGAAGTTGTCGAGGCCCACGACGCGGTCACCGCCGCGAAGCAGCCGCTCGGCGACATGGGATCCGATGAAACCGGCGACGCCGGTGATGAATACGGTTTTCTTCACACCGGAAAAGATATCATCATCGAAGGGCTTGCGGGAATGCTTGACAGGGGTGGCCGTCCCCGTCAGAATGTTTTGTTCGGACGGCGGCATAGCCAAGCGGTAAGGCACGGGACTGCAAATCCCTGATCCCCCGGTTCAAATCCGGGTGCCGCCTCCATCCTTTTTTCATCCCCCCAATTTTGATATTGTCGTTTTCGATCGCCCGGGTGGCGGAACTGGCAGACGCACGGGACTTAAAATCCCGAGGCCGCAAGGTCGTGAGGGTTCGAGTCCCTCCCCGGGCACCAAGTTACTCCTCCGTTGCCTTGGTGCCTCCAACGGGACTCGAAGCGAGTGAGCCGCCGAGCGATCAGCGAGGAAATGCGCGCATGGATGCGCGCGGAAGGCGAACGAGGGGAGGCTACGCAGCCGGAGTCAGGATGACGGAGGCGAAGTGGTCGAGTCCCT
>JANXQJ010000144.1 GCA_025356865.1 Deltaproteobacteria bacterium | reverse complement strand
GCGAAGCGGGGATCGGCAAGACGGCCGCTGCCAAGGAATACGCTTCGAGGAATACCGACGTCATCCTGATCGAGGCGGACCTTGGCTATACCGCCCGCGTCCTCTTCACCGAGCTTTCCCGCCGCCTCGGGCTTGAAGCCAACGGGACGATCCACGACATGTTCGAGGAGGTCAAGAGCAAGCTGTCTGGCTCCGGCCGCCTCATCATCGTCGACGAAGCCGAGCACCTTCCATATAGAGCGCTCGAGCTGCTCCGCCGGGTCTACGACAAGGCTGGCATCGGCGTCCTGCTGGTCGGCATGCCGCGCCTGGTCAACAACCTGCGGGGGAAGCGCGGCGAATACGCCCAGCTCTACTCCCGGGTCGGCATCGCGCAGAACCTTCAGCGGCTGGCCGGCGAGGACACTCAGGCGCTGGTTCACTCCCTCATCCCTAATAGCAACGGCCTCTGGAAGGAGTTCCACGAAGGGAGCAGCGGCAACGCGCGCGTCCTGGTCAAGCTCCTGCTCCGATCCATCCGGATCGCCGAGGTCAACCAGGTGCCGGTGACCGCCGACGTGGTCAAGGTCGCCCGGCAGCAGCTCATCTTCTGATGACCGTGCTGCGGCACTGCCTCTGTGGGGCCGATCTCGACCGCTCGCACGTCCTGTGCAACCTGCTGGGCATCCAGCGGGGGGCGGACGGGCGGAAGATCGCAATCCTGTTCCACTGTCGCTGCCGCACCACGCTCGCATTGCACTACCACGGCGCGCCCGCCGACATATGCCGGGCGGCCGACCAGATTCCGCTTCATTAAAGGAGGACGCAAGCAATGGTAACGGGAGCACGCAAGATCAAGACCGACGCGGTTCCCTTCCCGGTTCCGCAGACGCACGACCAGGTCGTCGAGGCGATCGCCGAGATGGGCCGCCGGCAGCGCGAGCGCGAGCGGATCGCGGCCGACATGAAGGACGAGCTGGCGCTGATCAAGGAGCGCTTCGAGGAGCTGGCCCGGCCGCACGGCGAGGCGATCCAGCAGCTCTTCGACGGAATCCACATCTACTGCGAGGCGCACAAGGACGAGCTCACCCAGGCCGGCAAGACGAAGACGGCAAATCTTTCCTCGGGCACCGTCTGCTGGCGCCTAAGCCCGACGCGGGTCGTCTTGAAGGGCATCGACAAGGTGATCGAGTCGCTGAAGAAGTTCAGCCTCGACCGCTTTCTCCGCATGAAGGAGGAGATCGACAAGAACGCGCTCCTGGCCGATCCCGAGGCGGTCAAGGGGATCAAGGGCATCTCGTTCGTCCAGGACGAGCTGTTCGCCGTGAAACCCTTCGAATCCGAACTCGAAGAGATCGGATAAATCGTTATGGGCAACCGGGCGATGGCGATGATCAACGGCAACCAGATCAAGATCATCCACGCGCTGAAAGGCGCGCTGTGCCTCGATGACGAGACGTACCGCGGTATGCTTCACGCCCGCCATCAGGTCACCAGCTCGAAGGCCCTCACCGAAGCCGAAGCCGCCGCCATCATCCGCGAACTGGAGACGGCGGCGATCTCCGCCGGCGTCTGGAAGCGCGGGCGGGAGAAGTTCGGCGACATGAAGAACCGGGTCGGTTTCGCCACCCCGAGACAGCTCCGCATGATCGAAGCCATGTGGAATGACGTATCTCGGGCGACGACGCCGGAGGGCCGCAAGACCGCGCTGCGCCACTTCCTGAAACGGATCGTGGGGCGCGAGGATCTGCGGTTCCTCGACCCGGTCGACGTCCGCAAGGTCGTGGCCGCGCTCGAAGGGATGGGGGCCGTTGCTCCCTCCCACGAATGACAACGGAAAGAATAACCACACTGGAAAAGGAGGAAATGAAGATGGAACTCGCAAGAGAACGAGCAATCCCGAAGATCGGACGGATGACGGTCGAATCGCCGACCGCTGAGATCGACGGCGAGCTGCTCGCCACGATCCGGACGGCCGCGCAGATCCAGCGTGACCTGCTCGCGTTCGAAAAGGGTTTGAAGGCCCTGAAAATGTCCATCGCGGACCAGGTGCGCAAGTACCTGGACGACGAGGGTACGGTCACCATCGCGGTCGACGGGATGACCGTTCACGTCCGCGTCGGATTCGACTACGCCATCCCGAACGAGAGTATCCCGGCGCTTCGGCAAAAGCTCGGCGATGAGTACTACCACTTTGTGCGGGAGCGGGTCTCCGTCGTCCCGGCGCAGGAGCTTATCGCGCTGGCGTGCGACGGGGACAAGGGGCTGGAGATCCGGCGGCACATGACCATACGCCCCCTCCCGCCGGAAGTCACCATCATCGGAGAGGGGGCCGCGCGATGAAGTGCGAACACTGCAGCGGCACCATGATGCTCAGTCGGGGAAACGTCGGAGAGCCCGATGTCCAGAAGTGCATGTCCTGCGGCCGGACGAACGCGCCGACGGCCGCGGCCGAGGTTTCCACCTCCGGGCGTATGAGTCTCTCCAATGAAGAAAAGATCATGCGTTGCATCGAGACGTACGGCATGGCCACCCGGCGCATGCTCAACCAGCGCGGCCTGACGGCCGAGGAGATCAATTACATCCCGAGAACGCTTGTTTCCCATGGGAAGCTTCAGGCGTGGCCGACGGCGAAAGACGGCAATTTCATCTACACGCTTCCCGGCGCCGCGGATCCGCGGTTCTCCGACCCGGCGAAACAGGTCAATCCCGGCACCTGGAAGCGCGGCCCGAAGAAGGCAAAGGCCGCCGAAAAGGAGACTCCTCCGCCTCAGCCTGCCGAAGGCACGGGAGCCCCCGCCGAAGATCCCCGCCTGTACCCCAACAACTTTCCGCAGATGCGGTGCCACATCCCCACCATTCCCGCGGTGGACGAGCAGGCGGCCGGCAACGAACTGCCGCCGGATGGGGGGGGGTGCAGCGAGATCCCCGAGCCCGAATGGAAGCCGGGATTCGGCCCGTCGCCACTTCCGCTCCGCCCGCGCGTTGCGGGACTGCGTCCCGAGATCTTCACCCCCGTCCTCGAAGAGCTGCGCATGCAGCGTGAACTCATCAACGAAGCGATCGAATCGCTGGAAAGGCTGGTGTCGTGATGAATGTTGGCGAACGAATCAAGGAACTTCGGAGAATCAAGAACCTCACCCTGCAGGACGTGAGCGAGAAGTCCGGCGTCTCGGCGACGGCGATCAGCGCGATCGAGCGCGCCGTCTCCTCGCCCACGCTCGAAACCCTCGGCAAGATCGCCGCCGCCCTCGAGGAGCCGATCTCCGTCGTGATCGGTGAGTTCGAGGCACTCTACGCGGCCGCCACGACCGGTCAGGCGCTGCGCATGGGAACCTTACTGCCTGTGAACAGGCAGCTTCTTGCGGCGGCGGAAAACTTGTTGATGGACACGGAAGATGCGGAGAACTACCAGCGTCTACAACTCGCCGTCACCAACGCGGGCGGGTCCTGGTCGCCGAAGCGGCTGGAAGGGAAGGCGGTGTAATGGCACCGCCGAGCAAATGCCCGTTCTGCGGCAGCAGCGTCCATTCTTTCGACGATCCCGACACGGGCAAGGAAATGGTCGAGTGCTGGAACGATTGCCCGGATAACGACTGCCCGCTGGACGGGATCCAGTTCACCCGCGAAGCCTGGGATAAACGGACGGCGGTGTAGCGATGGCGAACCAG
>JANXQJ010000101.1 GCA_025356865.1 Deltaproteobacteria bacterium | reverse complement strand
CGACGGGTTTGATCCTCGGGGCGGTCATCCTGTCGCGTTTCCCGTAAAGGGAGGAAGTCAGGCGGGGCGCGTAAAGTCGAATTTTTTCCGTTGCGGCTGTTCGATCATGAATTTCTCGAACTCGTCCTCGGGGAGCGGCTTGCTGAAGAAGAACCCCTGAACCTCGTCGCACCCGAATCCGCGGATCAACTCGAGTTGCTCGACCGTCTCGACGCCCTCGGCGATGGCGTGCATCTTGAGCGAGTGCGCCATGGCGACGATGGCTTGGGCGATCGCTGCGTCGTCGGAATCGACGGTCATGTCCTTGATGAAGGATCGGTCGACCTTGAGCATGTGCGCGGGGAACTTCTTGAGGTAGGCGAGCGACGAGTGACCCGTGCCGAAATCGTCGATCGCGATGGGCACGCCCAGCTTGTGCAGGCGACCCAGGATCGAGATGGTGACGTCGAAATCCTTCATCGCCATCGTCTCGGTTACTTCGGCCTCGAAATATTGGGGGGGCAGGCCCGTTTCGACCAGCGCGGTTGTCACGTCGTCGATGAAGTCGGGGCGTTCGAACAGGCGGGCGGAGATGTTGACCGCCACCCGGATCGGCGGATACCCCGCATCCTGCCACGCCTTGTTGCGCCGCGCGGCTTCACGCATGACCCACTGGCTTATGGGGACGATCAGTCCGGTCTCTTCGGCCAGCGGAATGAAGGACATGGGCGGGACGAGCCCGCGCTCGGGGTGGCGCCAGCGGAGCAGCGCCTCGGCGCCGACGAGGTCGCCCGTCTTGAGGTCGATCTCCGGCTGATAGAAGAGGACGAATTCCTTCCGTTCGATCGCCTTCCGGAGGTCGTTTTCGATCGCCTTGCGTTCGGCGACCTTTTCGACCATCTCGGCCGAGAAGAACTGGTAGCCGGTCCCCCCCGACTTGGCCCGGTCCATTGCGATCTCGGCGTGCTTGAAGAGTGATTCGGCCGTATCGCCGTCGGTCGGGTAGAGGGTGATTCCGATGCTCGGGGTGATGTAGAGTTCGTTCCCGTCGACCTGAAGGGGGATCTGGAAAAGTTCGAGGATCCGTCGGCAAGTCTCTTCGGTCGCGGTGGCATCCAGGATGCCCGGAAGGAGGAGGATGAACTTGTCTGCCGACATCCGGGCGACGGCGTCGCTCTCGCGGAGCGCGTTCGAAACCAGGCGGGCGATGGCCTGCAGCGCGTGGTCGCCGACGGTGAACCCGAGCGTGTCGTTGATTTCCTTGAACCGGTTGATGTCGAGATGCAGGACGGCAAGCAGTTCGTCGGTCCGCTTGGCCCTCGAGATTTCACGCGCCAGCATGTCGCCCAGAAGGATCAGGTTGGGCAACCCGGTCAAGGCATCGTGGTAAGCGAGGTAGTCGAGCCGGTTCTCGGCCTCCTTGAGGCGGGAAAGGTCGTGCGCCGCCATCTGGACGGCGGGCTTGCCGTCGAAAGTCACCATGGCGATCGAGAGGTCGACCGGCAGTTCGCCGTCGGCACGCATCAGTTTCGCCTCGAGCCGTGACAGTTTTTGCCCGGCGTTGGCCTGACGGATCAGTTCGGTCAGGACCGGGCGCCCGGATTCGGGAACCATGTCGGTCATCCTGCGGCCGACGACCGCGGCGGGATCATTCTCGCCGAGCAGGTCGGCGCCGGCCGGGTTCGTGAAGATGCACTTCCCTTCACGGAACAGGTAGATTCCTTCGGGCAGGTTGTCGATCATCCCCCGGTAGCGCGCTTCGCTTTTCTTGAGGGACTCCTGCGCCCGGAGCTGTTTCTGGCTGGACGCGAGCGCATCGAGCATGCCGTTGACCGAGGTGGCGAGGCTCGACAGTTCGTCGGTCCCGGGCATGGTGACGCGGGCCGAGATCGCGCCCAGTTTTCCGATGGCGCGGACGGCGGCATCGAGACGGGCCAGCCGCTCGAGGACGAGCTTGTCGATGAACCGGAGCACGGCGAGGGCGGACCCGCCTGCGAACACGCCGGAGGCGGCGAGAAAATAAAGGAAGTTTCCGGTGGGGATGAGCACGAACCTGACGCAGGCTCCCACGAGCACGGCCATCACGATCAGCGCCGTACCGACTCCGAAAAGCGTTTTCCTGCGAATGGTGATGGTGATGTGCCTCCCCCTTTCCCCGGTCGGGTCCCTGCTTAGTTCTTTCGGCCTTTTTGCGGCAAATCTTGCGTGATTTTCCGGCGGACTCTTTGAATGTATACTACCGCACCATGATCCCATATTTCTCCCAGCCATCCTGGCACATCGCCGGACCCTTCACCGTCCATGCTTTCGGCCTCATCGTGGCGGTCGCCGTCCTTCTCGGGTCGCACCTGGCGATGCGGCGGTGCCTCTCAAAAGGACTTTCGCCGGATCTGTGCGCGGACCTCGCCTTCTTCACCGTGGTTTCCGGGTTCGTCGTGGCCCACCTCTACTCGGTGTTCGCCTATTTCCCGCGGCAACTCCTGACCGATCCGCTGCTCATTTTCAGGGTGTGGGAAGACATCAGTTCGTTCGGAGGACTGGTCGGCGGCGTCCTCGGGATCTGGCTCTTTCTCCGATACAAGGCGCGGGGGCTTGATCACGCCACGCGGATGGCCTATTTCGACGCCCTCGCGTGGGCTTTCCCGTTCGCGTGGGCGATCGGGCGGCTCGCCTGCACGACCGCCCATGACCACCCCGGGACGGTCACCACGTTTCCGCTCGCCATCTCGCTCAAGAGCGAGCAGGCCAGGGGGTTCATCACCGGGATCTACAAGGAAGCGGGCCGGATATCCGAACTTCCGCAATGGGAACGTCTCGGCGGGATGGGATTCCACGACCTCGGCTGGTACGAGTTTCTCTATACGCTGTTCGTAATCTGCCCGCTCTTCCTGCTCCTCGGCCGGAAATCCAGGCCGCCCGGATTCTTCCCGCTCCTTTTCGTCACGCTTTATATCCCGGTCCGGTTCGCGCTCGATTTCCTGCGGATCGTCGACGCCCGCTACCTGGGGATGACGCCGGGGCAGTGGGCGGCGCTGGCCGCGATGCCGTTCGTCTTTTGGGGGATGTCCGTCGTTTCCGGTTCCACGCGGGCCGGGGCCGCGCCGTCCGCCGAATGATCCGGGTTTTCATGGTTGAAGATCATGAACTGGTCCGCGCCGGGATCGAACGGCTGATGGCCGATACGGCCGACATCCGGGTCAGGGGAACCGCCGCGACCGCGGCCGAAGCCCTGCGGCGCTTCGGCGGGTCGCAATTCCCGTTCGACGTCGTCCTCCTCGGCATATCGCTTCCCGACGGCAACGGGCTCGACCTGATCCGGCCGCTTCGGGGGCGGGCCGGCGGAGCGCCTCCCGTGCTCGTCCTGAGCCTGCATCCGGCCGGGCAATACGCGCTGCGGGCCATCCGGAAAGGGGCTGCGGGATACTTCGCCAAGGACGGCGCCTTCGAGGCGCTCGCGGGTGCGATCCGGACCGTGGCATCCGGAAGGCGTTACCTGCCGCCGGAGCTCGCCGAAAAGATCGTCGCCGAAGTGGCGGAAAACCGGGGAGAGCCGACGTGCTCCGGCCTCTCCGACCGGGAATTCGACGTGATGCGCCGGATCGCGTCGGGCCAGCGGTCGAAGGACATCGCCGCGGCCCTGTCGCTCAACGTGAAAACCGTCGCGACATTCAAGGCGCGGATCTGCCGTAAAACCGGTTTGTCCGGAACCGCGGAAATTGTACGATATGCATTGGAACACGGGATTGCAGACGGCGATTGCTCCCCGTAACGAAAGGCAGGTTGCAAGTGGCGGGTGATATCCTCAATGAATGCGCTTCGGCCCCGGCGGATCTTGTCCGGTCGCTCGAAGAACTGCGCAACTTTGCGGCCGGCCAGGAGGCGGCACGCGAGGAGGAGCGAACCCGCATCTCCCGCGAGATCCACGACCTGCTGGGGCAGGACCTGACCGCGCTGAAACTCGACCTGGCCTGGATGCGGCAGCGGATTCCCGCAGGGCACGACGCGCTGGCCCGGAAGGTCGAGTCGATGCTGGCGTTGGTCGATTCGACGGCAAAGACGGTCCGGCGCATCTCCAGGCAGCTGCGTCCCGCCATGCTCGACGACCTCGGGCTCGTCGAGGCGGTTTCCCTCCACGTGCGTGAATTCGAAGAGCGCACCGGCATCGCCTGCGTCCTCCTGCTGCCCGAACGCGAACTGCCCGCGAACCGGGTGTTGGCCACCGCGTTTTTCAGGATCCTGCAGGAAGTGCTGATCAATGTCGTCCGGCACTCCGAGGCAGCCCACGTCGAGATTTTCCTGGATTGCGACGGGAAGGTCGGCACGCTGCGGGTCGCCGACGACGGCAGGGGAATTCGCCCCGGGGAGGTCCGGCGCGGAAACGCGTTCGGCCTGATCGGCATCCGCGAACGGGTATCGACGCTCGGGGGCACGGTGTCGGTGACGGGCGAGGCCGGCCGGGGAACGACGGTCGAGGTCAAGGTGCCGTGCACCGGAAAGGAGGGTTGCGGATGCTGAGAATCTGCATCGCAGACGATCACGCGATCGTCCGGAAGGGGCTCAAGCAGATTCTTTCCGAAACGCCCGATCTGGTCGTTTCCGGAGAGGCTGCGACGGGGCAGGAATTGCTCAACCAGGTGGCCAGGAACGACTTCGACGTGGTGCTGCTCGATATCTCGATGCCGGGGCGCAACGGGCTCGACATCTTGAAGGAACTGCGCGCCGAGAAGCCGCGGCTCCCGGTGCTCATCCTGAGCGTATATCCCGAGGAGCAGTATGCCGTCCGGGCGCTCAAGACGGGGGCGGCCGGCTACCTCACCAAGGAAAGCGCGCCCGAGGAGCTGATTGCCGCAATCCGCCGAATCTCGTTGGGGAAGAAATACGTGACCGCATCGCTCGCCGAAAAACTTGCGGCCTATCTCGAGATCGACCTCGAGAAGCCGCCGCACGAGGCGATGTCGAACCGGGAGTTCACCATCTTGTGCCGGATCGGCGCGGGGGAGTCGGTGACCGGGATCGCGAACGAGCTGGGGCTGAGCGTCAAGACCGTCAGCACTTATCGCAGCCG
>JANXQJ010000084.1 GCA_025356865.1 Deltaproteobacteria bacterium | reverse complement strand
ATGAATTTGCGCCTCGGGACACAGTCTGTGGGAGAGGATCGTGCGGACGATCTCGGTGATGACGACAACGCTGAGGTAGATCAGTCCGAGGGTTCGAATCCCGTATCCCAGGGAAAGCGTGACCATCATCAGGACAACGGTAACCGCATGTCCGCTCGAATTGATGCCGTTGTGAAGATCCCACCGATGGCAACCCGTCATGATCCCGCGAGAGGTGTCGAGCGCCATCTGGACGGCCAGGCTGGTGCCGAGGTAGAAAACGACCCATTGCGCGTCGACGGCTTCTTTCCCCAGTCTTTGCGCGAAAACATAGGGGATCGAAAAGGTGACGCCGGCGGTCAACAGCATGACGATCACTGAAATGACCAGTTGCACGGCCATCACCGAGGTTACCGTACGCTGGAGTTCCTCGGTGTCTCCGCAGGACCGGTAGCCGGCGACGTGACGGTTGACGGATGACCCGATCCCCAACCCGGCCAGGCTGAAATAACTGACGAGGGACCATGAAAAATCCCATACGCCCAGCGACGCCTGGCCGATGTGCCGGTCGATCATGCGGGGGAGGATGAATCCTGCGATGATAAAGACCAGATGCCCCCCCCAACTGCTGAGGACATTCCAAGCCATACGGTTTTGCCCGGTGAGGTCCTCGGCATCAGTCACGGGTTCTTCGTCTATCATCGGTTCCTTCATCGATATCCAAGACTTCGATTCAGATCTCCGGCGACCGCCTCGAACGTCGCTCCGTCTTTCTCGCTCATGGACTCGTGCCACCGTTCATCCAACCGGATCGTTGATGAATCATCAAGCCGCATCCCATTGCCGACGACATGCATTTCAACCGATCGGAAATCGAACGTTTCCAAGGAAGCGTCAACGCCCAGGAAAGTGAACAGCCGCCGTATCGATTCTTGAGGCGTGCGGCAGTAATCCTCATACCGGACCTCGGTCCAGCGGGATGGATCCAGCGTTTTCAGCAACGCTTCGGCTTCTTCGTTGCTTCGACGCCATTCCATGGCGCCGATCCCCATCGCGCGCGGTTCCTCTTTGAAACTTCCGGCCATCCCTCCTGCCCGCAGGCTCGGATTCCGCGCGTCGGCAAGGTTTGCCGGGTCGACATAGCTGAGCGCAACGCCTCTGCCGTCCCGGATCAACCGGATGACCTTGACGTCGAGTCCGTCGTTGCGAAGAAGGTATTTCAACCGGAGTCCCACCTTTGAGGAATCGACAATGACCGAACTACCGCTCCGATCCCGGATGCATTCCATCAGTGCGACATTTCGGGCTTGAACGATCGGGAACCCCTTCCTCCAGGCAGGCGATAGCCCGAGCGCGACATCCCGGACCGTTTCAACGATCCTTCCACGATGCAGCGGCGCCATGAGTTTCCGAACGTATGGCGCACCGATCGACCGATAGTCGGTGCGGGGCTCCGCGATGTCGAAAGGGAATCCTTTGCGTTCCATGTCGTTCCGGATCCCTTCCCAAAAAGGGCATTTCCTGATGGGAAGCCGGCAGGAACAGCGGTATTTGTCGAGATCGCCCATCGATGTCAGTTTCAGTTCCCCGACCGTGCAAATGTCGGGGTGGCTTCCGAGCAGCATCGAGAGGAGCGTGGAACCCGAGTGACTTGCCGACAGGATGTACGCCAGCCGGATTCGATCCCGTGTGGGGGTTATCTGTTTTCCGGATCTCAAATTACGGCGTGAGTGTAACCGGAATCCTGCTCCGGCTGTACGCGCTCCCCCATATTCCGACGTGTTCGAGCCCCCGTTTATCGCTCGCCCTGTTGCGCTGGACATGCATGCGCAGCATCAAGCCGATCGCGCACCACATGCCGACGGATCCCTCCCGGGGATAAAAGGTCTGGCTGCCCATGGAAGCCACCAGAAGGGCAAGCAGAAGGGAGGCTGCGACTCCGCCGATCACGGTGTATTCCGGTTGGCTCATATCACGAAACAGCGACAAGCTGTACTTCACGGTCACCAGGTAAAAAGGAAGCACTAGGAGAAAGCCGATCAGGCCGTTGTCGAGCAGCATCTCGAGATAGGCATTGTGAGGATGGGGGAAAACCTCCCCATATTCTTCTAGCAGGAACGCGGCGATACCGGTTTGTTGCATCGCCAGTCTTCCGTAACCGATGACAGGTGACTGGCCGATCTTCGCGATGACGAGGGGCCACGCTACGTTACGACCGGCGGTCACGGTGTATTCGTCCGGGCCGCTCTCATCGCCCTGATTCTTGTAGGTCGGCATATCCTTGATCTGGTTATTGTAGTCACGCGATTCGGGAGTGAAACCGGCCAGCATCCGTTCTTTCACCCCCGGGACAGTAATGGCGACCACCGCGGCGAGCAATGGAATCAGCAAAAGAAACTTTCGCCATTTCGATGATGCTAGGCACAGGCCAATCCCGACAACAGCCCAAGTCCCGTAACCGGTTCGTCCTCCTGTCAGAGCCTGACCAAACATGGTTGCAAAACTGGCCATTATGACAAGGAATTTCTTCCCTCCCCCCTTGACGATGGGCCGCGCGGCGAAGATGGCCCAAGAGGCGCCTGCGAGCATCATCGACATGTTCACCCGGTGGTATCCGATTTCATTGAGAATGATCTTGAGACTCCGACCCCTGAGTTCTTCCCCGCTGAGAGCCGAACTGATCGGCATCCAACGGATCACTTGCACGGCGAGCAGGAAATAGAGCAGCAGGAGGGCCGCCAACCCCCACTTGAACCGATTTTCGTCCCGACATCCGTCGAACAGCATCAGGCCGGGAATGACCCATTTCACGCAATTCACTAGGCACTCGCTGACGAGCGAAGCCGTCGTTTGGTCGGCAAGCCAAACGGATTTATTGGCTATCATCCGGAAGAAAGAAACCAACACCACTCCCAAGTAAATCAGAAGAAGTCGGTTGAGTTTCTTCGGCATGTCCCACCGAAGGCCTTCCGATCCCCGCGTAAACCTCCAAGCCGTGAAGACGACCAGGAACCCCATGTTCCAGGGATTGAGTCCTTGGACACCAAAGATCGATTTGGGCATGTCGGGATGCTCGACTACGGCCATCAGCACGATTAGTCCGCAAAGAGACTTATACCAGTCCCTCCAAGAATACACGGCAAGGAAAAAGATAAAGATACTTAGGAGAGTTAAACGAATCATGAAACTACGATATTTTGGATATAACCTACGGAACCATCCTTCGAAACTACTCTTGCTGGAACTCCGACAACTACTGAATAATCTGGGATGTCATTCGTCACGACAGCATTGGCCCCAATCGCTACGTTGTTACCGATTCTTATTCGCCCAATTATCTTTGCGCCGGGAGCGATATAAACCTGGTCGCCAATGGAAGGGACACCTTTTTTCTCTCCCGTATTGGCTATGCCAATTGTGACTCCTTGCGAGATATTACAGTTTTTGCCAATGACTGTACTTGAATTTACAACGATATGACCAAAATGACCAATATAAAATCCTTCCCCGATTGACGCGTCTGGGGATATATCAATTCCGAAACGTATCTTCTTCCTATTTAGCACTACTCGAAACAAATAGCGAAACGGTGTTGATTTGAAGGACTTTCCCAGTCTTAACCACACCAAAAAATTAAAACCCGGTTCCTTTAGGTATGTTTTTAAAAAAGATTTAAAAGTTGATCGACCTGCATAACGGAACAAGTCTGTTTTTATTAAGTGAACTGCCGAATTAATCCTTGAGTCAAGCATTGATAGATTTCGATGTAATTTTCAAACCAATAATTTCAATTATGTCTCGTACATTTTTCAATCTAATTGATTCTTCATCGCTAAAAGAAAGGCCAAATGAGGATTCAATTGACATAATGACATTTAGATGGGCAAAGGAGTCCCAGTCTGATATGTCATCGGATGTAGTCATTTCAGTAAGTACGATTGACTCATCCATAAAAACGTCTTTAAATATCGCATTTAATTTTTCCAAGATTGTCATGCATCCTCCAAAGTGGATATATCACCCGTGTCAGTTCCCATATAACGGGCTTTCAGGACCCGCCGCATGATTTTCCCGCTCTTGTTCTTCGGTACGACATCCACCGGAATAATGACCTGGGGGGCTGCAATCGAGGACACCATGTTGGAGACGTGGATTCGCATCTTGAGTTCCAGATCCCGGGTAAACGGAAATTGCTTGTGAAGACAGACAAAGGCGATCACTTTTTCGTAGAGGATCGGATCGGGAGCGCCGATCACGCCCGATTCGGCGATTTCCTCCATTTCGAGGAGTGCGCTCTCGACTTCGAAAGGGCTCACCAGATGCCCGGCCGTATTGATGATGTCGTCGCTCCGCCCCCGGAACCAGAAGTATCCGTCTCCGTCGCGTGTAGCCGTATCGCCGGTATGGTACCAGCCGTCCCGGAACTTGGACCGATAAGCCGATTCGTTGTTCAGGTATGCGACGAACATCGAAGGCCATCCGGCCTTCAGGCAAAGATTCCCCTGCTCTCCATCCGGCTGGGGGCGACCGTCATCGGAAAGGATGACCGCTTCGATGCCTTCGACCGGAATCCCCATGGACCCGGGACGGATCGGAAGTCCCGGACGATTGGTAATCATGATCGCACCGGTTTCAGTCTGGAACCAGGTGTCGTGGATCTCGTGGTGAAGAAGACGACGTGCCCAGGTGATGACCTCCGGGTTGAGCGGTTCTCCCACGCTGAATATGGCCCGGAGGGAGGATAAATGGACTCTTTCGTAGATCGTCTCTTCTTCTCGCATGAGCATCCGAAGTGCGGTGGGAGCGGTATACCAGACGGAAATTCGTTCACGCGAAATGAGATCGATCCAGGCCTGTGCGTCGTATCCGCCACCGTAGTGGACCTGCGTGATTCCGAGACTCCAGGGGCCGATGATTCCGTAGGAGGTGCCGGTAACCCACCCCGGGTCGGCGGTGCACCAGAAAATGTCGTCGGCCTTCAACCCCAGAATGTCCCGGGTCGTTGCCGTCTGTGTGGCAACGCTTCCGTGGCGGTGCAGGACGCCTTTGGGTTTCCCGGTAGATCCCGATGTGTAGTGCAGGACCGAAGGGGTGTCGGGAGTCGTTGGGCGGACATTGAACTCGGACGAGGCGGCGTTCATGAGACGTCGATAACTGAGGACGGAATCGGAAATGTCTTCGTCGGCGTCCACGAGGAGAATGAAGCGGAGGGAGGGCAATCGATCCCGGATCCCGGAAATTTTTCGGAGGAAACTCTTCTTCGTGATGATTCCGCTTGCCCCGGAATCTCCGAGCCGGTCGAGCAATGCGTCTTCCCCGAAGTTGGAAAACAGCGTCCCGCAGATGACCTGTGATTTCAAGGTTCCGAGGAAGGCGAAATACTGCTCGGGCAACTTCGGCAGGAAAGTGAAGAAGACATCTCCCGGTTGCACGCCAAGAGCGATCAGGACATTTGCGAATCGGTTGCTGCCCTGTTCTAGATCGGAAAAACTGTAATCGACCGATTTGCCGTCGACCGGGACCCAACGCATGGCAATTTTATCGGAAAGTCCCCGCTCGCATTGCAATGTGGTGCAGATACTTCCGATATTTCCGTATTCCGTCATGTCATTTGCCCCAACCGATTTTCTCCGCCAACACCATGCGACAGAAAAGCGTATTGGTGATCAGGTACCGTTTCCAGAGCCTGCGCGGTTCCTGCTTCAGTCGGTATAGCCATTCTAGTCCAAGGCGTTGCCACGATTCGGGCGCCCGCACCACCTTGCCAGCCATCACGTCGAAAGATCCGCCAACCCCGTGGCAGATTGGGACCTTGATGATGTCGCTCCAGCGGGCCAGGAAATTTTCTTTCTTGGGGGAGGTCATCGCGACAAACAGGATGTCCGGCCTTGAGGTAGCGATATCCGCCGCGACGGATTCTTCCTCGGCCTGGGAGAAGTATCCGTTGTGAGATCCTGCAATCACGACGCCCGGGTATTCTTTCCGAATCCGGTCGGTGGTTTTCGCGAGTACCTCGTCGGTAGCGCCTAGGCAATAAATGCGATACCCGGCTGCATTGCCACGCGCGAGCATGCCGGTCATCAGGTCGATCCCTGCAACCCTTTCAGGCAGCGGTTTTCCGAGGATTTTGCCCGCCCAGACCACTGAGGCCCCGTCCGCGAAAATAACGTCCGAGGAAAGGACATCGTCTTTCAGACCCGGGTCGCGGCTCATATTGACGACCTTGGCGGCATTGACGACGCCGATCTGGATATTTTCCCGTTTGGAGATCCAGCGATCGATCAGGTCAAGCGCCTGACCCATTGTCACCGCCGCGATCGGGATTCCGAGGATTATCTGGGTCGGATATGACTTGTCCTGCCCGGTTTTCAAAGTCTTTCCCTTTCGATTTTCCATTGAGCCGCCCGACTGGCCGGCCATGCGTGCAACAGCCAGCCGAGATGATACGGGCGATCTTCGAAATCGATGGCCCCGGCCGGAAAGAGCGTGTCGAGTCCGGGTACGCGGACCGACGGGTGCACGCTGGATGCGATGGCTTGTGCGTATCGGGAAAACTTGCCGGGCTCTTTTCGGGCCACTTTGCGCCAGATCACGTCCGACTCGAAATCGACGAGCGTCGCGCCGGAAAGTTCGGGAGCGGCAATCAGCCAGTCGAGACCGAGACACAACGCATTTCCGAAATCGGGTCCGCCAGCTTCCCGCAAGTCGAACAACGCCATGGGGGCCATCGCATCCTGATGGATCGCGTATACCGGATAAGTCTCGAGTACATCTCCGGTCCGATAGTCATAATGCCAGCACCACTGCCCGGCTTCGCCCTGCTTGTCACAGAACTTTCGCGCGCAATTCCCGGCGATTTCGAGGGATTCGCGGTCGCCGGAAAGCACGGAATAATGGGACAAGGCCTGCACGGGGTAGACGAGGTCCGCGAAACAGGAAACGTGGGAACGCGCGCCGCCACCGTCACCGAGAATGTGCGGAAAGAGGGAGGAATGGCGGTTGAATGATGATTTCAGACGTATTGCAAGTTGGGTTCGAATCGATTCGGCATCGCTGGAACCCTCACCGCACAGCGCCCGCAACGCCCAGGAAAGTTCGACGGCCGGGTGCTGGCCCCCTACTGGGTCGAGATCGACCAATCTCTTGAGGATATTCGTGCGGTCGGGAAGAGCCCACGCTTGCGCAGCCCAAAGAATCAGGGAAATATCGCCCAAATTGCCGAGTTTGTGGATTTCACCCTGCATGCGATCAAGGATTTCAAGAGGGGAAACGCCCCCCGTAATGCCTCGGGCAACATCCTCCCCCTCTTCGGAAAGACCGATGAGGGTGATCGCCGTGTACCTCGGACTCAGTCCTTCCTGGACTGTTCCAGGACCATCCTTCCGGATCCTGAAAACGAACAGATGATCCACGGGACTGTACATCCGTGCAAGGACGCGGATCGCGTGTTCGCGTAGCCAATGCGGAAAGGACGCAACGTCGGTCCCGTTCGAAAATGGACAAGGCAATTTGCTCGTTTCCAGGGTCATACTGCGCCTGTTCCTTTCAACACGACCGGTATCGTTTTAAGCAATATCAGGATATCCAATCCGAAAGACCAGTTCTCGATGTACTGAAGGTCCAGTTCGAGCCACTTGGTGAAAGGAAGCGAACTGCGTCCTGAAATCTGCCAGATGCAGGTCAATCCGGGTTTAACGCTGAACCGTTTCCTCTGAATTCCCCTGTCGAAAAGGTCTACGTCTCGCAGGGACATGGGTCTCGGGCCGACCAGACTCATTTCTCCCCGGAGAACATTGAACAATTGCGGAACTTCGTCGAGACTCGTCTTGCGAAGGAATTTCCCGACCTTGGTGATCCGGGGGTCGTTGGCGATCTTGAAGATCGGCCCCTTGGCTTCATTCAGATGTTCCAGTTCTTCCTGCATCTGATCGCCACCTTCGATCATGGTGCGGAACTTGAACATTCGAAATACGCGCTTGCTGAGGCCGACCCGGTCTTGGGTGAAGAATACCGGCCCTCGGGAGTCCCACTTGACGGCAATCGCTATCGCTCCCATCAGGGGGAGGATCAGGGGTAACGAAAGGGTTACGGTTACGATGTCGAAAACTCGCTTCGCCAGGAGTTTCCATTCGTCAAGCGCGACCGGTTCCAGCGTAAGCAGCGGGATGTTGCCGAGTTCGACCAACCGCATCCGGGCCACATGAACGTCGAAAACATCCGCCATCATCCGCAATTTCACGCCTTCCTCTTCGCAGGATAGCGCAATCCGATCGACATCTGAAATCATCGCACGGGGGACTGCCAGAATGACTTCGTCGATGACATGGTTTTTCAAGATGGAAGTAATATCGTCAATTGTTCCCAATACGGGAGACCCGGCAATCTGGGCTCCCGCCAGAGATGCGTCCGGATCAAGGTACCCGACGATCTTGAGACCCAGTTTGGTCTTTTCCATTAATGTTTCAGCCAGAGTCCGGGCCCGATTACCAGTACCGACAATCAAAACTTTAAGATGGTTCTCCCCACGCAACACAGATTCCTTGAAATATAATGTAAAAGCAACACGAGTGAGTATCAGGGTCAAAATGTTAACCAGGCCAAAAGCAATTACAACCGGCCTGCTAACATAATGAATATCAAGAATGTAAAGCAGAGCCAACAGCAATACAATACCAGTCACCACAGCCCTGATAATGGCCCATGCATATGTGAAAAATGATGCGTTCCTCGGACTTCGATAGGCCTCGAAATAAAATAGAAAGAAACCCCAGACTGCGACAATCAGTGGCAATAGGGAAATATGCGAAAAGAAACTATCGCCGTCGAATATGCCCAATAGTTCCCGGATAGCGTATGCGAACGAAAAAGAACCGATAGTGAACAATATATCTAAAACCAACATGGCATGTTTGAATTGTTTCAGTTTCTCTTCAAACATATTTCCTCCAGAAGCATTTAAGGGGTTCCAGCACTTGCAATATGTGTATTTCGATAATAACTCCCGTAATATTTGTCATAGTACCGTTGTTTTTGTTGTTCAATGCCGTTCAATACAACCCCGAGGATCTGACTCTCGCCCAGTTCTTCGATCGCCTGTCGAAACAAATCGTGTGGAGTCCAGTTGGCCCTGTAAATCAGCAAAAAAGCGTCGATCTGGTCTCGCAGCAACAAGGTATCCGCTACCGGCAACAAAGGTGGGGTATCGAGAATGACAAAGTCGAACTTTTCCCGCGACGCGGCCAGAAATTCGCGGAAACGGGTACCGGTAAGGAGGTCGGTCGGATTGGATAACTGGATCCCCGGTGGGATGACATGAAGGCCGGGCATGACCGTTGTCCGGATGATCTCATCAAGTTTGGCGGACCCGGCCAGGTATTCGGTCAACCCGGGGAGTGGCGCGATCTCCAACGTTTGGGCCAGGTCGGCCTTCCGAAGGTCGAGGCCTATCAATAACACTTTTTTGCGGCCGGAGGACGCAAGCCCCATGGCCAATTTGCCGGTAAGAAGTGTCTTCCCTTCCCCCGAAATGGCGCTTGTGACTGCGATCACTTTCTGCCCAAGCGCTTCGGCCCGATATTCCAGTTTCGCCCTGAAGGCCTTGACCTGTTCACGGAAGAGCGGGTCTTCTTCCCCGAGTCGCTGAACGCCGAACGGCTCCGCAGCCCGGTTGGTGCCGCTTCCAGGAAAAAACTTCCTGAGCGCTTCGGGAAACATCGTTACCCCCTGCCGGAAAAAAGAATGATCCGGATTCTCTCTCCGAACAAGATGAGAAAACCGACTACGCTACTTATGAATATGGCCATGGTGCTCATTATCGCGACTTTCCGGATCGATTCCCGGTGGGCATAATCGCGGTCATGGAGAACGGGAATGACGGCCAGAATCGTCAGGTCGTTGAAATAGTGCCGGAAATCGTCGACCGTCGTAAGGGAAGGATTGAAAACTTCACGCAGCAACGCCCCGCCAAACCCGAGTCCAAGAGCAACCACGATTGCGATCAAAAAAACCATTTTCCGGTTCGGAACGTAGGGTTCCTCGGGCAGGTTGGCTGGGTCGAGAATCTGGAACTGCTCTCCTTTTTGCCTTTTTTCGAGATTCTGGGAAATGTCGGCCTGCATCTTTTTCTTGAGCAGGTCGTCGTAGGAGGCTCTCATGTTGTCGTAATCACGGGTGAGGGCGATCATCTCCTGCTCCCGCTTTGGGGATTGCCCAACCTTGGCCTCGACTGCTGCGATACTTCGTAATATTTCAGCCAACGCTTTTTTCAGGTTCGGGATTTCGATTTCGAGGGAAGCCGCCTGGGCTCGCAGGCGACGGGCTTCTTCCCTTTCCTTGGAAGCGATGACAGTCGCTGGCGGATGAACCGGGGGAACCGAGTTATTGCCTCGTTTCTTTCCCCCCGGCTGAGCCTGAAGTGAGTTGACAGAAGTTGTCCCTTGGGAACGCCGAATTCCGGCGATCTTTTCTTCAAGTTGCAAGACCTCGGACTTGAGTCGGAGGACCTCGGGATACCTGTCCGTGAATTTACCGGACAAATCTTCGAGGCGACTGCGCTTGGCCTCGAGTTCGCGAACGGAAGAGGCGGCAGGATCGGGGCCTTGCGCAACCGGTGGGGCGTCGTCGACCTCGCCCTGGGTTGATGACCCCACGGGAACCGGAACCACAACCGGGGGACGTTCAAAATCCCGAATCTGGTTCTCGAGGGAGGATGCCTGCGATTCGATGAAGACTTTCCGCTCCTCGGCCGTTCGGATAGCCTCATTGTTGGCGCGTAATTGTTCCTGTAACCGCGAAAGTACTTGCAGGTTGGCCTGCATCTGCTGTGGCAACTCACCCATGAAGCGCATCTTGTATAGACGAACCTTCTCTTCGGCCGATTCGAGACGCGTCTTCACATCCTGCAACTGGGAATCGAGGAATTCTGCAGTTCCGACTGCCTGCTGTTCGCGAGATTTCAGGTTCTCGTCGATGAAAAAGGATGCGAGACGAGAGGCGGTCAACATGGCGGTCTGGGGATTCTCGTGACTGAAAGACAGAGTGAATGCATCGTTCTTCCGAACCTGGATGTCGATCCGTTTTCTCATGCCGTCGACGACTTCTTCGACCGGCAGTTTCTTCCTATCGCTCTTGAAGAGCCCGAGTTCATCCATGACCGCTACCAGGCGGGTTCGACTCATGACCTGTTGCTGGATGGTGGCCAACCGATCCTCGATCTTGATGCTGACCGTCGTGTGCACATACCCTTCGGGAACTTTTTGCGGGATGACCAGGATCGTAGTGCTGGACTTGAACTTTTCGGGTGTTACGACGCAATAGACGCTGGCTCCGAACAGGATGAACAGGATCGTGAAGAGAATCATCCATTTTCGGCGCAGGATGATTGCCAGGAAGTCTTTCGGTTCCATGTCGGGGCGCAACGGCATTTGGAGTATTCCTTCTTACGGCACGACGATTGTGTCGCCGGGAGCCAGGAGGTAATTGCCCTCCCCGCCTTCGTCGATCACGTTGTAATAGTTTATTTTTCGGATCTCCTGCCTCAATCCTGACCCACGAACGAGTTTGATGCTGCGCGGAGACGCAAACTGGGTAAATCCACCAGCCTGGGAAAGGGCCTGGAGCAGGCTGGTTTCACCCCTCAAGGGGTAGGGTCCCGGCTTTGAAACACTGCCAATAACGTATATTTTCGGGGCATTGACTTGCAATAAGATAACAGATACCTGAGGATCCTTGACGAACGCCTCAAGATTCTTGCGAATGATGACTGCCAGTTCCGCGGCGGTTAATCCCTCGGCCTGGACATCCTGAACCAAGGGAAGGGAAATCTTTCCATCGGGTCGGACGACTACATCCAGTGTCAGTTCCTTGTTTTCCCACACGGAAACCCGGATCACATCTTCGGGCCCCATTCGATAGGAATTTTCCCGTGCTTGGACTGCGGTGTTGTCCTTCCCTTTTACTGGTAAGGATTTAGTTTCGGCTCCAGCGATCGAAGTGTGGAAAAAGGATGCAAGGAACGCTACGGCGAAAAGCGGACAAACTACCGTCCATATGGCCTTGGCCATCGACCCTCCCCTGACAATTGGTCTCATCTTGTTCAACAATCAAATTGACAAAAATGATGCGAATTACAGCGATCCAGCATTTGATGCAGCCAGTCAGTTTTCGTCGAGACCGCAATCCTTGATTTTGTAAAGCAACGCCTTGTAACTGATGTCGAGAATTGTTGCGGCCTTCCGCCGATTCCAGCGGGTTTGTCCGAGCACGCGTCCGATCAGTTCGCGCTCGGCGTTTCGTTGCGCGATCTTGGACACTTCCTTGAGGGTTGCATTTGCCCCAGCGACCGGGGCATCGGAACGTTTTGTCGGGACGATTTCTTTCGGGAGTGCAGTTTTCAATGCACTAACCTCGAAAACGCCGGACTGAGGAGAAAACGATCCGTCCATTTCGGTTGGCGTCGTATAGCCCCCATTGTCCCGCTTGCGAGTAAACTCGGAAATCAGTTGCGCCTCGTTGCCCAATATAATGTAACGCTTGATGTTGTTTTCGAGTTCCCGAACATTGCCCGGCCATGTGTACGACAGAAACATTTCCATCAACCGCGGGGAAATCGGCACCTGTTCCCGGTTGTACATTTCAGAGTATCTTTGCAGGAAGTAATCGGAGAGGATTGTGATGTCGTCCTTCCGTTCCCGCAAAGGGGGAATGACGATGTTGACCACGTTGATCCGGTAGAACAGGTCGCGTCGAAAACGCCCCTCGTCGACCATCCTTTCGAGATTCTTGTTCGTGGCCGTCAGGATCCGGCAGTTGGCCTTGACTTCTTTTTCGCCGCCGATCCGGTAATATTGCTTCTCTTGCAGAACGTGGAGCAACTTGCTCTGCAGGTCGAGGTGCATCTCGGAAATTTCATCCAGGAAAATGGTGCCGTTTTGCGCCATTTCGAATCGTCCGTACTTGCGGCGATGCGCTCCTGTGAAAGCACCTTTTTCGAAGCCGAATAGTTCGCTTTCGAGGAGTTCTCGCGGCAAAGCCGCGCAATTGACCTTGATGAACGGTTGTCCGACCCGGTCGGAAGCCTTGTGGAGTGCGCGCGCCATCAGTTCTTTTCCGGTGCCTGATTCGCCCGAGACCAGGACGGTTATATCGGTGTTGGCCACCTGGTCTACGGTTCCCTGAAGCTTGCTCATTCTTTCGCCCAGAGAGAAAAGAAGATGGTACTCCTCGTCGACGCGGACCTTGCTCTTGAGTTCCTGCAACTCGACTTTGGTCTGGCTGTTCTCCAGTGCCATCTGGATCTTCAAAACCAGTTCTTCGCCGTGAAATGGTTTTTTGATGTAGTCGCTTGCGCCGTCCTTCATTGCCCGAACGACTTCCTCGACATCGGATTGACCGGAAACCATGATGATGGGAGTGGTAGGAGAATGGGCACGAAACGGTTTTATCAGGTCGACTCCGCTGCCATCCGGAAGAAATATATCGAGCACGGCACACGAAAATGACTGATCTTCAAAAGCGGTTAGCGCTTCCGCCTTGTTGAATGTCGTGACGACCTTGAGCCCCTTGGCCTGAAGAAGATTCTTCGTGAATTGTGTAAAGACCGGGTCGTCGTCTACGAGCAGCACGAGGTGGGTCGTCATCTGGCGTGCCTCCTGCGGCAACCTTGATGCCGAGATATGCCAAATATACCATGTAAGAAAATAAATCTGCCCTGAAAATCGAGGAAAGAGGATTACGTGGTAAAAAAAGCCATATTAAGAGGAAAAGTGGGAAAAATGGTGGCGGTGCAGGGATTTGAACCCCGGACACTGCGGATATGAACCGCATGCTCTAACCAGCTGAGCTACACCGCCACACCAGCGGAACTGAAAATTATAGCCAAAAGAAACAGAATGTCAACCGTTCAACGCATCCGTTCAACGCATCCAGACGATACGCCATTCGGATTGACCTTCCAGCAATTTCCCCTTTTCCCGGACCAGAAGGCCGAACCGCCGGGCAGTCTTTGCTTTCAGATCCTCCAAAACGAAGGCGTCAACCACCCCGAACCCTGTTTGCGGTGTACGCCAAGCGAGGCGAAGCGTGTTGCCGTCCTGAGCGAATGCCAGCAGTTCTGCTCCGGATTGGATTTTGACACTTTCGAAGAATAATCCGGGGGTAACGAGATTGTGCACGGCGATGAGTTCGTCTACGCCATCCGAATCGAGATCAACCGGGAGAAGACGGGGTTGGGATATGAGTCCGTCGATCCCGAAAATCGATTCTGTCGCGGCACCGAGTCTTTTTCCATCGCGGTCGAACAAAGCGGGAAATCCATCGGCACCGATGGCGGCAAAACGGATTTCTTTACGGTTGGAAAGTTTTACCTTCATGCCCTTCTCGAGCATTTGCCCTTTGATCGTCCCTGTATCGGGAATTCGTTTCATTTCTATCAGGTCGTCGCCTTCGATCCGGAAAATCACAGTTTCGTTCAAGAACGAGACAATCAACTGCCGCGTGCCGTCCTGGGCGGAATCGCCGAGCGTTGCCGAGATGGGATTGCCTGGAAAAACCGCGCTGCGGGTCAAAGTCCCGTAGAGGCCGGGGATCTTGGCGCCGTCACCGGCTCTGTGGTCATCACCGAAGAAGCGGAGTTTCAGGTTGCTGGTAGCTTCGGTGATCAATCTTCGATAGATGGAAGGAAGTCCATCACCGGGTGTGCCCTCTGCAACGGATTCGTCTTGAGCGGTCGCCACGACTGTTTTTCCGATCGCTCCGGGGTCATTTGACGCCACCCGGAGTTCGAACGAGACGGATTTTCCGATACGGACCGCGGACCCCTCGATCTGGTATGGCGTCCCGCCGCCACGCATCCGGATATCGAAGCGATCGGATAATTTCTCGACGACCGCCCGATCGAGGGAACCGCCTTGAAGTGCCGCAGCATTGTCTCCGGATACGGCAATGGGGATCAGCAGGGCCTGTTGACGGCCCGCCAACGCAGGCGAGAGGTAAACTGAACCGATCAACAGGGTGGCAAAGGCCGCCGGAATCCTGACTTGGAGGTGAAAGCGGAAGAACTTCATTTAAGAAGCGACGAGATTTTTTTGAATTCAGGCGTGCCGGCAGTTTTCAGCAGTGAAAAAAGAGCGGTTTCAGTACTGAATACGGTAGCCCCGGCGTGGACCATCGAACGTAGGCCGCTCGAATAATTGTGCGGATATCGGGAAGACACCGCATCGTCGATGACGAACACGGAATAACCGGCACGCAACAGGTCGACGGCAGTCTGGTAGACACAGACGTGGGTTTCCATGCCGACCAGGATCACCTGCCTGCGCCCCTTGCCGGCAATCAAGGGGAGAAAAGCCTCGTCGCGCGCGCAACTGAATGTGCTTTTTTCTGAGCGGGAAATGTCTTTCCCTTCGAGTCCGTGTTCGACTTCGGATACCGTGTGCCCCAGTCCCTTGGGATATTGTTCGGTGACCACAATCGGTACGTCCAGGGTGCCGGCGGCTTCGAGCAGTATGAGGGTGTTCTTCAGAGCGATCTGGTACAAATCCTTGTCGATCGCCCCAACCAGGCGTTCCTGGATGTCGATGACCACAAGAATCGAATCTTCCCTGTTCAGTAACTCGACCATGCCCTCTCCCCTCCCCCGTGTCTCGGTGGCGAACTTTACAGGTCATTCTAACCGTTTCCGAGGATCGAAGGAGTCAAAAAAGGGAACGGGAAGGCAGCACGCACTGCTGTCTTCCCGTAAAGATTACTCGGACAAGAACCCTTATCGACGACAGAACCGATCAGGCGAAGGTATCGACCTTCCCGTTGCGAACGACGGGCTGGTTAACGTCGGATGTCTGATTGACTGGAACAGGCGCCTGCTGGATCAGGTTGACAGCGGCTTGACCTTCTGCTTTTTGAGCATCGAGGGCTTTTTTGATTCCTTGTACGGATGCGTCTGTCGTCTTCATGGCAGGGGGTTCGGTGTTGAGTGCGGTCATTACGGGGTTGATCTGCATGGCGACCTCCTGTGCTGCTAACTGGATAATATCTCCCTATTCAACTTATCGGTCGATGTCCGAAAAAACTTCAGAACTATTTCAGTTGGGATAGAATCGAATGATCAGGTCGGACTAACGGGAGTTGAACATTGCGGGTATCTTTCCACAGAAGTCTTTATTTATCAGTTGGATTCGCAGTCCTGCTGCTGTTGATCGTCAGGACCGGGGCAGAGGCGGACATTTTTAAATGGATCGACGACCAGGGAACTTTGCATTTCACGGACGACCCGTCATCGATCCCCTCTTCCAAGCGGGATCAAATGGCCGCCCCTTTCATCAAGGAACCCGAGACAGTGACCGATCAGGCGGCCCATGTGACCCCGCCGGTCAGCATACCAGCGCCCAATCCGGAAACGGTTTCACCCGATTCCGGTGAAAACAGGGCGGAAGCGTTTCAGCGTGAAATCGAGCAACTGAAGGCCAAGATATCAGCCAAGGAATCGCTTGTCCGGGCCGTGGAAGCGAAACGATCACTGGCGACCAACCCATTGCGCAACCGCAACGTGAGTGCCGCGGACATGGATCTGTATCAAAAATACCAGTCGGAACTTCCCGACGACCGCGACCGGTTGCGCCAATTGGAATCGCGAAATCAGTAACCCCCGAAATCGACAGGGATGGATGACGAGATCGTCATCTTTTTACCGGTATCCGGATGGGGGAATGTCACTTCCGCCGCGTGAAGCATCAGCCTTTCCGCGCCACCTTCACCGTAAATCCGGTCGCCGATGATCGGATGCCCCGCCGCCGCCAGATGTGCACGGATCTGGTGACGTTTCCCCTTGGAGATTCCGACGGACAAGACCGTGCGGGAACCGTCGAACGAAATCGGAACGATCCGGGTCCAGTAATCCGCCTGAGGGTCGGGCATGTCGTTCCGGACCTTGACCCTGGCCCCTCCCCTCGATTCGATCGTCCATTTGAAGGTATCCGGATACTGGATTCGACCGGCGACCCGGCACACGTACCGTTTGGCTATTCCTCCAGTTTGCCGCTCATGCAAGAGGTACCTGAAACCGGTTTCAGTCAACGCCCCCAGGATGACGCCGCTCGTTTCGCGGTCGAGACGGGAAAGGAGCGGTCCTGATGGGGCGCTCCAGGGAAGGGTCTCCGGAAAACGCCAACAGAAATAGCCGGCCATCGTTCCAGGTTCATTGACCGTCAGCGGTTCGGTCTGGACGCCGGCAGGCTTGTCGAGAACCGCGATGGATGAATCAAGATAAATGACCCCGGCTCCCGATACATCGCCCGGGAGCGGAAGCCAGTCGGACGGTTCGGCCAGTCGACGGACGACGACCAGGTCGGCGGCATGGACGATATTTCCCTTGGCGCCTTTTCGGCCTGCGACCGAAACGTCGCCTCCCTCAATCGCCAAACGGACCGACCGCCCCTGAACCGACGGTAAGGATTCACGAAGAAACCGGTCGAGACGGTAACCTTCCTGATGCTGCGGCACAGATAACCTGAGATCCGATATCATTTCTTCCGCGCCTCGAAATCCGTCCAGGTCGAAAAGCGTATAATCAAGGGAGAGAGGTGAGCGCCATGTACTCCACCATCCTTGTTCCCCTTGATGGGTCCATCCTGGACGAAAGAGCCCTTACCCACGCAAAGATGATCGCCACGGTTGCGAATTCCGAACTGATCCTGGTCCGGGCCGTTGTCAATCCCATGAGCCGTCTCCCCGAAAGTGGCATTCCAGATGAAGCGGCATTCATGGAATCGTTGCTCGAGGATGCTCGCCGGAGCCTTTCCGGTATTTCGGAAGTGTTGCGCCGCGACGGGATTCAAGTCCGGATCGTGGTTCGGGCAGGAGAACCCGAGGACGTCATCCTCAACGCAGCCCATGAGGGTGACGTCGGTCTGATCGTCATGGGCACGCATGGCCGGAGTGGTCTCTCGCTCCTGGTACTGGGAAGCGTCGCAGAGAAGGTGATGCACGCGACCAGTCGTCCCGTCATGTTTGTCAAGCCGATCAAGGCCCCCAAGGAGGCGGCGGCAACCGTCGCCGTTCTCGAGGGCGCGCAACAATAAGTGCCCGAGTGTTATTTCTCGAGCACGGTTGCCTTGATGATGGTGACCGGTTTGGCGGGCACATCGTCGAACCCTCCGCGGCGAGTGGTCGGCACTGCACGGATCTTGTCGACGACTTCAATGCCTGAGACAACCTTGCCGAAGACCGCGTACCCGAATCCGCGGGCGGTTTCGTCCGAATGATTCAGGAAGTCATTGTTGACCGTATTGATAAAGAACTGGGCCGTTGCGGAATCGACCACGTTGGTGCGCGCCATGGCCAGTGTGCCCCGTTCGTTCTTGAGCCCGTTGCCCGCTTCGTTCTTGATGGGGGGGTGCGCGCTCTTCTTCTCGGACATCGCTTCCGTGAAACCGCCGCCCTGTATCATGAAGTCCTTGATGACCCGGTGGAAAACGGTACCGTTATAGTGCCCTTCCTTTACGTAAGCGAGAAAATTCTGGACGGTGACAGGCGCCTTTTCGGCGTCCAGTTCGACCTTGATCTCTCCGAGAGAGGTTTCGAGCAAGACCATGTTTTTTCCTCCTTTGGGGGCGGCCCCGGCAGTCCCGGCGAAACCGACAATCAGGAAACAGGCGACGACAACCAACGGTGACAATTTGGGCACAGGGACCTCCGTGATCCGCAATATATTTCAATCCGGTTATTCTACCGGAAACTATTGGAGATAGAATGGGTTCAAATAAAACAAATGGAAAATTCAATTCGATGACACTCAAAAGTTTCCTCCCGGTGGCTACATTTTTTCTGTCGGCGTCGTGCTGCATCGCCGGGGATATTTCCCTCGACATGCGGAATATCGGCCGAACCGCGGTGATGAACCATCCCGACCTTCGGACGGCCACGTTTGCCCCCGCCTTGGCCGGGACATCCGTCGAAAAGGCAAAGGCCATCTACGATCCCGTGTTGTCCGCACTGCTCGAGAACAAGGGATCCGACACCCCGACGACCTCTGGTTCGGGTGGGTTCACGCGATCCCGGTCTTGGGACTCCAGTCTCTCGCTCGCCACCTTGTTGCAGACGGGCGCCAGTACCTCGGCATCCGTATCGAGCGCCTGGCGGCACGAAGAAACCGCTTTTTCGACGACTGATTTCGTTTCGCCTGCAATATCGGTCTCCGTTTCGCAACCTTTGTTCAAGGATTCGGGCAAAGCCATGACCGAACGAGGTATCACCTCCGCCTCCTATTCCCTTAAAAGCGCCGAAGTCGACTGGTATTCCCAAATGCTTTCGGTGACGGCAAAGGCTTGCACCCAGTTCCTCGTGCTGCTCAAGGCGAGGGAGAGCCAGGAATCCAGAAAATCTTCGGTCGCGGTTGCAAGACGTCTTCACGCCGAAAATGATGCTCGGGTCAAGGTAGGCGTACTCGCGCCCGTCGACCTGCTCGACTCGGAACTCGGGGTTGCTACGCGCGAGTTCGACCTCCTCCAGGCCGAAAAGGCCGTCCGCGACTCCGAGGATGTCCTCAGGTATCTCCTCCACGCTTCGGACAACGATGCCTTCGGCGCCGCTGAACCTCTCGGAGAACCGGAAACGGTTTTCGTTTCCGTCAATCCGGTTGAGACAGCCCTGTCAAGACGACCCGAAATTGCCAAGGCACGCGTTGCGGTTCAAAACGAGGCGTTCAACGTCGTGGTTGCAAGAAACCAGATGATGCCCGACCTGTCGATGAGGGGAACGGCCGGCTTGTCGGGTCTTGACAGCAACTCCGGAAAGGCGGGGATCGATATCGCCGAGGCCAGATATCCTTTCTGGACCCTGGGTGTCGAACTGGCATTTCCGATCCGCAATGGTTCTGCGCGGGCCGATTACAGATCGGGTCGATTACGCGAAGCGCAGGCGCGCAGCACCCTTTCGGCACTCGAAGACGCTGTCGCACTCGAAGTCCGCAACGCCCTTCGCGCGATCGACACGCGCTACCGGCAGATCGCCGTTGCCCGGAAGGGCGTCCAGGTGGCCGAATCGCGTCTCGCCGCTTTCGTGAAGCGGAACTCGCTCGGGATGGCCACGACACGCAACGTACTCGATGCCGAAGCCGACCTGACCTCCGCCCGGGAAACGCTTACCCTCGCAAAGGCCGATTATCAGACGGCCTTGGTCGAACTGTGGCGGTCCACCGGGGAGTTGCCCGAAATGGAAGGTATCGAGGTGACCGTGAACGACATCAGTGAAAACGCATGGCGGCAGATCCGATGAAAAAAGGATTGATCGCAATTCTGGTCGGCGTTTTGCTGGCGGGTGGCGGGTACTATTTCTTCAAGTCCAAAAGCGCCAAGGTAGTCCCCTACCGCACCGCAACCGTCGAGCGGGGTGATGTGTCCGAATCCGTTACCGCAACCGGCACGATCAACGCGGTGAAGACGGTCCAGGTCGGGAGCCAGGTATCCGGAACCGTCATCCAGCTTTTCGCCGACTTCAATTCGCATGTCCGGAAGGGTCAGGTCATCGCCCTGATCGATCCCTCCAAGTACAAAGCCGACCTCGATCAGTCCAGGGGCAATCTGGCCAATGCAAAAGCCCAGGTCGAAAAAGCCCGGATCCTGGTCGCCGACGCCGAGCGCACGCTCAAGCGAAACGAAGACCTTTTCACCGCCGGTTTCCTGGCACAATCCGACGTCGACAGTTCCAGGACCCTCCGGGACAGCGCCATGGCGGGCTTGAAAAGCGCCGAAGGACTCGTCGCGCAATCGACCGGCGCCCTCTCATCTTCCGAAACCAACCTCGAATACACATCGATCCATTCGCCCGTTGACGGCATCGTGATTTCCCGGAATGTCGACGTGGGGCAGACGGTCGCCGCCAGTTTCCAGACGCCGACGCTGTT
>JANXQJ010000007.1 GCA_025356865.1 Deltaproteobacteria bacterium | reverse complement strand
CCTGGAAGGCGGTATCGAGCCCCGCATACTGACCGGCCGGCACGCGCCGTCCCTTGCGGTCGGCGAGGACGGCAAAGTAAAACGGCAACTTTTCGGCGATCTCTTCGTAGGCGTCGCCCTTGCGGCCCAGGACGAACGACTCGATCCGCTCGTTGACGCGGTCGGTGACGAGAATCTCGTTTTTGCCGTCGCCGTCGAGGTCGATCACGTCGACGCCCAGGAAGTGGTGGTACAACTCGCGGGAGGTGCGGGTCCACGGGGTCAGCACGCCCCCCTTGACCCGGTAGAAATAGAGGGTGTTCTTCCCCCAGGCGACCAGCTCGCCGTCGCCATTGGCCTCGGCGGCCAGGGAGACGACGCCGAACAGCTCGTCGTTGACCTTGTCGGACTGCCCCAGTTTCTTGATGCGCGACGGGGCCCAGGCGGCGCCTGCGGGGGCAACGCCCCCGGATCCCTGCTGCTGCGTCCCTGCGGGCGAGGTACCGGTGAAGGCCGCGGGCGGCGCACCGGAGAACGAGGCGCCGGCAGGCGTGGCAGCGGGAGTCGCGACGGGCGGACGGTAAGCCGGCTTGACGTCGAAAAGTTTTTCGGAAATGTCTTCGGCCAGTCGGCCGATCTGCGGGATGATCTCGTCTTCGGTCGCGGCCGAGGCGAAAAAGGAGCCGGCCGTCTTGCCGGTCGCGGCATCGGTCACGGCCACGTCGATGCTGTACCCCTTGCCGAGGCGCGACACGGTGCCTTGAAGGAGCAGCGGTGCGTTGGCCTCTTTGGCGGCGTCGACCGGCGTCTTGTCGGCAGGTGCCAGCACCGGCGCATCGACACCCGCGAGCGCCATCAGGCGGGACGCGAGAAGGCGGGGCAGCAACGCGGCCACCGGGCGAACGTCTTCCTGGCCGATGACGGTGAACGGGACGACGGCGATGCGGCGGGGAGGGTCGGCGGCGTGAGCAGAAGCGAGGACGACGATCGCCCAACACGCCAGGATTCGAAACAGGACGGGAGCAGCGGTCCGGATACGGTTTCGCATATGGGGCAAATCTAGCACCGCGGCGGCGGCGGGTCAATTCAAAACAGGATTAACTTGACGTCAAGCCGGGGTCAAGCGGTGCGCCAGTTTCTGCTGGATGCCCCCGAAACCGCCGTTGGACATCACGAGCACGAGCTCTCCGGGCCGGCAATAATCGGCAAGGTGCTCCACGATATCGTCGACGGCACCGATGACCGTCGCCTCGCGCCCCAGCGCCCGGACGGACGCCGCGAGCTGGTCGGGCGACATCCGCTCGGCTTCGGGAATCTTCCCGGCGCCGAAGACGCCCGCCACCACCACCGCGTCGGCCTCGGCAAACGCCTCGGCGAACTCTTTCTGGAAGACGTTGCGGCGGCTCGTGTTGGAACGCGGCTCGAACACGGCGATCACCCGCCGGTCGGGCCAGCGGCCGCGCACGGCGCGGATCGTCTCGCGGACGGCGGTCGGGTGGTGGGCGAAATCGTCGACCACGAGCACCCCGCCGAACTCGCCGACGATCTCCTGGCGGCGGCGAACCCCCTCGAAGCCGGCCATTGCATCGGCGATCTTTTCGGGAGGGAAGCCGGCCCGGATGCAGGCGATCACGACGGCGGCGGCGTTGGCCGCGTTGTGGCGCCCGGGCAGTTGCAGCCGGTACTCGGGACCGTTACCATCAAGCCGGAACCGGTTGAACCCGCCTTCCTCGCGCAGGCCGGTGACCCGGCTCAGCACGGCGCCGGCAGGAAGTGAAGGCGCCTCGTCCGCGACCGAATAAAACAGGACCGGGCAACGCGCTTCGGCAGCGATCTCGACAACGGCGGGATAGTCGGCGCAGGCGATGAGCAGCCCGTCTTCCGGAATCAGGCGGGCCAGTTTCCGGAACGATTCCTTCAGGTGGTCGAGGTCGCGGTAGATGTCGGCGTGGTCGAACTCGATGCTGGTCAGCAGCACGGTCTTCGGCTTGTAGTGGAGGAACTTGGGGCCCTTGTCGAAATACGCCGTGTCGTACTCGTCGCCTTCGACGACGAAGCGGGGACCGTCCCCGATCCGGTAGCTGACGGGAAAGTTTTTCGGAACGCCGCCGACCAGGAACGACGGGTCGTCGCCCAGCGCGAAGAGGGTCCAGGCGGCCATCGACGTGGTCGTGGTCTTGCCGTGCGTGCCGGCCACGACGACCGACTCGCGTCCTTCGATGAAATATTCCGCAAGCGCCTGCGGCATCGACAACAGCGGCAGGTTGCGCCGGACCGCCTCGAGGCACTCGGGATTGTCGCGCGACACCGCGTTGCCCACGACGACCCGTTCGGCGTCGGCCGGAATGTTCTCTCCCTTATAGGGGGAGGAGAGGCGGATGCCGAGCTGCTCGAGCTGCGTGCTCATCGGCGGGTAGACGTCGTTGTCGGATCCGGTGACGCGGAATCCCTTTTCCTGGAGCATGCCGGCCAGCGAGGCCATCCCAACCCCGCAGGCGGCGATCACGTGGACGTTTTTCAACGGACGATTCCCTCCATGACGGCGTCGTGCAACTCGGGGCGGATATTGCGGATCAGTTTGTTGTCGGGGCCGAACACCACCCGGTTGGAGAGCAGGACGACCGTGATTTCCCGTTCGAGATCGATCCAGAGCGAGCAACCGGTGTAGCCCAGGTGGCCGACCGATCGGGCCGAGAAGCGCGTGCCCGCCTGCGACGGCCCCGTCGGCGTATCCCACCCTCGCGTTCTCGGACAGCCGGAAGGATGCGGCACCCGCTCGCACATGGCCAAGGCGGCGGGCCGGTGGAGCACGCGCCCCTCGCCCTTGTGCGCGCGGAGGATCTCGCGGGCGAAGCGGAACAGGTCGGGCGCGGTCGAGAAGACCCCTGCGTGACCGGCGATCCCGCCCATGGCCGCCGCGTTCTCGTCGTCGACGTGCCCCACTTTCTCGATCTCGCGGGCATCGGACCACCCGGTCGGGATGATGCGAACCTGGTCGTCCTCGGGCAGCCACGACAGCGGGAGGTAGCCGGTGTCGGGCAACCCGAGCGGCCCTGCCAGATGGCGCTTGAGCAACCGGTCCAGCGGTTCGAACGCCGCCAGTTCGAGCGCGCGCCCCAGGATGATGAATCCCAGGTCGCTGTAAAGCCACTTTTCGCCGGGCGGGCACTCGAGCGGGAACTCGAGCACGGCCCGGATGATCCGGTCGTGCCCCTCGGATGTTCCCGCGAACTCGCGATTTTCGAGCAACTCCTCGGCGCGCAGGTCGTCGAAGAACGGGCGCCAGGCGGCGAGCCCCGCCGTGTGCGAGAGCAGGTGGGAAAAACGGACGGCATCTCCTGACGGATCGGCGAAGCGGAGCGGCACGGACTCGTTCAAAATCCCGTCGGCCGGAAGCTTCCCCTCCTGCACGAGCGCCTGGAAGAGCGAAGCCGTCATCGGTTTCGTCAGGGACGCGACGTCGAAGATCGAGTCGGGGCGGGCGCCGCCGGCCGCGGCGTGCAGCAGGATCTCCTCGCCCCGGCCGACCAGGAGCGTCGCGGCGGACCAGGCGCGCTCTTCGGTGCCCCGGTCGAGCAGCGTCAGCGCCCTGTCAAAACGCGATTCATTGGCTCCGGCGACCACGATCATCGGCGCGTTTCCACGGGCGATTCGAGGAGGAAGAGGCGCCCTTTCGTATCTATTTTCGCGGCGACGCCGAACGGCAAGGGGTAATTCGGCCCCTCGTGCCCGGCCGGGAAACCGTACCAGGCAGGAACGCCGAGACACCGGGCGGCCCCGGCGAAGAGCCGGCGGATATCATCCTCCGACTCGCCTTTCACCGGCGCCGTCTTCCCCACGACGATCCCCGTGATGCCGGACCATCGGCCCGACTGCAGCCACTGCGTCAGCGACCGGTCGATCCGGTAGGCCGGCTCGCCCACGTCTTCGAGGAAAAGAAGCGCCCCGCGAAAATCGGGAACGTACGGCGTGCCGAGGAGCGACGTCAGCACCGAGAGGCAGCCGCCGGAGAGGATGCCGGAAGCCCCCCCCGCCCGGAGCCGCTCGCAAGGGAGTCCCCACGGTTCTTTCGGGAAGACTTTCCCCGCCGCCAGTCTTTCGAAGGCCTCGAGGGCGGACGGGTCGAAGCGATTCGCCAGGTCGGCCGCCGGCATCGGACCGTGGATCGCGGGCACCTTGAGGCGCGTCGCCGAGTACGAGAGGATCGCGGAAAGGTCGCTGTAGCCGACGACGAGGCGCGGATGCGACTTCAGCCGCTTCCAGTCGATCAGCGGCATGAGGCGCGTCGTACCGAAACCGCCGCGCGCCGCCATGACGGCCCGGAGATCGGGCGCCGCAAGCGCGTCGTTGATCTGCGCCGCGCGGTGCGAGTCGGAACCGGCCAGGTAGCCGTTTCCACTTGCGTGAACCCCGTCGGGGACCTCGACCACGAAGCCGGCCGCCGAGAGGCGCGACACGCCGCGGTCGAGTTTCGGGCCGTCGACCGGCCCGGCGGGCGCAACGAGTCGGATCACGTCTCCCTTGCAAAGCGGGAGCGGCTTAATCGGTCGTTTCATCTTTTTTCCTCACGGGGAAAAGATAGAGCACGTTCGCGACGGTGAAGAGCAGGCACGACAGGAGGATGAACCGTGCGCCGGGATCGCGATTGGCGTCGAACTCGGCGTACGGCGCACCCGAAGGCGTCGGGCCGAACGTCTTCAGGTAGATGCCGTACCCTTCGTGGAAGAGCGGGGCGTTGGACCGGATCCAGCCGCGCGCGACCGTCTCGTTTCCCCGGTAGAGCGAGACCGCCGCGCCGAAGTCCTTGGGATAGCCCTGCGGGGCCATCTCGACGTGGATCTTGTCGACGCCCAGAACCAGCCCCGTCGCCCCGATCGGCGCGAAATATCCCTCGGGCACCTGGATCCCCTTCACCCGGTCGCCGCTCGTCGCGCTGACCAGATGCGAGAGCACGACGCCGAGAAACGCGAGGTGCATCAGGTGCGGCAGCAACCGCCGCAACGTCACCGCGCCCCGGAAGATCTGCACGAGCCGCTCGGCCGTGCAGCACGCCGCGTTGATCGCCAGAAGCCCGGTCGATAGGAGCAGCCCGTAAAGCCACAACGTCGCAACGGGCGCGACGAACCCCTTCTGCGACCACCAGCCGGAGAATACCATCGCGTCCATGTCGCCGAACAGGTCGGGGTGCCGCCCCATCACGACCGACCCGGCCGCGCCGGACACGGTGAACAGGAGACCCAGCCACGCGCAGGTTTTGAGCGACGTCAGCAACCGCCAGAGCGCGCTCACTGCTGTTGCCTCCCGGTCCCGCGATCCGCTAATGGATTTGATCCGATGGGGTTCCGTTGCGCCCGACTGTTTCGTCCTGTTTCCTTCACCGCGACACCCCCCGGTGCGGAGCGACGCAGTGTGTCCCCGAAGGGGGGCGTGTGCCCCGAGCGGCTTTAGGCGCCAGGGATGGCGCCGCGAGCGGGTACCCGAGTCGCAGGGAGGGCATGGATGCCCGAGCAAGACGTACCCCCGAAGGGGATACACGGAGTCGCACGGAGCGCCGGGGGTTCGCCCTCATCGCATCGAATGGGAGCTGCGCAGCAGCAGCGAGACGCCGAGGAAGGTGAGCATCATGACGACGTATCCGCCGATCGTCGCCCACATCTCGAGGCGGCGCGTCCAGCCGGGCCAGCCGGGTTGGGCAGGGATGAACTTGAGGTGCGTCAGCGCGGCGAAGTAGAGCCACAGGACGACCGACCAGATCTCTTTCGGCGTCCAGATCCAGTAGGAACCCCAGGCGTAGTAGGCCCAGATGCCGCCGCAAACCATCCCGGCGGAGAAGGCGGAAAAACCGTAGAGCGCCGAAGCGGAACCGGCGCGGTATGCCGCGTCTTCCCCTGTTCGCAGGTAGACCCAGGCGCACGCGAGCCCGACGGCGAAGAAGCCGTAGCCGAGGAACGAGAGGCCGACGTGGGTGGCGAACCAGGGGGTGTCGAGTGCAGGAAAGAGCGGGCTGGTCGCCTTCTCGAGCAGGGCGGCGGCGGCCTGCGGAAGCACCACGAGGATCGAAAGCGGCCGCCACGCGGCACGCAAGGTTTCGGAACGGCACAAAAGGAGCCCGGCGACCGCGGAGCAGAAGGAGAAGACGGTCAGCGACTCGAAGAGCCCCGCCATCGGCGCGTGGCCGGAGAGGTGCCAGCGCAATCCGAGGAACAGGGCATGGAGCACGACGCCGCCGAAGAGCGCGGAGCGGAGCGGCTCTTTGGGCCCGACGCCGCCCAGCTGCAGGCCGGCCTCCGCCACATATGCGGTAAGCGAAAGCCAGAACAGGACAATGTGGATTCCGGTCAGGGCGGCCAAGCGGACCCTCGTCGATCGTCAAATTAATCGCCTATGCTACCATGAAGCCGTGCCTCCTCTATCGCTCACATCCGCCCTCGCCGCGCTCGAATGGGAAAAAATCGTGGCAAGACTCTGCGCCCACGCCTCCTCGGAACCGGGGCGGGAACGGTGCGCCGCGCTCCTGCCCGGCTCCGGCCTCGACCCGATCCGCATCTCCCTGGAAGAGAACCGCGACGCCCGCAAACTGGTCCTCGCTGAAAATCCGCTACCGCTCGAAGGGGTGTGCGAGATCGGCCCCGAGATCGAGCAGGCGCACAAGGGCGCCGACCTCACCCCCGCCCACCTGCTCCGGATTGGCCGGACCGCGCGGAACGGCGAGCGGATCCGGAAATTCTTCGACGATCGGAAAGGACGGTATCCCCGGCTCTCGCACCACGCCAATGCCCTCCCGCCCCTTCGCGAACTGGTCGACGAAATCGACTGGAAGGTCGACCCGGCAGGGTACATCCTCGACCGCGCCTCCGCCACGCTCGGTTCGCTCCGGAAGCGGTTGGCTTCGGTCCGCGCCCGGCTGCAGGAGAAGGCGAACGAGATCGCAACCGGCCCCCGCTACCAGCGGCACGTGCAGGAGTCGTACACCACGCTCCGTTCGGGACGCGTGGTCATCCCGTTCAAGACGGCGGCCAAGGGACTTTTCCAGGGGATCGTCCACGACACATCGCAAAGCGGGCAGACGATCTTCTTCGAACCCGAGGAACTGGTCCACCTGAACAACGAAGTCAAGATGGCCGAGATCGAGGTCGACCGCGAAGTCGACCGGATCCTGGCCGAACTCACCGCATCCGTCGCCCGCAAGGGCGAGGAGCTGCTCGAGTGCCGAGACGCGCTTTCCGCACTCGATTTCATCCAGGCCAGGGCGCTGCTGGCGGAGGAGATGGCGGCCGCGGAACCCACCGTCACCGACGGCGGCGAAACGGTGCTGGTCTCGGCGCGCCACCCGCTGATGGTGCTCGGGAAAAAGACGGTGGTGGCCAACGACCTGCGGCTGGGCAGGCCTTACCAGTGTCTCGTCCTTACCGGGCCCAACGCCGGCGGCAAGA
>JANXQJ010000160.1 GCA_025356865.1 Deltaproteobacteria bacterium | reverse complement strand
ATCTCCTCCTTCGATCATCGTGGGCCCGTGTGGCGCCCGGAACCGGCTGAACAGTTTCTCGACCTCGACGATCTCGCGCGTCCACCGCATCGGCGGAAGGCTCCTTCGGAACAGCGCGCCGTAGGAACGGCTGACCACCCGGTGGTCGAGCAGCGCGACGACGCCGTAATCGTCTCCCCGGCGAAGGAGGCGCCCGACGCCCTGCCGGAGGGAGAGCACCGCCTCGGGCACCTGGTATTCCGAGAACGGCTCGCCGCCCCGGTCGCGGATCGCCTTGATGCGGGCCTCGACCACGGGATCGCCCGGCGGCGCGAAGGGAAGCTTGTCGATCAGCACGCAACGGAGCGACGCACCCGGCACGTCGATCCCTTCCCAGAAGGTGCCGGTGCCCACGAGCACCGCGTCTTCCTCGTCGCGGAAGGCGCGCAGCAGTTGCGGGCGCGGCGCCTCACCCTGGACCAGGATCGTGTACGGCAATTCGCGGCGCAACGTCACGGCCAGCGCCGAGAGGATCCGGTAACTGGTGCAAAGGACCAGCGCGCCGCCACCCGTCAGCCGGAGGAGCCGCACCGCCTCGACGCCCGCCGCATCCGGGAATTCCGGGGCGGAAGGGTCGGGAAGCCCCTTCGGCACGTACGCGAGCGACTGTCCTGCGAAATCGAATTCATTATCCACGATGAGATCGACAGCGGCAACATCCGCAAGCCCGATGCGCGCCTTGAAATAGGAGAGGTCTCCCGCAACGGAAAGCGTCGCCGAAGCGAGCAGCGTCGGCGGAGGCTGCTCCCACATGGCGACCGCCAGCGTCGGCGCGATCTCGACGGGCGTGCGGCAAAGCGTGACCGCGTGTCCGCGACGCTCGGCCCACGACACGGCGCGTGCGGGATCGGGTTCCAGGATGGCCGCGAAATCGTCGAGAAACGCGCGGACGCGGCGGTGGAGCGCCTCGGCGTCGCGCAGCGCGTCGCCGCCCGGGAGTCCCGAGACCGGTCCCTCGTGGAGCAGTTGCGCCAGCTCCCCGCCGAATTCCGCCATGGCGGCGGCGGTCGAGAAAAAACGCGCATCCTTGCCGGGGGCCGGGATCACGGCACGCCCCTCGCCCGTTATCGACGCGAAAAAGGCGTCGGCCGCCCGATGGAACGCCTCGGTCGCCGGAAGCACCGGGCGCCAGGCGGTTCCGGACGCCGCATCGACCCCGAGCCCCGCGCTGCCCGAGCGCCGCAGGTCGCGGCAAAGTTCTACGGTGCGTCCCAGCGTAACCGTCGTCCCGAAAAAGGAGGCCGCGGCTTCCTCGATGCCGTGCGCCTCGTCGAACACGACGATATCCGCCGGCGGCAGCAGCTCGGACGGATACCGGCGGCCCGCGTCGCCGCTGGTTGCGACCTTTCCGCGGAGCGCGAGGTCGGCGAAAAAAAGGTGGTGGTTGGCCACGACGAGGTCGGCCTCGGCCGCCTTGCGGCGCGCGGACATCAGGAAGCAGCGGTCGGCTTCGGCGCAGGCGGAGGGGTCGCAGGAATCGCTTCGGGAGTTGACCTCGGACCAGGCGCGCAGGTCGTCCGGAACGCCTTCGCACTCGGAGATGTCGCCGGACCGGGTGACCGCCGCGAACTCGGCGATCGCATCGAACCAGCGCGCCTCCCGGGCGAATTCGAAGAGCGGCTCGGCGAAAAAGCGTTTCCAGCGGAGACGGCACAGGTAGTTGCCCCGCCCCTTGATCACCGCGTACGAAAAGGGGACGTCGATCGCGTCGCGAAGCATCGGGATGTCGTGGTCGACGAGCTGCTGCTGGAGCGTCTTGGTCCCGGTGGCGACGAGCGTCTTGCCGCCGGAGAGGATGGCGGGAACCAGGTAGGCGAGCGTCTTGCCGATGCCGGTCGCCGCCTCGGCGACCAGGATCTGCCCGCCCGAGATGGCGTCGGCCCAGTTCTCGGCCAGCCGGAGCTGCCCGGGCCGGGGCTCGAAGCCCGGGAGGGAGGACTGGAGCGCCCCGCCGGGGGCGAAGACGCTGCGAACCTTTTCCCTCAGTTTCTCCCCACTCAAGGTTCGGACACGGGAACGAAGTTTCCGAGTTCGATCTTGAGCAGCGACACGCGGCGCTTCATCTCGCCGGCGGGGCCGAACGTGAAGGAACCCGTCACGCCGCCGAAACTTTTCATCCGGGGAATCCGGTCGCGCATCGCCTCGGCCGCGCTTCGCGAATCCCGCACGCCCTCGACCGCGTACGCGGCGGCGAACATCGCCGCGCCGTCGTATCCCATCGCCTCGAAGCGGGACGGGGAGAAGCGCATGGCGTCGCGGAACTCCCGCCGGAACTTTTCTCCCTGGCTGCCGGGCACCGCATCGGCGTAATCGACGGAAAAGAGCGCGCCGCCGACGGTGTCGCCCGCCTTGCGGATCAGCTCCTCGTCGCTCCAGCCCGAGAATCCGGCCAGCGGCAGGAATACGTCGTAGTAACGAAGCTGCGACGCGATCAGGAAGACGCGATCCCACCGGTCGGCGACCAGGATCGCTCCCGAGAGCGGCTTTCCGCCCTTGCCGCGACCGCGAGCCCGCGCCTGCCGGGCGATGGCGGAATCCGCGACGGACGATTTGATCAGCGGAGAAAAATCGCGAAGCCCGGGCGCATAGCTCAGCGTCTTGACGATCCGGATGCCGCTCTCTTTCGCAGCGGCGCCGGCCGCCTCGGCGAACCCCTTGCCGTAGCCGTTTTCGGGTGCGAAAAGGAACACATCGGTGGTGCCGCGCCGCGCGAGGTTGACCAGCACGGCCCGGGCCTCCTGCTGCGGCGAGAGCCCGAACGGGTAGAGGAACGGCTTGTCGAGGACCGATTTCTGGCCGAGATAGAGCAGCGGGGGCGACTTTGCGGCGAAGGCGGCCGCGACCGAACGCCCCTCCTCGCCCGTCAGCGGGCCGATGAAGCCGATGACGGCCCGATCGGTCGACCACGCCTGGTATTCCTTGCGCGCCTTCTCGGGCGAACCGGCCGTGTCGACCCAGCGAAGGATGGGAGACGACCCGGTATCGGCGTCTCCGCGGCGCCCCTGCCTGAGCGCGACCTCGGCGCCCAGCATCACCGAAAAACCGGCGTCGGCGAGTTTGCCCGAGAGCGGCACCAGCCCGACGATACGCGCCCGCGAAGACAGGATCTTGTCGATGCGGAACAGGTGCTCGGCCGCCTCGCGCGCTTTCGGCCCGCCGCCTCGCGCGGCCCGGTCGAGCGCCCATCCGCTCATGCCCAGGTAGCCGTTCTTGAGGCCGATGCGTCCCAGGGAGAAATAGAGGCGCCCCCTGACCTCGGCGTCCTCCTCGGCTTCGGCCGCCTGGTGCAGCGCCGATGCGTCCTCGACCGAATCGACCAGCGCATCGCGTTCGGCACGGAGCCGGGCCGAGACCTCGGGTTCGCGGGCCGCCGCCGCCCCTTGCCGGAAAAGCGCCATCGCGCGGGGGAGCCGTCCGGCCCCGGCCTCGGCGCGCGCCATGACCGAGAGGAGCGTCGGCAGGTCGCCGCCGGCGTATTTCTGGTCGATCAGGTAACTGGCGAGATCGCGCACCTCGGCGGTGCGTTGCGGCAACCGGCTCGCGATCCGCATCTTGAGGTCCATCGCCGAGAGGATCAGGTACCGGGCACGCGTGAGCAGCAACGCGCTGTCGGTCGCCGACATGGCCGCGTCGAGATCGTTGGACGCCAGGAGCAACTCGCCGATGCGCGCCCAGGCGAATCCCCTCCGCTCGTCGTCGGAACCGGCCTCGGCCAGCGCCCGGAACCGGGGCAACGCGTCACCGGTGCGGCCGGCCTGGAAATCGGCCTCGGCCGCAATGAGCGCCGACGGGCGGACCGTGCGGACCATCGACACCGCCTGGCGAAGGGAAGGCACATTGTCGGCGGCGGGCTTTGCCGAGACGGGCAACGCGGGCGCGGGCGTGAACGGCGAGACCTGGGGCGGCGCCGGCGCCGCCCAGACCGCGGGGGCGAACAGCAGCGCGGCCACGACGAGCGCGCGGGCGATCACTCGAAGAATTCCTTCACCTTTTCGAAGAAGCTGCGGGACATCGGACCCGGCGATTCGCCCGCCAGCACCTGGAACTCGGTCAGCAACTCCTTTTGGCGCTTGTTCAGCTTCTTGGGCACGTCGATGATGGTGCGGATGACCAGGTTGCCCCGCCGGTATCCGTTGACCTGCGCGACCCCTTCGCCCTTCATGACGAAATCCTGCCCCGAATTCGTACCGGCCGGAATCGTCAGCGATTTTTTCCCGGAGAGCGTCGGAACGTCGATATCCGCGCCGAGTGCCGCCTGCGGGAAGGTGATCGGGACTTCACACAGCAGGTCGGCACCTTCACGGATGAAGAACGGGTGATCGTTTACGGAAATCACGACGTAGAGGTCGCCGGACGGGCCACCCACAGGCCCCGCCTCTCCCTCGCCTCGCAACTTCATCCGCGTGCCGTTGTCGACCCCCGCGGGAATCTTGACCTTCAGGGGCCGGTTCTCGCGGAGCCCCCCCGTCCCGCTGCATGCCGGGCACCGCTCCTTGATGATCTGCCCCGCGCCGCCGCAACGCCCGCACGGCCTGGAGATCGAGAAGAAGCCCTGCTGCACGGAAACCTGCCCGCGTCCGTTGCACGCGGCACATTTTTCGGGGCTGGTCCCCTTTTTCGCGCCGTTTCCCTTGCAGTCGCCGCACGTCGCCGTGCGCGGGATGACGATCTCCTTCTCGGTGCCGAAGACCGCCTCTTCGAACTTGATCGTCAGGTTGTATCGAAGGTCGGCCCCGCGCTGGGGACGCCGCCCGCCGCCCGCGCCGCCGCCGCCGAAAACGGAACCGAAAAAATCGTTGAGGATGTCCTCGACGCCGAACCCGCCGCCGCCGAAATCCTGGAAACCGCCGAAACCCTGTCCCGTCGGGCCCGCGTGGCCGAAGCGGTCGAATTGCGCGCGCTTCTGGGGATCGGAGAGCACCGAGTAGGCCTCGTTGATCTCCTTGAAGCGGTCCTCGGCCGCCTTGTCGCCCGGGTTGCGGTCGGGGTGGTACTGCAACGCCTGCTGCCGGTAGGCCTTCTTGATCTCGTCGGCGTTCGCGCCGCGCTCGATGCCGAGCAGTTCGTAATAGTCGTGCTTGCTCACTTGGCGCTCCCGGGATCCGCCGATTCACCGCCGCGCGCAACCGTGACCTGCGCGGCACGCAGGAGCCGGTTGTTGAGCGTGTAGCCCTTGCACGCCTCGTCGAGGACGGTGCCGTCGGCGACATTCGGGACGGGAAGCTGGGCGATCGCCTCGTGGATCGACGGGTCGAACGGCCCCCCGGCGGCAGCCATCTGCTCGACGCCGAATTTCCTGAGTTCGGCCACGAAAAGGCCGTAGGTCATCCGCACCCCTTCGACCAGCGGGCCGGCCGCCTCGCTCGCGGCCCCCTGGGTGATCGCCCGTTCGAGGTTGTCGAGGATCGGCAGAAGCGCCACCAACAGCCGTTCGTTACCGAATGCGACGAGCGAGTCGCGCTCGCGCGCCGCCCGCTTCTTGTAGTTGTCGAATTCGGCGGCCAGATAGGCCAGCTTCCGTTTCGTGTCGAGCAGTTCGGTGACGATATCTTCCGGGGAGGGAACCACGTCGTCCGCCCCTTCGGGCGGAACCCCGTTCTCCGGAGTCGTGTTGCTTGCGTCGGTCATTTCGGTTGAACCCCTTCCATTTTGGCGGAACCGAGCAGTCCCGCGGTGTATTCGACGAGCGGAATGATCCGTGAATAGTCCATCCGGACCGGACCGACCAGCCCGACGGTGCCGAGCGGAGACCCGTCCCTTTGCAATGACGATGCGACCACCGAGATGTCTGGAAGTTCCTCGACGGGATTCTCGGTGCCGATCGAAACCCGCGTCGCGCCACCGTCGAGAACCCGGTCGAGCAGGCGTACGACGACGCTCTTCTCTTCGAACGCCCGCAGGATCCGCTTCAGGTTGTGGACGTCCTCGACGAACTCGGGCTGCTCGAGGATGTTGGTGCGCCCCTCGACGTAGACCTCGCCCGCCGGAGAGTCGGGAAACGCCCGGGCCGAGAGCGCCAGGGCGCGCGTCATCACCCGGTCGTAGCGCGATTTCTCGTGACGCATCTCCTGGAGGATCTTCGACCGGAGCTGGGAGAGCGTGAGCCCCACCGAGAACCCGTCGAGATAGTTGCCGATCTTCTCGAGATCGCCCTCGGTGAGGCCGGGCTCGTCCTCGATCAGCCTGTGCTGGACCCAGCCGCCCTGCATCACCGCGACGAGCAGGACATTGTCGCGACCGGCGCGCAGCAGCCGGATCCCGCGGAGTTTCTGGTCGTCCGGGCTCGCGACGATCACCACGCACGCCTGCCCGGAAAGCTGCGACAGGAGCCGCCCGATCTGCCGGATCGTCTCGTCGGGCGGTGGCGCGCCGGCGCCCGCGGTGCGCTGGAGCTGGTCGCGCTCGCTGCGCAGCAGTTGCCGACGCTCGAGCAGGTAATCGACGTAGTAGCGGAATCCGAACGCGGTCGGGATGCGGCCTGCGGAGGTGTGCGGCTGCGCGAGGTATCCGGAATCTTCGAGGTCGGCCATGATGTTCCGGATCGTCGCGGGTGAAAGCTGCCCCATCCGCTTGGAGATGGTGCGAGACCCGACCGGTTCGGCCGTATCGATATAGTCTTCGACCACGAGACGCAGAACCTGCGCCGCGCGGTCGTCAAGGACCGTGCTCACGGCATTCCCTTCCGGCACGACTCTAAGGGCGACGACAGGAACCCTCTCCCTTAGCACTCAAAACACGCGAGTGCCAATCCACTTTACCAATGGCCAAGCGGGAGTGTCAACTGAACCGAAGTCGGTCGCCCGGTTCCGTACCGGTCCGCGCCGTCGTGCCGGCAGGCAGTTCGAGGACGCCGCGCGCCTTGCGGAAACGGGGAGAAAAACGGTTGGGCAAAAGCCCCGGGCAACTCCCGACGACGATTCCGGAATCGTCGATGAACAGGATGTCCAGCGGATACCGCATGCCGAGCGTGTGGATGCAGTCGCACGGCGAAATCCAGAGGCCGTCGCCCGGATGGAGCGATCGGGTGCCGAGCAATCCCTTGAGCCGGCGCCAGAATCCGGACGCCGACCGGATGCGATCACCGAGCAACGCGCTGCGCGTCTGGTTGACGACCATCTTTCGGGAGGGAAGCATGGGGTGGATTCTACCAAACCGGGGGTACAATGTCCCCCATGAGCGACCCCGGGAAAAATCCCCCCAGCGAATGGTTCTGCTACCTGCTCGCGTGCTCGGACGGGACGCTCTACACCGGCATCACGACCGACCTTCTCCGGCGGGAGGCGATGCACAACCGGGGAACCGCCTCGAAATACACCCGCGCGCGCCTTCCTGTCCGGCTCGCCTGGTCCGAACCGCACCCCGACCGATCTTCCGCCTCGCGGCGCGAAGCGGCCCTTCGACGCCTGTCCGCCGCAGTCAAATGGGCGATGGTCGACGGATTTTTGACGGATTCTGGCACCAACGCACCGTCATAAATCCGGCTTCAGCCCGCCAAATCATGCGTCAAAAATCCGCTAAACCAATAGAACTCGTTTGATATCAATAACCTTGTCGCATCCCGTCTCCGCCAAAGGCAATGGCACGGGGGTTGCTTTGCTTACTGGCAGATCAAACGGAGGGGACTACGATGACCGCCACGCTCAACCGAATCCGCCAGCAGATCCTCGACGCGATGATGAAATATCGGTCCAGGGTGGCCGAGCGTCAGTATCGTCACGATGCGGCCGCCTTCGGGGTTCAATATGTCGGACTCTTCGAACCGTACCAGCTCGCCGTCTTCCAGGACCCGGTCACCGGCTCCTCGTTCGCGGTCAAGACCGGCGAATCGGTCAAGGAAGGAATCTACCGCGTCCGCGAACGGTTCGGAGTCGCCGCCGCGTAACGACATCGCCGCCCCGCGGCCTTTCGAAGGTCGCCCACAGGCCCCGTCGGGGCCACTACGAACCGCCACCCGCCCCAACAAAAACCGCCGGAGAGCGAATGCTCCCCGGCGGTTCCACTTTCCGTCGCTTTCCCGGCGGCACGTTCGCGCACCCCTTAGGCGTCCTTGTTGCGCCTGTCATTTGAACTCGTGGCAGTCGGGGCAGGTGCCGTCCTTGTTGTGCTCCTTCTTGTCTTCGTGGCAGCCGAGGCACTGCGTCCGCTCTTTCACCACCCACCCGTGCGGCTTGTGGCAATCGGTGCACGCCGCTTCGAGGTGCCCGCCCCTCTTGTGAAGGCCGCCCCGTTTCGCGTGACACTTCACGCACGGCACGACCGGCTTCGCCTCCTGCTCCTTCTGGTGGCACTGGCTGCAGCTTCCGCCCATCATCGGCGCACCGGCGTCGAACTTGTGGCAGCCGGCGCAATCGGTCGCGGGACGCTTCCCGGCGGCGTGGCACCTGTTGCAGTTGATCTGGGCGTGCCGGCCCTTGAGCTCGATCGGGTGCCAGTTCGCGGCGCCCTCTTCGAGCGAGGCGCCCAGCGCCACCAGCGGACTCCGCCTCGGCAACGTGTGGCACGCCGTGCAGTCGCGCGTGATCGTCTTGCCCTTCGCGTCGACGTGACGGCCGTCGTGGCAACGGAAGCAGGCCGCCCAGTTGCGGTGGCCGATATTCATCGGGTAGGTCGTCCAGTTGACCTTCATCTTGGGGAACACGCTCCGTTCCCAGATCGCCGTCGTGGTCGCGACGGCCAGCTGGACCCGGTCCGCGCGACGGGCGGCATCAGGATACGACTTGGCGTAGTACCCTTCGATCGCTCCCTTGATCCCCTTCCGGGCGACATCGGTATCGGGATATTCGGCCAGCAGCGCGTCGACCGCCACCTTCTTGATCCAGGGGAGCTCACGCGGAATGGACCGGTCTTCCATCGCCTTGTCGACGGCGACGTCGGCGGGGGGAATGTGGTGCGTCGGGCGGTTGTGGCAGGTCAGGCACTCGACCTTGTGCCGCTCGAGACCGGCCAGCTTCTCCTTGCCGCCCTTGTAGTCGACGCTCGCGTATTCGGAGACGGTACCGTCGGGCCGCGTCACCTTGACCCACGGGATCTCCTGGTGGCGGCGATCGGTCGTGACGTACTCGATCCGGTTGCCGAGCAGCATCTGGTAGTGGATGCCCGAATTGCCGCTGCCCAGCCCCCCGCCCCCGCCCGTCTTGACGAGGATGGAAACCTGCTCGGCCGTGTTCTGCTCGTCATAGCGGAAGTGCGGGAGCTGGTGGAGCTGCGCGCCGTAGAATTTCTGGGGCCAGTGGCACTCTTCGCACGTCTCGCGCGCGGGGCGCAGGTTCTCGACCGGCGTCGGGATCGGACGCTCGTAGTGGCCGGTCAGCACGCCGATCACCTGCCGGGCGCCGGACATCTTGGACTTGACGTAGAACGAGGCGCCGGAACCGACGTGGCAGTGGACGCACGCCACCCGGGCGTGGGGCGAATTGAGATAAGTCGTGTGCTCGGGCGCCATGACCGAGTGGCACAGCTTCCCGCAGAAGGTGACCGACTCGGTGAAGATGAAGGCGTTGTAGGAAACGAATGCCAGGAGGACGAGGACAAGGAAGCCGACCAGGAGAACGCGCCCGAAATGCTTTCGCTGGAGATCGTCGTTCAGGTCGACGTTCGGATAGGGAAGCGGCGCGTCGACGCCCATCTTCCGGCGGCGCAGGCTCTCGCGCCGCATCCCGAAGAGGAACAGGAACGCCCCGAACCCGAATCCGCCGGGCAGGAGCATATAGATGAGGATGCCGATGTACGGATGCTCGAGGCCGACCAGCTCGTTGGCCAGGAGCATCAGCGCCATCATCAACACGCTGCCGGTGGCGATGAGCCCGCCGAAATAACTGACCGGGTTGCGGTACAGCTGGGGATGCTGGGAATCCTGGGACACGGCGACGCCTCCTTGGCCAAAAAAAAATGATTAAAGCATTGTTACATATTTTCCCCTTCGCTTATCATTGACGTGGATCAATTCAAAACGATGTATTCAAAGGGGGGATGAAATGAAAGCGGTTCTCATGAGCGGGTTCGGCGGCGTGGACGTGCTCTCGGTCGGCGAGGCGCCGATGCCGGTTCCGGCCGAGGGGCAGGTGCTGGTCAAGGTTCACGCCACCTCGATCAACCGGCCCGACCTGGTGCAGCGCGAAGGGAAATATCCGGCGCCCGCGGGCGATTCCGAGATTCTCGGCCTCGAAGTGGCCGGCACCATCGAGTCGGTCGGCCCCGGCGTCACCGGCTGGGAAACCGGCGCCCGCGTCCTGTCGCTCGTCGGGGGCGGCGGCTACGCGGAATATGCGGTCGCCTACGCCAGCCACCTCATGCCGATCCCCGAATCGATGAGTTTCGAGGAAGCGGCGTGCGTCTGCGAATCGTCCATCACCGCCTTCCTCAACCTGTTCATGATCGGGGGGCTGAAAGACGGCAACACGGCGATCATCCACGGCGGCGGGGGCGGGGTGAACACGGCCGGGATCCAGCTGTGCAAGGCGCTCGTGCCGAACACGAAGTTGATCGTGACCGCGGCGCCCGAAAAGATCGAGCGCGTCAAGGCGCTGGGCGCCGACCTCGTGGTCGATTACAAGGAGACGCCCGACTTCTCCGAAGCCGTCAAGGAATTCACGAACAAGAAGGGCGTCGACGTCATCCTCGACCACGTGGGCGCGAAATATCTCGCACCCAACATGAGCTCGCTCGGCTACGCGGGACGGCTCGTCGTCATCGGCGTCATCAGCGGGATCAAGGCCGAGCTCAACCTCGCGCTCATGATGGTCAAGCGGCAGCAGATCATCGGGTCGGTGCTCCGGTCGAGGCCCGTCAAGGACAAGGGCGCGATCGTCGCCGAATTCACCAGGACGGCCCTGCCGAAATTCGCGGATCGCGCCATCGTGCCGATCATCGAGAAGGTGTTTCCGATCGACCAGGTCGCCCTGGCGCACCGGATGATGGAGGAAGATCGCCACTTCGGCAAGATCGTGCTCAAGGTCCGCTGACGCCAGGAGGGAGCTGCGTGGTATCATCTCTGCGACCGCACGAGGCCGGATCGTCGCAGCGCGCAGCCAATCCTTTCTCCCCGGGGAACCGATGAAGCACCGGATACTTGCCACCACCCTGCTCTTCCTTCTTTTCGCCGCCTTCACGGCCGACGCCGCGGGCCCTGGCATCGGCGACACGGCGCCTCCCTTCATCGGGAACGACACCACGGGTAGCACCCTCTGGGTCAAGCGCTTCTTCGGCCGGAAAACCATCATCCTGAGCTTCGACTCGACCTATTCCCTGGTCTCCGTCGAGGGCATCCGCGAAATCGAGCGGGTGCGCAACCTCTTCAAGCCCGACGACATCCAGGTCCTCTCGGTGAACGTCGACGCCAATTCGGCCGACCGGATCCGGAACCTGTACGCCCTCGTCCCGCCGGAAAAAGCGTACCCGGTCCTCATCGACGAAAAGTGGGCCATCGCGAGGCAGTACGGCCTCGACTCGATCCCGGCGCACATCGTGATCGACCGGAAGGGAATCATCCGCTACACCTGGAAAGGAACCGAGGGATCCGAAGACAAGGGCCTCGAAAGCGCGGTGCGCGAGGCCGTCACCGGGAAGAAGCCCAAGGCCGCGCCGAAGGGAAAGAAAAAGAAGACCGCCGAGGCGGCGCATTCCCTGAACCTCGTCGCACCCGCCCCCTTCACCAAGACGATCACGGGGATGATCACGGTGGCGGGCACGGCGCCGGCCGGTTCCATCGTGAAGGTCTCCATGAACGGCGGGAAACCGAGGGCGATCGGTTTGCTGGGCGACACCTTCTTCATCCGGCAGCCGCTGATGCTGGCCGCCAACTTCATCGAGGTCGAGGCGACCGATGCGGCAGGCATCCGGCACCAGCAGGGCCTCGTGGTCTTCCGCGAGGCCGACGCCGGCACCGGCATCGTCTCCGATGCGCCCGCCTACCATTTCCACACGACCGCCAACGAGGCGCCGTGCCGTCGCTGCCACGACGTCACCCCGTCCGAGGAGAAGGCCAAGGGACTCGACCCCAAGAACAACCCCTGCCTCTCGTGCCACCAGGAGATGGCCGGCCGCAAGATCGTCCACGGGCCCATCGCGATCGGCGGCTGCTCGTCGTGCCACCGGTTCAAGGAGGGGGGGGTGCGGTACGGCCTGATCGCCGACGGGGCCGAGCTCTGCCTCACCTGCCACGACGAGTTCCGGAAGGCGCTGACGCGGTCGAACAAGCACGAACCCGCATCCGAAGGGCGCTGCACGGCATGCCACGACCCGCACGGCAGCCAGGAGAAGTTCCAGCTCCGGCGCTACGTCTCCGATCTCTGCTACTCCTGCCACTCCGACGCCCAGCCGCTCGGGGGCAAGTCCAGCCACGAACCGTACCAGAAGGGGCGATGCGACATGTGCCACGCCCCCCACGGCACCGACCGGGACGACAAGCTGCTCCGGTTGCCGGGCGACCGGCAGTGCCTGTCGTGCCATCCCGACCTGCCCAAGCGGGGGCATGTCCACCCGTCCGGCACCGGGACCAAGCGGAAACTGCCGGAAGATATCGTGCTCGACAACGCGGGGCGCCTGCTCTGCCTGTCGTGCCACCTGGCCCACGAATCGGGTGAAGTCAAGCTGCTCCAAAAAGGCGGCTGCGACCGGTGCCACGAGAAACAGTTCTAGCCCGCATTTCTCACCATCCTCCTGCTACGTCGGCGGATCCGGGCGTGTCTACTGCGTTCCGCTCGATCGGGCTCCTCGACGTAGTGTCGACTACGCCTGCGTCGCCCTCAGGTCGCGCGCCTTGTATCCACGCCCGGCTGCACCGCCTCGCGACGAAGCGTGGTGAGAAATGCGGGCTCTAGACACAGGTTCCGGGGGAGCGCCCGCTACGGGTGCGCCCCCGGATCGCCCCGTCCTCGTCCTCGGCGCCACCGGCTACATCGGCGCCCGCCTCGTTCATCGACTCCTCCAGGCCGGCCACCCCGTGCGTGCATCCGGGCGCTCGCTCGAAAAGTTGCGCGCGCGCCCCTTCGCGAAACTGCCCGGCGTATCCCTCGCCGTCGCCGACGCACGTGACCCGGCATCGATCTCGGCGGCCTGTTCCGGCTGCCGTGCCGCCTATTACCTGGTCCACTCGATGGATTCCGGGCAGGCCCGTTTCGCGTCGGCCGACCGGGACGCCGCCCGCAACTTCGCGGAAGCCGCTGCGGGTGCCGGCCTGTCGCAGGTCGTCTATCTCGGGGGACTGGGGGAGGACGACGGCGCGCTGAGCGAGCACCTGAGGTCCCGCGCCGAGGTGGGCGACATCCTGCGCGAGGGCCCCGTCCCGGTCACCTGGCTTCGCGCCGCCATGGTCGTGGGATCGGGCAGCGGGTCGTTCGAGATCGTGCGATACCTCGTCGAGCGGCTCCCCGTCATGGTCACGCCGCGGTGGCTCGACACCGAGGTGCAGCCCGTTTCGATCATCAACGTCCTGGATTGCCTGGCAGGCGTCCTCGGACATCCGGCGGCGGCCGGTCAGACGTTCGATGTCGGCGGCGCCGAAGTGACCACCTACCGGAAGCTCATGGCGGTCTACGCCGACGAAGCCGGACTGCCGCGACGCCTGGTTCTTCCCGTTCCGATCCTCTCCCCGCGGTTATCCTCATACTGGATCGATATCGTCACCCCCATTCCCGCCTCGCTCGGGCAACCACTCGCCGAAGGGCTTCGAAACCGCGTCGTCTGCCGCGACAACCGGATCGCGGGATTCGTCGGCGCCAGGATGCTCGACTGCCGGGAGGCGGTCCGGGCAGCCGTCCGGAGCGCGACGCTGCCGTCGGTCCCTCCGGGAGAACCACTTCCCGAAACCGATCCGTGGCCGGGCGATCCGGCCTGGGCGGGCGGCACCCTGTACGTCGACCGCCATACCGTCACGGTCGCCGCTCCCGCAGAGGCGGTTTGGCGCCCCGTTGTCCGGATCGGCGGCGACGCCGGCTGGTACCACGCCGACGCGCTGTGGCGGTTGCGCGGCTTCCTGGACCGGTTGGCAGGCGGGATCGGCATGCGCCGGGGACGTCGCGATCCCGAGGCGCTCGCGCCGGGCGACGCGCTCGACTTCTGGCGCGTCGAGGCCGTCGAACCCGGTCGCCGGCTTCTGCTTCGCGCCGAGATGAAGATGCCGGGGTGCGCGACTTTCGAGATTCGGCTTGAGAAGATCGGCGAGGGGATCACCGGGATCGTGCTCGAGACGCGGTTCGCCCCGCGCGGGGTATCAGGAATCGTCTACTGGAAACTGGTCGACCCGTTCCACCGTTTCGTCTTTCCGGGGCTGCTGCGGGAGATCGCCCGGCGCTCGGGCGGGAAAATCCTGTCAGGGCCGGAAGCAGTTCGCAAAGGGTAAATCGGCCAGGCGCGACCAGCCGGGGCGATCCGGGGACGGGCGAGTCATCCGGGGAAATCCGACAGGATCCGGGCCAGCGCCCCGTCGAATTCCGACTCGAGCAGGAGATAGCCGGCGCGGGCATTTTCCATCTCGGCGACCGGCGCCTCCGCCATGGACGACGCCAGTTCGCCCGGGAGCGCGCCCTTCCGGACGATGTGCCCCAGCGCACCCTGCGCGGCCGCGTTGAACGACGCCTCTCTTTCCGCGACCGCATCGGGCACGAAGTACGCCAGCGTGGCATAGGCGATGCGGGCGCGAACGGAGATCTCATCGGGTGGATCGCCGTTGGATATCCGGTATGCCGCCGAGAGCAGGAGGCACGCCTTGATTGCGTCCTGCCCTTCCGGAAGGTGCGACTCGGGCATCAGGACGCCGCCCTCCGCCTGACGTTCGAGCACCCGGCCGTACTCGGCGATGATGCGGAAGGCGACCTGCAGTTTCCCCGCCAGCTCATCCCGCATCGGTCGGCCTACCCTTCAGCCGCGGGCTCGTCGGGCGCCGTCCGGTTCGACACCCCGGGCCACGCCGCGCCAGCCCTCGCCTTCAGCCGGTCCTCGAACCGCCGCGGGATCACGAGCGTGATGTCGTCCGTCTTTCCGGTCTCGACCCGGAACGCGGGGGCCCCCATGTAGGCGCCGGGAACCAGCGTGATCTCGGACCAGGGGATCCGCGCCCCCGGGTGGCCGGGATGCCACAGGATCAATCCCTGCTCGTCGCCGCCGACGCCGGTGTATCCGCGCCCCAGCTTGCCGCCGATCTTCTCGAACACATCCTTGGCGGAGATGCCCTCCGCCCCGTACAGTTCGGTCATCCGTTCCCAGCTCAGGTCCGGGGGGAGGAGCGGAAACTGGCTTATCGTCCGGCGCCGCTTGAGCATCATGACCATGGCGAGCAGCACCGCCAGTGCCAGGAAAATCATCCATCTAGGCAAACTCGTTCCTCCAGCCGTCCTCGGGGAGCGCGCACCCCGGTCACTTCTCGGAAAATTCCGCGTCCTTCTCGTTCACCAGCTTCTGCAGCGGCTCCGGGGTATCGTTCCAGTGCCAGCAGGTGATCTTCTCTTTCGGCAGGCCCTTGATGGGCGCGATGCAGACCAGGTCGGTCCCCCGGAAAACGGAAAGCTTGACCGACTTGCCGCCCGCCGGGAAATCGGGAATCTGGCTGTATGCCCCGATCAGTCTCTGCACGGCGGCCGGACTTTCCGCCCGGATCTCGTCGACGGTCAGCCGGAGCGTCGCGACGTTGTCGGCCGCCATGGCCGGGACCGCAACGACGCCGGCCAGGATCATGAGTGAAAAGAACGCGCCTATCGCCTTCCGCGGCATGGAGCACCTCCGTGACTGGGAATGAAAACCAAACGGTGGAATCGCTCTCTTTACTCCTGGATTCTACCCCATGACGGGCTCGGATGGAGACCCGCTTCAGCCCTTGGCCCGGGACGTCTTCAACACTTTTCGGTCGATCGCAATCCGCGCATCCCCCTTGACCAGCCACGCTTCCCCGTCCTGCACCATCACCTGGACCTGCATGCCCCGGTCGGCCACGGCGGCCAGCGCGTCGGTGGTCTCCGCCGATAGCGCGAAGACATCCAGGTTGTCGTAGCGCGAAAGATCCTGCCCGACCTTCCCCCACCACAGGTCCACGGACCGGCCGCCATACGCGTAGACGACGACCCTTCCGGACTGGCTGCACGCCTTGCGCAGGCGACGCTCGTCGGGTTGCCCAAGCTCGATCCAGAGTTCGATCCGTCCGGTCAGGTCGCGCTGCCACAGGTCGGCCTCGTCAGTGGTGCTGATCCCCCGGCCGAACTCGAGCCGCTCGTGCGCATGCAGCGCGAAAGCGAGCAGGCGAACCATCAGCCGCTCTACGGTCTCGGAAGGATGCCGCGCGAGGGTCAGCGAATGGTCGGCGTAATAGTGGCGGTCCATATCGGCCACGTTCAGGTCGGCCTTGTGGATGGTTGCGGGAAGGGCCATGGGGGATTATTCGACCTGGTGCTTTCTGTATTCTTCGTCCAGTTGCGAGTTGAAGTGTCCGCTCGAATAAGAGATCAGCCCGTTTGTTTTCCCGATGTCGACCGAAACGACCGTCCCGTTGGCGTCGGAGACCTTGCCCCAGATGGAATCCCCGTCGTCGCGCAATCCACCCCGAAATTTCCCGAAATTACCGACGATCATGGCCTTGATCTCCTTCAACTTGTCGGCCAGCAACGGCGAAGCGCTGCTCAGGCAGACTTTCCGGAGGACCAGGGAGATCGCGTAAACACTCTTGCCGTCGTCGGCCACGATCACGCGGCCGGGATATCGATAAGCCAATCCGGGCGAATGGATATTCTCGAGTTTCATCTCGAAAGGGACACCGCACAGGACAACCGGATAAACCGTTATTTCCGCCGGTTGGCACTCGTGAAACGGGATCTTCGCGCCTTTGGAATCGATATAGCATTTGGCCTTGGCCAGATCCGCATTCGCGAAATCCCCCGCTTCCGTAAACCGGCCATAGTTCTTGATCAACAGTCCCCGCAACTCGTTTCCCGTCTTCCCCTTGACATTCTCGCTGTGGCCGTAGATCCCGTTGCCCAGCACGATTTTCTCGATTCCACCCATGCCGTTCAGTTTGTTGACGGTCGCTTCCAGGCCGTCCTCCCAGGACAGCCCGCCGAAGGGCTGGATCAGGCCCCCATCGCCGGCAGACGCAATCCCGGCGACGAACAACCAGCACAAGATGACGCAACAGACCCGCTTTTTCATCATTCCCTCATTGTCGGACACCCAGTTACGCACACTTTACCGCAGCGATGGATTTTCGTCCCCATATTCATCGGGCACAAGCAGGTAAATATATTCCCACCTTTCCGTGTCCCTGTCTTCCCATAACGGTCCATCGGTTGACGATAATCAAGCATATCGGCAAGTTACCGGGCATTGAATGCGCCGTCTGCGTGGCACAAGCGTTGCATAATTCTTGCACACAGATATTGACAACCGCATAGACCTGTCCAAAGACCGAAAGGAGAATCACCATGAACCTGGATGCGAAACGTTTGGCGGTCACAATGGCCGCGCTGTTCGTCCTGGCACTCTCCGGTCCCGCCCCGGCCGCCGTTGTCGGGACTTCGACCGGCGTATTCGTCAACCCGACGGGTCCTGCCGGCATGACGACCACCGGAGTCGGCACCAGCAACTTCAGTTGGGGCGTCGGGTCTCCGCCTCCGTCCAGTTCCCTGTCGTTCACCGGAACCGCGGTCAACACCCCCTTCGACACCCCGTTTTCGTTCGGAACCCTCTCGTACTACAACGGCACGACCCTGGCGGGAACCGAAGCCAATTCGGTCGACCTCCGGGTCAACCTGACGCTGACCTCCCCGACGGGCGTCAACCAGAACTTCGATTACCTGCTGGGGCTGATCAATTCGCCGAACGACGGCGACGCAAACCACAACGCAGATTACGTCCTGTTTCCGTCAACCCTCCCGTCCACGAGTTTCTCTACCGGCGGCCGCGATTACACGCTGGCGTTCCTCGGCTTCGGCTCACTGAGCGGCGGGGGTTTCCTGGCAGTAAACGAGTTCCACGTACTTGAAAACTGCCGTGCAAGCGCGCAGTTGATCGGCGAGATCACGGACGTAACCCAGCCCGTTCCGGAACCCGGGACGATCCTGCTGCTGGGCTGCGGCCTGGCCGGTCTTG
>JANXQJ010000017.1 GCA_025356865.1 Deltaproteobacteria bacterium | reverse complement strand
GGCGGCCACCTGGTCTTCTTCTCGATCGAGGGCGTCCTGGGCCGTCCCCTCTCCGAAAGGACGCGCGGCGTCGCACAGCAGATCGGGCTGGCGCTCCTGCTGATGCTGATGGCGCTGGTGTTCTACAACGACCTGGCGCGGCTCGACGTGTTCAACGCGATCGGCGGGTTCTTCATGCGCCTGTTCCATGCCGGCTGATCCACCCGCGGCCGGGCCGCTCGTCCTCGCGATCGAGTCGGCGACGCCGCGCGGCGGCGTGGCGCTCGTTTCCGAATCCGGGGTCGTCGGAGAACGGCTTCTCGAAGGCGGCAGCCGAATGTCCGAGTCGTTTCTGAGGGCGGTCGACGGGCTCCTCTCCGCGTCCGGCTCGAAGGGCAGGTCGGTGACCCACGTCGCCGTGTCCGCCGGTCCGGGGTCGTTCACGGGGTTGCGGGTCGGCATGGCCGCCGCCAAGGGATTCTGCTTCGGCTGGGATGTCCCGCTGGTGCCGGTCCCCACGCTTCATGCGCTGGCCTGGCGTTTCCGTCGCACGGGCGTCACCCTCTGCCCGGTCCAGGATGCCCGCAAGGGGGAGGTCTACGCGGCCACCTTCAGTTTTGACGACGGCGGGCTCGTCCGGCTTTCTCCCGACTGCGCGATCACGCCCGAGGCGTTGGCCGGCGCGCTTCCCGATGGCCCGCTCTTCTTCTGTGGCGACGCCGTCGTCCCGTTTCGGGCTTATTTCGCGGGGCGGTTCGGCGAGCGCGCGTTTTTCCCGCCGGAAGGGGACGAATTTCCCGCCGCGTCGGCGGTCGGCGGCCTCGCGCTCGAGATATTGAGGGTCGGAGACGCGCTCCCCGATCCGGCAACCGTCGTCCCGGCCTACGTCCGCCTTTCCGAGGCCGAGGTGAAACGGGAGGCGACGCTCTCGTCCACGCCGCGCTGAGGCGGTCCGGTCAACGCCCGCAGCCTCATCCGAATCGCTCCAGGAACTCCCTGGCCCCGTAGACTGGAATCCCCCGGAAACTCCCGACCCGCAGCAGGTGTTTGTCGCCGCTGACGACGCAGTCGGCGGAAAGCGCCACCGCGCACTCGAAGAAGCGGTCGTCGTCGGGGTCCTCCGGCACGACTGGAATCGCAGGCGGGTCGGCGACGAACAGGACATTGACCGCTTCGGCGAACAGCCGGGCAAGTTCGTCCAATTCTCCCGTGCCCCCGAGTCCCATGCGTTCCACCACTTCAAGGATTTCCTCGACGATGGGGCCGGACAGGCAAAGCGTGAACACGCCCTTCCGCCAAAGGTCGATCACCTTGCGGGGATTACCGCCGAAGAACGATGAGACGAAGACGTTTGTGTCGAGGACGACCTTCAACGGGACTTCCGCTTCCGGCGGACCTCCGCGATCGTCTTCTCGACATCGCCTTGACCGGCTCCTGCATCCCCGAGCTTCCGCCCCGTCCGCTTCCAGAGGTCGTCGATGTAACCGGAAATATCGCGGCTCTTCACGTACTCCGCAAGCAGCTCGCGTACCACGAGACTCGTCGTCTTTCCCTCGTGATAAGCGATCTGCCCCACCTTCTCCTTCAACTCGGAATCGATCCGCACGATCAACTGGCTGGACATGGCTTCCTCCCTCCAACAAACCGTATATACAAGTTATATCGTATATCCGAGGACGATAGGGCGCCACCGGATTCAGCAGTCTCCGTAATTGCGACAGTAGGCAAAGAAACTGTCTGCGCGACCGGCTATGGGGACCGCTGTCTTCTTCCGTATGTTTCGGTCCCCGCTTTATGTGCCTGCAAGAAAGCGTATGCTGGTCGGCGTAGCGCTCGCTCACAGTGAAATCCATTTCTGCTGACCGGATTGACGGTGCATCGTGCTGGGAAGTGAAAATTAAAGAGATGAACTGCTAGGTGCCCAGAAAAATGGAGAAACGGTACGCCAATTTGTGGGCCAAGACCAACGGGTCGGGATGGCATCCGCTAGTTCTTCATATGCTGGATGTCGCAGCTTGTGTCGATGCGGTCCTGGAACGGGAACCACATGGAACGCGTGTACGTATGGGGGACGTACTCGGGTTGCCGTGGGAACAAGCTAGGCCTTGGATCTTGTTGTTATCTGCAAATCATGACATCGGCAAGGCATCACCCGCGTTTCAGTACAAGTGGGACGGGGCGCAGGCTCTTCTCGCGAAGGCAGGTTTTCGGAAACCGCCGGGGCTGGATACGACCGCCAACCACGCATTCATCAGTCAGTTTGTTCTGGACATATTTCTCACTGGCCTCGATTGGCCTGCAGAGTTGGCATCCCTCGCCTCGGATGCGGTGGGTTGCCATCATGGTGTCAGGGGGACTCCCCGGACATTAAGCCTTTTGGGGGGGAATCGAAAGGCACTAGGTGGACAGGCCTGGGAAGATTCCAGGCGTGCCATGTTTGTCTTGCTTCGCGATGTCCTCAGAATGGGCGATCCACCAACCAAGCCTAGCATGTCGGGAACAGATTTCATGCTGCTGTCTGGGCTAGTCAGTTTTTCGGATTGGATCGGCTCGAATGAGGAGTGGTTTTCATTCGGGAGACCGGAAGACTGTGATGACCTTCCCGGGTGGTTCTGTAAACGAAGGGAAACCGCCAGGGAAGCGCTCAACGCAATCGGATGGAATGCACGCAAGCCGCTTGCCCCCGATCCCCTGTCTTTTAAATCCGTCTTCGGGTTTCAGCCGAGGCCACTGCAAGTTGCGCTGACGGATGCCGTCCAAACAGCCTCGGAGCCGGCGGTTTTTCTCGTGGAGGCACCGATGGGGGAGGGCAAGACCGAAGCCGCTTTTCATGCTCACCTGGAATTGCAACGCCGGTTCAGCCACCGCGGCCTTTATGTCGCACTTCCCACGAAGGCGACCGGAAACGCGATGTTCAGGCGGACGCTCCAATTCTTGAATGCATTCGACAAGCAACGAATTCTGGATCTCCAGTTGCTTCATGGCAATACGCTTTTGAATGATGACTTTCAGGGATTGCGCAAGGTCTCGATTGATGACCCGGACGGGAATGGCGGAATAAGGGCCGGGGAATGGTTTACTCGGAAGAAGCGCGCCCTTTTGTCCGAGTACGGTGTGGGGACCGTCGACCAGGCGCTGTTGACGATTCTTCCGGTTCGGCACCACTTCGTCCGGTTGTGGGGGCTCGCCAACAGGGTTGTTGTCTTCGACGAGATCCACGCTTATGACGCCTATACCGGTACGCTCCTCATCCATCTGGTTCGCTGGCTCTTATCGCTCGGGTCATCGATCATCCTGTTGTCCGCTACTCTTCCTCCATCCGTCCGCCGAAGGTTGGCCGCTGTGGTCCGCTCTCCATTTCCAGAGGAGGAAGTCGCCTATCCCCGCGTCACGTGCTATCGCAACGGGTCGATCGCGCAGTTACCGTTTTCTCCCGATCCAGCCAGGAGGCGTTTGATTCGGATCGAGGGCGTCGAAGCTGGCCTGCCGGCGATCCGCTCAATGCTCGAGGAACGGCTTGCCTTGGGCGGCTACGGTCTCGCCCTGATGAACACCGTCCCGCGCGCGCAGGATCTGTATAGCGCGTTTCCGGAAGGAGAACCGATCCGCCAGAACGGTTTCACGGTCGGGAAGCGTCTCCCGGACGGCACTGAGATTATCCTGTTCCATGCCCGCTTCCCGGCCGATTTGCGTCAAAAAAGAGAAGAGTCGGTTCTTGCGATCTTCGGGGTATCGGGCGTGAGGGAGGGCCGGCGGATTCTTGTCGCGACTCAGGTGGCGGAACAGAGTCTCGACCTCGATTTTGATCTGATCGTTACCGATCTTGCGCCTATCGATCTGGTACTGCAGCGCGCAGGCCGTCTCTGGCGTCATGAGCGGGGATGTCGTCCGTTGGAGCAGCCGTCCCTCCTGATTGCAGGTTTGTCCTCGGAAGAGCCGCCCTCCTTCGGAAAGCCGCTTTGGTGGGGCGAAGTGTATCGAGAGGATATCCTTCTCAAAACATGGGCACTTCTTTGCGCCAAGCCGGAGATCACGCTCCCGGATGAGATCGACGGTCTGGTGCAGGCGGTTTACGAAGATCGCGTAACGATTCCGGAAGTCATCACCGAAAGAATGGAGAAGGCGCTCGTCCTCGAAGGAAAACCGTTGGCAGATCGCCAGCAGGCCAATCAGGCGATCATCGGCCTTCCGGACGACTGTTCCTGGAACGATCCTGCCATGTGGATCAAGGCGGACGACGATGAGGCGGGAATCCACCCGACTCTGATCGCCCAAACCCGACTTGGCAAGCCTTCGGTTGTCGTAATCCCCATATTTCCTTCCGACGGGTTTCAACCGGAGGCGGTTCCGCCACCTGACGATGCTCGGAAATGGTTTGTCCGGGCGCTGAGCCTGTCCCGACTCGGGGTGGTCAGCCGTCTTCGGAAAGTCGGGGTGCCGAAGGGATGGCAGGCATCGTCGCTGCTTCGTAATTGTCACCCCTTGGTACTGGATGAGGGGAAGCGGTGGGTATTAGACCAGTCCGTGCGACTCGACGAGGAACTCGGTCTCGTTTACGGGAAAAAGGAGGTGTCGTGAGCCGATTCAACCTGATCGACGAAAAATGGATTCCGGTTCGATTTCCCGATGGCCGGCGGGAAGAACTTTGTCTGTGCGATGTTTTGTTGAGGGCGGCGGAAATTTCGGCGATCGAAGATGGATCACCACTTGTCGTTGCCTCACTCCATCGTTTCCTCCTAGCTGTGCTTTATCGCGCTCTGGAAGCGCCGACAGATCACTTGTGGGCGAAAAAAATCTTTCAGAATGGCTTTCCGCCTGAAGTGATTTCCGGTTATTTCGAAAAGTGGCGAAACCGCTTCTGGCTGTTCGACGAAAAATATCCGTTCGGCCAGAATCCGTGCGTTCCATGCAAGGAGATAGAACCTTGGACGAAACTGACGGCCGAACACAATGCGACGACCAACAAAGTTCTGTTTGACCACACAAACACAAAGGCACCGGGTGAGCGCACTCCTGCAGAATGTGCTCGATGGATCATTGCAACGATGACCTTTTCGATTGCAGGCGGGAGAGGGTATTTTCCGTCGCCATCCGCCAACGGGATGATGTGCCTGCCTGTCGGTCGTTCCTTGCAGGAGACGCTCTGCTACAACCTTGTGCCGCAAGGACGGGCAATCGCTGGCGATGACCTGCCGATATGGGAACGTGACCCGAGGTCTATCCCGTTGTCTGTTCCGAAGCGTCATTCGGACGGGATTGCGGATCTGTACACTTGGCAATCGCGGATGATCCTTCTGGAGGAAACCGGAAATGGTTTCATATCCCGAATTCGGTTTGTTGCTGGTGAAGGATATGATCGGGGGCAATTGCTGGATCCGATGACTCCACATCGGGTCGATAAGGACAAGGGAATCCTTCAGGTAGGGTTCAATGGGAGGCGAGGGATCTGGCGGGAATTCGACTCGCTCCTTCCCGACAAGGATGATGACCGACTGGCGCCATCGACGATACAGCATGCGATCCGTCTTGCGGATGGGAAACCCGAGCGTCTTCCGCTGGCGGTACTGGTTCTTGGGCTCAAATACCAACCTCCAAATGCGAATGTCGATTTCTGGCGTATGGAACGCTTTGTTCTTCCGAATGCCTTGGCGAGCAACCGCTATGTTCGATCGGAGATTCACGAAATCCTCAAGATCGCCGAGGACACACAAAAAGCGTTGTGGTCCGCATGTCGATCTTTCGCAAGGGACAGGGTCGGGAGGGGGACAAGGGAACCGGACAAGGGAGACCTGTCCTCATTCGTGGAACAGATGCCATGCATTCCCCGATATTGGGCGACGCTCGAAGCCCGTTTCCATAAGATTCTTCAGGCATACACCCTTGAACGTGATCCAGATGAAATCGAGATCGAGTGGCGGGAAGCCGTGCAGGATGCGCTGGTCGATGCTTGGGAGCAGTTCGTTTCTTCTGTTTCAGCGGGTGATGCTTGGACGATCCGTGCGTTGGTCAAGGCGGAATGGATTGTCTTGAAAGAGAAATGGAAGGCGGGAGCGATTATCGCGGAGTTCAGGAAAAGCATGGACAAGGAGGAAGCATGAGCCGTTTCATCGAGTGGCTGGAAGAGCTGAATGGAAAGGACTCCAAGGTCCGGGCTGTATTGCGGCGGGGTTTGTCATTCGACCCGGGCGCATTCCCGCCGACATATCCGTACGTCGAACCCTTCATGAAAGGGGAAGACAATTCGTGGCGACGAGATGTTCACTATTTGGTCGCCGGGTTATGGGCGATGCATTGGCGGGCGGGGCGAATCGGAGCCGCAGTATCGGTCGGCGCTGCTTGTGCCATCCACAAGGACGCCAGCAAATCCGAAAGCACCGAAAAACGATTCATCGCCCTGCTCGATTCCGACCGCGATCAACTTCCGAACCGGTTGCGCCAGATGGTTGCGCTCCTCAAGGAGCAGAATCTCGATTTCGAGGGAATTCTGAGGGGACTCCTGTTCTGGAGCGACGAAAAGAAGCGGACTCAAAACGCCTGGGCACGCGATTTCTACAGAAGCCACGCTTCCAAAATTGATGAAAACACCGACAATAATATTTCCGTAGAGGAGAAAATCGGATGAAAACGTTGATCGAGATCCACGCCCTGCAGAACTTCGCCCCTTCAAATCTCAATCGGGATGATACGGGGGCTCCCAAGGATGCGCTCTTTGGTGGTACGCGCCGCGCACGCATCTCGAGTCAGTGTCTCAAGCGCGCGGCCCGGCAATATTTCGGATCAATCGTCGAACGAGGGGACCTTGACGGAACTGACATGGCGGAACGGACCAAGCGGGTCTTGGGGCCCTTGCTCGCAGAACTCGAATCGCTCGGGCGAAATAACGGACAGGAAGCGAAAGACAAGGTCGAGTCGTCGCTCGCCGGAGTTGGGCTCCCGGTTTCCGACGATGGGAAGAACCAGTATCTTCTCTTCCTCGGGAAGCGTGAGATCCGGAAGATCGCGGAAATCATCGATCGCGTGTGGGATTCGATCAAGGTCACCGAAGAGTCGGCCACTGACGACGGGGCGAGAAAAGGCGCAAAGAAGAAGGGAAAGGCGGAAGGACTGGATCCGAAGATAAAGGGAGAGATCCTGAATGTCCTCGATGGTGGCAAGGCGGTCGATGTGGCGCTTTTTGGCCGGATGCTTGCCGATATGCCGGATAAAAACATGGATGCTGCATGCCAGGTTGCTCACGCCATCTCGACGCACGCCGTCGAGCGGGAATTCGACTTCTATACCGCCGTTGATGACCTCAAGCCAGAGGACTCCTCGGGTGCCGACATGATGGGGACGGTCGAGTTCAACTCGGCCTGTTTCTATCGGTATGCCGTCGTTGACTATGGAAAACTCGTCGAGAACCTCGGGAAAGATACTGATCTGGCCGACAAAGCGTTGAGAGGTTTCCTCGAAGGCTTCATCATTGCGGAGCCCACCGGGAAGCAGAACACGTTTGCGGCACATAATCCTCCCGAGTTCGTTTCGACTTCCGTCCGCCGGAATGGTTCACCGCGTAGTCTCGCGAATGCTTTCGAGACGGCAGTCCGTGTCAGGAAGGACGAGTCGATCACGAAGATCTCGGCCGGAAACATGGTCGAGAAGGCCAGGAAACTCAAGGAAGCGTTCGGAGGAGAGGACACGACGTTCGCGCTTAATATCACCGGTGCGAATGTCGATGGGTATGCGGCGCCCGTTTCTTCGCTGAAGGAACTGCTTGATCGGACCATTGCGGCGGTGAGGGGGTAGCCCATGCCTGTCCTGCTGCTCCGGCTTGCGAGTCCGATGCAGTCGTGGGGAACGACGAGCCGTTTCTATCAAAGGGATACCGGAAAGGAGCCGAGCAAGTCCGGGGTCCTCGGGTTGATCGCGGCCGCGTTGGGAATATCCAGGGAGAACTGGGACGACCTTGAACCGCTCACGCGACTTTCCATGGGGGTGCGGCACGACCGTTCAGGCCTGTTGAAGAACGATTACCAGACTGCTGGGTGCAATCGAACCGATACTGTCATCAGGGCCGATGGAACTGCTTCGAAGGACGGTGTGGTTTCGAATCGGCAATACCTTGCCGATGCCGTGTTCCTCGTCGGACTGGAGGGTGCCGGTCGAGGAGCTCTTGAGAATATCCACACCGCATTGATGGATCCGGTTTGGCCTCTGTCGCTCGGACGAAAATCGTATGTTCCATCCGAACCGATCTGGATCCAAGCCGGTGTGCAGGAAGGATCACTTCGTGACGTGTTGGGCCGTTGGCCTTGGGTCTCTTCGGCGCGTGGTCGGGAAAAAGTTCCAGAAGTGCTGCTGGCATCATTCGAGTCTGCCGATGGTTCCGGAACCATGCGGATGGATCAGTTGTTGTCCAGTTTTTCCGAGCGCCGGTTTGGCGCCCGATTCGTTCGATCGGAATGGATTCCTTTCCCGAAGGAGGCGACCGATGTTCCTAAGTAGGATTCGTCTCAACCTTCGGAGCAAGGAGGCGCGTCGGGATCTCGCCGATCCGTACGAACTTCACTCGACCCTGTGTCGAGCGTTTTCACCGGGCGACCGGAAATGTCCGGCGGGGGAATTCCTGTGGCGTCTGGAGCCAGAAAGCAGCGTCGGCGGAAACCAGACCGTATTGATCCAGAGTCGGTCTGTTCCGGAGTGGTCGCGAATTGAGTGTGAAAACTGGATGTCCGACGACCCTGACCCGGCGATCGATCTCGACGCCCGACTTGATCTCTGCAATATCTTGGTTGGGAAGTGTTTCCGGTTCCGGGTGCGGGCCAATCCGAGCAAGTGTCGAGATGGCAAGCGACTCGGGTTGCTTCAGGCGATCGAGCAGGAAAACTGGATCGCAAGGAAAGGCCGCGAACAACACGGTTTCGTGCTGCCGTCCATTCCGACACTCGATCCGCTGAAGCAAAGGGTCTCCGTGGGGATTTCACAGGAACAGATGCTTCGCGGAAACAGGCGAGGGGGGAATCCAGATATCCGCGTGTTCTCGGTCCTCTACGACGGGGTTCTGACGGTTTCTGACCCGGATCGATTCGGGCAGGCGGTTCGTTCGGGGATCGGGCACGGAAAGGCACTCGGACTGGGGCTGTTGTCGGTCGTTCCGGTGGGATGACAAGTTGGAACCCTTATTGCCTCCCCTCAAGCCGATTCCCATGAAGGACCGTGTGTCTGTCCTGTTCGTCGAGTACGGGCAGTTGGATGTGATCGACGGGGCATTCGTGCTGCTCGACAAGAACGGCGTGCGAACCCATATTCCGGTCGGTTCTGTCGGATGCCTGATGCTTGAGCCTGGCACCAGAGTATCGCATGCGTCTGTAGTGCTGGCGGCTCGGGTTGGTTGTCTGTTGGTCTGGGTAGGGGAAGCCGGGGTGCGCCTGTATGCGGCAGGGCAACCGGGGGGAGCAAGGGCTGACAGACTACTTTATCAGGCAAGCCTTGCATTGGATCCGGATGCCCGCCTC
>JANXQJ010000158.1 GCA_025356865.1 Deltaproteobacteria bacterium | reverse complement strand
CTGGGCGTCGGTCGCCTGGACGGTGAAGTAATACTGGTCGGAAGGCGCCGTGCCGCCGCCCGCGAGCTTGCCGTCCCACGCGAAGTTGTATTCCCCGGCCGTCGCGGGGCCGAGCGGAAGCGTGCGGACGACGGAGCCGCTCGAGCTGCTGACCACGATGTTGACGTTGGCCGCGTCGCCGTCGATCTTGAACACGCCGTTCTGCTGCCCCGTCGAATCGGGAACCATCGCGTCGCCTTCGACGCGGGCCGTCTTGCCGACCGCGGAGAGGTAGGCGAACTTCCCCTGGTTCTCCATCGACGTTTTCAGGTCGGCAAAGCTGGTGTTGAGGTTCGTCATCTGCTCGAGACTGGAGAACTGCGCCAGCTGCGCCGCCATCTCCCGGTCGTCGAGCGGATTCTGGGGGTCCTGGTTCTTGAGCTGCGTGAAGAGCAGCTTCAGGAAATCGTCCTTCCCCATGGATGCGGAACCCGTCTTCTTGGGCTGGTCGGCCGCCGCGGTGACGTAATCCGTGAGAGACGAGGGCAGTGTTCCGTTGATAGATGTGGCCATGATCTGATCTCCTTCTCCGGTCTGCTTTACGCGATCCAGTGGGTGGGGGAGCCGTTGTCGATTCCGGTTTGCGATGCCGTTCGCCCGGGACGGAATCCGCCCGCCATCTTTTCCTCGCCGGAGTCCTGGCGGGAGCGGTTTCCCTGTGCCATCTCCCAGCCGGTGGCCTGGCGCGCCGCCTGCTGTTCGGGCGGGTTGCCGCTGCCGGAAAGCGAGACGTCGAAGGAGGAAAGGATGATCCCGCTGGACGCGAGCGCTTCGCGCAGGGCGGGGAGGTCGCGAATCAGCGCTTCCCTCGCTTCGGGATTTTCAGCGCGGACCACCGCGTCCATCCGCCCGCCGGAGAGTTTCAGGTCGATCTGCAACTTGCCGAGATTTTCCGGTGCCAGGGTGAGCGCCACTTCGTGGGCGCCGTCCGGCAGCGTCGAAAGCCGCATCCGGACCTGCTCGTGCAGCGGGGCGAAATCGGGGGCGCCGGCCGCGGCCGCGTCGGGTCCGTTTCCGACGGAAAATGTGGATTCGGAACGGTGGGCGGCGCCAGCCGTACCGATGAAAGGCTGGGGCGAGTCGGCGCCGGAGTGCGGCAGGTCGTGCCGGTCGGCGGAGGCGTTGCCCGGGTCCGGCGCGGGATGGGCGGCGGCCGAGACGGTTTCCCGCGCGGCGGTCGAATTGGTTGCCGCCGATTTCGAGTTCGCGACCGGGTGTCCGGCCTTATCGGCCGAAGCGAGTTGCTCGGACGCGGCGGCAGCGGTCGCGTGGTCCGCGGCGGCAGGCATGGCAGCCGTTTCGTCGTGCCGTGTCGTGAACGACGGCAATTTCGGGGCGTGAACGTGGGGCGCGGCCGCGGCAGTCAGGTTGACCGCCGGTTGCCTGTCGGCGCCCTTGTCGGACGGGGCGGGCTCGGCGGCGGTTTTTGCGTGAGGCCTGGATTTCGCCGGTGCGTCCGCGGCGGTCGCAACGGCCTGCGCCGCGTCGAACGGCTTGTCGGAGGCGGGAACGTGCGCCGTCTTTGCGTGTTCCGCCGGGATTGCCGGCTGCGGAGCGGTTGCCCGGCGGGGGGCCAAGGGCGTTTCCGTCGCGGCAGGCGCGGCACCGGCTGCCGCGACGTCGGGATTCGTCTTCGCTTCGTTGCGCGCGGAGACATGCCGGGTCTCGAAGGCGGGGTTGCCGCCATCCGTCCGGTCGAAAACAGGGCGGGTCGACGGGCGACTCGCCGAGTCGCCGGACGGGGGCGCCGTTCCTGCCGTCGTCGCCGGTGCGCCGTCTGTCCGCCTTTCGGTACGGCGGTTCTCGCGGGCGATTCCGGCGGCGGTGGATGCCCCGGCGTCGACCCGGGTTTCCTTCGCCGGAGGGGCGGTGGGATGCACCCCCTGCGCGGCGACGACTGCGGCCGCAGCAGCCGTTGCCGGGAGGTCGGAGGGGTTCGCGGCCGGCGCGGTCCGGGGAGATTCGTCGGAGCCGACCCGGCGGCGGGAGGGCGTCCCGTGTCCCTTGCGGGCCTCGACAGGACGCGTGTCGGGTTGGGAACCCGTTTCGCCCTTGGCGGCGGCATTCAACGAGGTTGCGGAGACGGCCTGGATCCCGCCCGCAACGACGGCCGGCGCTTCCGCGGCGGGGGTAGTTGCGAGGATTCGCGCGGCGTGGCGGGATTTCACGGGCCTCGACGTGCCGGCGGCGGCAGCGGGTTCCCGGGCCTTCTCCGCATCGGCCAGGGGTGCCGTGGATGCGGCGCTCCGCGTCCTGCGCTGCTGTTCCCGGGTGCGGGGTTCGGACAAGCCGGATGCCGCGGGGTGGGGCTGGGACATCAACGCCGTCGAAGGCGTTGCAGCGCCCGGAGTCGCCGGGGCCGCCGGGGCCGCCGGGGTTGCCGGTTGCGGGATGGCGGCGACGGCGTTCCCTGTCGCAGCTTTCGACGCAATGGCAGGCCGGTTTTTCCCGGCCGCCGAGAGCGAGGCGAGCGTGTCGGCGAACTTCGCGCCCTTCACCGCCGGTTTACGGACGGATTGCCGGTTCCGGTTCCCCTTGGCGCCTGCGACCAGGCCCGTTGTCTTTCCGAACAGCTGCTCTGCATCCATCACGGTTTCTCCATCCACTTGGTGACCGACACCGAGAATGCCGGATCCATCGCGGTCATGATCTTGGCTGCGTCCTTCTCCTTCAGTTCACGGAGGAGAACCGCGGCCTTCTCTTCTCCCAGGAGCGTCAGCCGTTTCGACGCCTCGCCCGCATCCATCGACTTGAACATCTTCGAGATGTATTGCCGGTTCGCCTTCCGTTCGGCTTCCCGTTCCCCGCTGCGCTGTTCGAGTGCGGTCACCTTCGTGTCGAGGGAAGCGAGGTCCTTTCGCAACTCTTCTTTCATCTTCTCGAGCAGCTTCCGTTCTTCCTGGATCCGCAGGTCGGCCAGGTCGAGTTCCTTCGACCGGCGGGCGACGGCTTCGGTCAGGGCGTAGAGGTCGGCGCCGGCCGATTTCGAGGAGAAGCCGGGGACCGCGGGGGTCGCTTCCTTCTCCGTGCCGGCGGTCCAGGCGATCGCGCCGCCGAGGAGCGTCAGGAGGAGGGTGCCGATCGCCAATGCCTGCTGCCCCTTCATCGCTGCTTCCATCCGTGCCGCTGCACCGCGATCTCGTCGACCATCACCGCCATCTTCCGTTCGTCATCGATCCGGATCGTTTCGCCCACCTTCTCTTCCCACTTCTCCATCTGTCGCCGGGATATCCGGGCCGCCCGGTATATTTCGTTGGCTTCGACCAGTCGTTCCCGCCGGCGGGCCAGTTCGACGTCGACCATCTTCCGCTTGGCGCGCAACTCGAGCCAGGCCATGTGGGACATCGTCACGTCGTCGGACGGGATGCCGCTTTGCATCGCTTCGGCCAGCTCGGTGCGGAACCGTTCGCTCTCGGCGTCGAGCATGGTGATGAGCAGCTCGGCCTCCGCAACGGCGGCGACCGCGAGCGCCACGCGTTTGGCCTCCTGCTTCTCCTGCACCTCGCGCAGGTGCCGGACATTCGCGATCCGCTTGAGCTGGGCCCGGTCTGCCATGGCTGTTCCTTAATCCCTCAGCGCTTCGGCGAGGAGGGCGACGGATTCGTCGATCCCGCCGCGATCTTCGGGTGTCTGCCGGAGCACGCCGTTGACGGCGTCGATCCGCTCGACCGCGAAGTCGATCTTGGGGTCCGACCCCTTGACGTAGGCGCCGATGTGGATCATGTCCTCGGCGTCGCGGTAGTTGGCCAGCACCTCGCGCGCCTTCCCGGCAAGCGACACGGCCTCGGACGGCATGATGTCGCGCATGACGCGGCTCGCGCTCTGGAGGACGTCGATGGCCGGGTAGTGGTTACGCGAAGCGAAGGCGCGCGTGAGCGTGATGTGCCCGTCGAGGATCGACCGCGCCGCGTCGGCGATCGGCTCGTTCATGTCGTCGCCCTCGACGAGGACGGTGTAGATGCCGGTGATGCTGCCGTGGTCGGACATGCCGGCCCGTTCGAGCAGCTTGGGGAGCGCCGCGAAGACGGAAGGGGTGTATCCCTTGCTGGCGGGCGGCTCGCCCGCGGCGAGGCCGACTTCGCGCAGCGCCATCGCAAAGCGGGTGAGCGAATCCATCATCAGGAGGACGTCGTTCCCCTGGTCGCGGAAATGCTCGGAGATGGCGGTCGCGAGCTGCGCCCCCCGGATCCGCTGCACGGCGGACTGGTCGGAGGTGGAGACGACGATGACCGAGCGCGCAAGCGCCTCTTGTCCAAGATCCTTTTCGATGAATTCGCGCACTTCGCGGCCGCGTTCGCCGATCAGCGCCAGCACGTTGACCTGCGCCGAGGTGTGGCGCGCGATCATCCCGAGCAGCATGCTCTTGCCCACGCCGGAGCCCGCGAAGATGCCGACGCGCTGGCCCTTGCCGATCGTGGTGAACAGGTTGATCGCCCGGACGCCGAGATCGAGCGGTTCCTGGATTCGGGCGCGCTTGAGCGGGTGGGGTGCGGGCGCATGGAGCGGCCGTTCCCGGTCGAGAAAGATCGGGCCCAGGCCGTCGAGCGGGTTTCCCAGGCCGTCGATCACCCGCCCGAGCAGGGCGTTGCCGACCTTGACGTTTCCGGCGGAAGAAGGGAGCTGACGGATGCGGCTGCCCGGCGCGATGCCCGAGATCTCGCCGATGGGCATGAGCAGGACGCTGTTTTCGCGGAACCCGACGACTTCGGCGGGGAGGGGCGGGGCGCCGTCGCTTCCGAGGATTTCGCAGATGCTTCCGATCTTCGGCGACAGCCCCTTGCCTTCGGCGAGGATTCCGACGATCTCGGTGATCCGGCCGTAGCGGCGGACGGTCTTCGTATTGCCGACCGTTTCGAGGGCGTGCGCCAGCATCGTCATGATTCTGTCCCCCCGTCGGCCTTGAGCGCCTCGAGCAACTCGGCGCACTGGCCCGCGATGGTGGCGTCGACTTCCGCGAAATCGGTCACGGCGATGCAGCCCCCCCGTTCGATTTTCTCGTTCGGCTCGACGCGGAGCTCGCCCTTGCCTTCGAGATACGGCGCAAGCGTTTCCCGTTCCCGCCAGATGGCGCTCGCGTCGGCGGGATTCACCCGGAGGATGAGTTTTCCCCCATCGCCGACGAGCAGGAGCGATCGGCGGACGTTTTCGAGCAGGACGCCGGAGTCGATCGAAACCTCGCGGCCGATGACGGCCCGGGCGATCGCGAAGGCAAGCTCGATCATTTCCCTTTCGGACTCCTTAAGGACCAGGGACCGCAACTTCGACACTTCGGCGAGCGCGGTGCCCAGCTTCTCGAGCAGCGGCGCCACGACCGCTTCGCCCATCTCGCGTCCGGCCCGCTCGCCCAGCACGAACGCCTTTTCGTAGGCTTCCTGCTCGAGCCGCTCGACCCGCACGTGACCGTCTTCCATTTGCTGCTCGGGGGCCATCCTACCGGGCTTGGGGCATCCTTCCGTGTCGAACGTCTCGAACAGTTCCGCCGGGTCTGCCGGAGCGGCGCTCTCTCCGAGGAACTGGGGGAAGGAGAACCTGCCGGAATCAGAGGACATCATCGTCGCCTCCTCCGCCGGCCGAACGCAGCGTGACCTTCCCTTCCTCTTCGAGCTTGCGGGCGATCCGGATGATCTCCTGTCGGGCGTTCTCGACTTCGGTCACCTTGACCGGCCCCATCGCCTCGAGGTCTTCGCGCATCATGGAGGCGGCGCGTTCGGAGACGTTCATGAAAACCTTCTCCTTCATCTCGGGGCTGGCGGCCTTGAGCGCCACGACCAGGATGTCGCGGTTGACTTCGCGGAGAACCGACTGGAAGCTGCGGTCGTCCACCCCCAGCAGGTCCTCGAATGTGAACTGCGCCTTCCGGATGACGTCGGCCAGGTCGGCGTCGACCGACTGCATGGCGTCCATCGCCTGGTTCTCGATCTCCTTGTTCATGGTGTTGAGTGCGGCGGCCACCAGTTTTACGCCCCCCGCCAGGATCGGCGCCTCGCCGTCGGTTTCGGTGGGCGCCAGGTTGAGGACGTCCTCGATCTCGCGGAGCAGGTCGGGCGAAATCTTCTCGAGCTTCCCCATCCGCAGCAGGATGTCGGAAAGTTTCTCGGGCGGGAAGAACGAGAGGATCTTCCCGACCTTCTTCGGTTCGAGCGTCGAGAGCACCACGGCGCAGATCTGCGGGTGTTCGTTGACGAGCAGGCGGGAGACGTTCTTCGGTTCCGCCAGCTGCAGCGCCTTGAGCCCGCGCGGTTTCTGCGGGGTGACCAGTTCGTTGACGAGCGCCCGGGCCCGCGAAGGGTCGAGCGCCTTCGAGAGCGAGTTGTTGAGGAAGGTGCGGGTGTTCGTGATCTGGCCGCGCGGCTGGATCATCTCGCGCCGGAATTCGTTGAGCACCGCGTTGATCGTCGCCGTCGGGATCTCGTGCATCCGGGCCATGGCCTGGCCGACCAGGCGGATCTCGGATTCCTCGAGCCCCTTGAATACGTCGGCCGCCGCCTCTTCGCCCAGGGCGAGGAGGAGGATGGCGGCCTTCTCGGCGCCGCTGATCTGGTTTTCAGTCGCCATGGCTCTCGGCTACCCCTGGACCAGCCACATCTTGACGGCCTGGGCTGCGCGTTGCGGCTCCCGCTGGGCGAGGGCCGCGACGTCGTCCTTGGCCGCGCCCAGCGCGCTCGGACGGGCTGCGGCGGCTGCCAGTTCGCCTTCGCCGGGACCACCGCCTGCCGGGACCGCGTAGGCGTACATGTCGCCGACCGGGGGTTGCAGCGGCGCCGGCGCAGTGGCCATCTTGATGAGCGGCCGGACGACCAGCATCACGAGGACGAGCGCGAGCACCACGGCGACCAGCAGCTTGGCGATCGACACGTACGAGGTCGGAATCGCCGGCAATGTTTTCGGCGGGACGGCCAGGGCGGAGACGGTGTCTTCGGTCTGGAACGGGGCGGTTACGATCTCGAAGGTGTCGCCGCGGTCCTTCGTGAAGCCGACCGCATTCTTGACCAGTTTTTCGTAGGAGGAAAGTTCTTCGGCTGTCCGCGGGACATAGGTGGAGGTCTCGACGCCCTTCGCGTCTTTCGCGACCTTGTAGTTGCCGTCGACGAGGACCGCGACCGTCAGCCGCTTGACGGCGACGATCGGCGCGGAACTCTTGCTGACGATGCGGCTGACTTCGTAATTGATGGTCTCGTTGTTCCGCGTGGAACTGTTCGAGGCGGCGGTGGCGCCGGACGCCGCAGCCGCGGCCGGCTGCCCCTGGGCGTTCGGCACGTTCGAAGGCGTTCCGGGGATGCCGCCGGGCGAACCGGCGGAACCGCTGTTCTTTTCGGCGGTGCGTTGCTCGCTGCGGACGACGACCGAATCGGGGTCGTATTTCTCTTCGGTGCTCTCGACCTTCTTCTGCTCGATCTCGCTGGCGATGCGGACCACGACACGGCCGTTGCCGACCGCCTTTTCGAGGATGGCGCGCGCCCGTTCCTCGAGCGACGTCTCGATCCCGCGCTGGACGCCCATGGCTTCGCTGGAGCCGGCGCCGTCGCCGGCGGGGCGCACCTTCGAAAGGAGGGTGCCAGCCGAATCGATGACGCTGACGCGCTCGGCGCCGAGGCCCGGGACGGAGCTGCTGACCAGTTGCGAGATGGCGGTGACCTGGTTCTCGGCGAGCGTCCGGCCTGCGCGCAACTTGAGCACGACCGAGGCGGACGGGCTCTCTTCCTGCTCGGAGAAGATCGATTTCTTCGCGATGACGATGTGGACCCGCGCCTTCTCGACGCTGGCCAGCGACTGGATCGTGCGGGAGAGCTCGCCCTGGATGGCGCGCTGATAATTGAGTTTCTGGACGAAGTCGGTCATTCCCAGCTTGGGGGTGTCGAAGATCTCGAAGCCGATGGCGCCGCCCTGGAGCATCCCCTCGCCGGCCATCGCGAGGCGGGTCTCATAAACCATTTCGCCGGGAACGAGGATGGTCGCCCCGCCCGCGTCGAGCTTGAAGGGGACCTTGGTTCCTTTCAGCTTCTCGACCATCTTGCCGGCGTCTTCGGACGACAGGCCGGAAAAGAGCACCTGGAAATCGGGCTTCTGGCTCCACATGATGAGGGCGATCATTGCCACGAGGGTGGCGGCGCCAACCCCGAGCGCCGTCCACCGCCTGGCGGGCGGCATGCTCGAGAAGACGTTCTTGATCTGTGTAGCGGCCTGGTTGACGTCGGCCATGGGTGCTCCTTATTCGATTCTTGCGCGGATCATTCGGCGTTTTCGCGGATCAGACGGGCATCCGCATGACTTCCTTGTAGGCCTCGAGGACCTTGTTCCGGACCTGCATGAGCATCTTGAAGGAGATGTCGGCCTTCTCGACGTTGATCATCGTTTCGTGAAGCGCGCCCTTGCCGGCCTGCAGGTCGATGATCGACGTGTTCATCGTCTTCTGGGTCTCGGTCACGTCGGACATCGCCTCCTTGAGGGAGTCGAGGAAGAGGTTGCCGTCGCCCCTGGCGCCGGGGGTCGTGATCCGCGGCGTCGCGGCGGGCGGGGAGATTCCGGGGATGATGCTGATCATCGACATTTTCGCGTCTCCCTTTCGTTACCGGAACATGTCGAGCGTTCGGGTGGCCATCGTCTTGAACGTATTGAACGACTGCAGGTTCGCTTCGTACGAGCGGCTGGCGGTGACCATGTTGGCCATCTCCTCGACCACGCTCACGTTGGGGTAGGCGACGTACCCTTCCGGGTTCGCGTCGGGGTTGCCCGGCTCGAACACCAGGTTGGGCTGCGACGGGTCGAGCGCGATCTGCGGGACCCGGACGCCCATCCGGGCCGCGTTGGGGGCTCCCGCCGCCGCCTCGTCGACCGACTCGGTCATGAAGACGGGGTCGCGACGCTTGTAGGGACCGCCCTCGGGGGTGCGCGTCGCCTTGGCGTTGGCGAGGTTGGATGCGATCGTATCCATCCACTTGCGTTGCGCCGAGAGGCCGGAAGCGCTCACTTTCAGGGATTTGAAGATATCCATGGCGTTGCTCCTTCTTTACACGCGGGCGGAATCGTCGATCGCGGCGCGGATCATCCGCAGCTTGCGCGAGACGAGCGTCATTTCGGTCAGG
>JANXQJ010000157.1 GCA_025356865.1 Deltaproteobacteria bacterium | reverse complement strand
GAGGCGCGGGTGCTTGAATCCCTTCGCCTTCCGGTATTCTTTAAGATAGACGAGGTTGTCGACGATCCTGTCGAAGCAGGCGCCGTCCTGGGTGGGGTGGACCTTGGCGTAGTCGTCGGTGGCGCCCGCGTTGATGCTGATGTTGAGCGAGTCGAGCCCGGCGCCGAGCAGCCCCTCGATCATCTCGTGCGTCAGCAGGGAGCCGTTGGTGGTGATCGAGACGTGCATCCCTTTGGACTTGGCGAAGGCGACCGCGTCGACGATCCGCTCGTGCATCAGCGGCTCCCCGATGCCGTGGATGCCGAGGCGCCGGCAGCCGGAGGCGCGCAGGCCGGTCACCAACGCCTCGAACATGGCGTAGTCCATGTGCGTCGTCTTGTTCTTTTTCCGGGCGTGGTAGTCGCGGGCGAGGGCGTCGGCGCCCCACCCCTCGAGCTCGGAGGAATGCTCCCAGCACATGACGCAACGGTAGTTGCAGGCGTCGACGATGCTCACGCTGGCGGTGATCGGGCCGGTCAGGACGCGCTTGGTGACGATTCCCGCGGCGACCATCGCGAGGTGGAGGATTTCGCTCATGGGTGCATCTTATCATCCAGGTGGGCCGGCGACACGGTGTATAATATATTTGACATAGATGACGCATCCCCGAGGGCGCGATGAGACTGGGTGAAATCGGCATCAGGATCAAGGCGGAGCGGCAGGCGAACGGGATGACCCAGGCCGGGCTGGCAGCGTTGGCGGGTGTCTCACGTGCGACGCTGATCGGACTCGAAAGGGGCACGATCCACGAACTCGGGGCAGAAAAACTGGAAGCCATCCTGCAGTTGCTGGGATACGAGCTTGCGCCCAAACCTTCCCCTCGCCACGCGATCCTGCTGCGGATGGCCCGCCGGTACATCTGGTGGCAGCCTCCCGTCGAATCCGTGAAAACACCCGACAGGGTGCTGGCGCAGGTCATGGATGTCGGGACGCACGAAGACATCCGCACGGTGTCCGGGGCGTTTGGAGAATCTGCGCTTGCGGACGTATTGGCCCACGCACGGCCCGGCTGGTTCCGTCCGAAATCATGGGCGTTCTGGCATGTGGTGCTCGGGTTGTCGGATGCCGGCCGCATCCCTGCGCTTCCGGCAAGGAGGGGCGATGTCCTTCCCGACCCGGCTTGACGTTCTCCCCGCGGGGCAAAAAAAACTGTGGACGACTCTTGCCCCGCTCAAGGAAATGGGCTACTGCCTCTACGGCGGCACCGCGCTGGCGCTCCGTTTCGGGCACCGGCAGTCGATCGATTTCGATTTTTTCAGCGATCGGCCGCTCGACCGCAAGGCGCTGGCCGAACGCCTTCCCTGGTTCGAGGGGGCGACGATCCTGCAGGACGATCGGGATACCCGCGTCGTTCTCGCCAAGGTCAATCGGGCGAAATCCGAGGTCAAGGTTTCGTTCTTCGGAGGATTGCAGATCGGCAGGGTCGACACCCCGGAACTTACGGAAGACCGGGTTATCCTGGCCGCATCAGTCCGCGACCTGCTGGCCACCAAGCTGAAAGCGCTGTTCGATCGGGTCGAACCGAAGGACTATCTGGATATCGCCGAAATCCTGTCCGGTGGGGGCGATCTGCCGCAAGGGTTGTCGGATTCGGTCGCGCTGTTCGGAACATCGTTTCCCCCCGCGGAATGCCTCCGGATCCTCTGTTGGTACGGGGAGCCCGAGCTGGCATCGTTGCCGGCCGGTTGCAGGAACACGCTTGCGGAAGCCGCAAGGTCGGCTTGGGACAAGCCGCTGCCGGCGGCCCGAAGAGCAGGGCGATCGCTGGCGATTTGATCCGCGTTTTCCATGTCGCCCATTTGCCGTCATGGGTCAGGGACGATCGGCGGTATAATGACAAGATGCGCACCGTAGACCACCGCCGTCAGCGGCCCATCACCTTCACCGCTTCTGCGGTCCTTCTGATCGAGGACGCCGACCGGCACTGGCCGGATTGCGTCGCCTCAGGCATGGCGAAGATCGCGCTGGAGTGGGGATGACGGAAGAGTACGGCCGTCCGGCGACGCTTGACGACCTGAAAGCGCTGATCCGGTCAAGGTATGATCACTGGCATGCTTAGCTTTCCCCTCGTCAGTATCTGTGTCCCGGTCTATAACGACGGCGATACGATCGCGGAGACGCTGTCGTCGCTTGTTTCCCAAACCTATCCGAATACCGAACTCATCGTTTGCGACAATTGTTCGACCGACAATACCGGGGACGTTGTCCGCGCTTTCGAGGGACGGGGAGTCCGTTATCATCGGAACGATGCCAACCTGGGTCCCTTCCCGAACTGGAACCGGTGCATCGAATTGGCGAAGGGCGATTTCATCACGATCTACCACGCGGACGACATCTACGACGCCGAGATCGTGCGCAAGGAAGCCGATTTCCTCGTGGCGCACCCCGCGGCGGCGGCCGTTCTCACGATGGATCGATGGATTGACGGAAACGGCAAGGTGATCGGGGAATCGCAGTTGCCTGCTTCCCTGAAGGGGAAGGAACTGCTCGATTTCGTGGATGTGTTTTCGGTCCTTCTGAAGGATGGGAACACTTTCCTGCGGTGCCCGACGTTCATGATTCGCCGTTCGGCCATCGAGCAAGCGGGTGTCTTCGACCCGGTCCTGGAGCCGTTTCGATCCGCCCGGGATGTCGAATACTACCTCCGGATCCTGACGCATTTCCCGATCGGGATCCTGGACGAGAAACTGGTTCGCTATCGGATTTCGATGTCGCAGGGAACCGCGGATTCGATCCACTTGAGGACCTGGATCGGCGATCATTTCTCCGTGATGGACCTGTACCTTGCCGCCCCGGAAGCACAGGGGAAAATTGCCCCGGAGGCGTTGAAAGCCTACGAGTTGTCCAAAAAGGTGGATCTGCTTTTCCGGGCTGCAAACTGGACCCTCAAGGGCAATTCGACCGAGGCGGGAAAGCTGCTCGCGGAAGCGAGAGCCGGTCTTCCGCC
>JANXQJ010000076.1 GCA_025356865.1 Deltaproteobacteria bacterium | reverse complement strand
TCCGCGACAACCTCGTCCGCGAGCAGTGGGAACACGGCAAGGGCGAGGCCGTCGGCACCATCACGCTCGTCTACGGCCACGACACGCACGACCTGGCCGACCGGCTGACCGACCTGCAGCACGACCATTTCAAGGAGATCGTCTCGACGCTGCACGTGCATCTCGACGCCCACCACTGCCTCGAAGTGCTGGTGCTGCGCGGGAAGGCGGCCAACCTGAAGGCGATCGCCGACAAACTGATCGGCACGCGCGGCGTCAAGCACGGAACCTTCTCGGCCACGACCGAGGGACACGCGCTGGCCTGACGTCGCCCCGACGTCGCCCCGAATCCTGACGCAATCGGCAGATCGGATTACTATTTATTTAAGTAATGCGATGTATATCGACAAGGCGATGGCCCAGGTCGCCGCCTCGTTCGAGAAGTAATCACCCGCACACCGGGCACCCCTGCATCCTCAGCGGCTTCTCGAGACGGCTCGCCGCCAGCAGCGCCTCGTCGGCGAACAGCTCCAGGGTCGGCCCGTCGGCCACGACCCGCCCCTCTTTCAAGACGATCGTGCGCGCGCAAAGGTCGAGCACCAGGTCGAGGTCGTGCGTCGCGATGATCGTGGTGTGGTGGAACGTCGCGAGCAGCTCGATGAACTGCCGGCGCGCCGCGGGGTCGAGGTTGGAGGTCGGCTCGTCCATCACGAGGATGCTGGGCGACATCGCCAGCACGGTCGCGATGGCGACGGCGCGCTTCTCGCCGCCTGACAGGCGATACGGGGGGCGGTCCTTCAGGCGCAGCGCGTCGACCCGGGTCAGGGCATCGACGACCCGCCGCTCGACCTCTTCGTCCGCAAGCCCCAGGTTCGCCGGCCCGAAAGCCACGTCCTCGAAAACGGTCGGCATGAAGAGCTGGTCGTCCGGGTCCTGGAACACCATCCCCACCGTCTTGCGGATGTCGGCCACCGTTTCCCGCGTGAGCGGGAAATCGCCGATCCGCACCTTTCCTCCGGGCGACGACAGGTAGCCGTTCAGGTGCAGCAGCAGCGTCGACTTCCCGGCGCCGTTGGCGCCGACGATGGCGACCGATTCCCCGTGCGTGATCCGGAACGACAACCCGTTGAGCGCCTGCGTGCCGTCCGGGTAGGCATACTTGAGGTCCTCGACCTCGACGATGTGGTGACTCAACCGACGACCTCCGTGACGATTCGGCCCAGCAGTTGCGGCAGGTTGACCAAGCGCAGCCCGACGAAGGCCGCGGACCAGCCCAATGTGAAAAGGATGTCGGGCGCGCCGGGCGAAAGCTTGCGGAGCGTCCGGATCCGCCCGTCGAAGCCGCGGCACCGCATCGCGAGATGGATCCGCTCGCCCCGGTCGAGCGTCCTGAGAAGAAGGTGGCCGACGAGACTGGCGTAGACGCGCAATCCCCTGCCCCGGCCGTCGAAGGTGCGCAGCTCGCGGGCGCGCGCCATGCGGGCGCCCTCCTCCCCCAGGACGAAGATGTAGCGGTGCAGAAACAGAAGCTGCGTGGTGAACACGTTCGGGACGCCGAGTCGTTCGAGCGCCATGCATACGCCCCGGAAGCTCGTCGTGGCGATCAGCACGAGCGCCGCTCCGATCGTCAGGCAGAAGCGGACGAGGATCGACGCGAAGGAAACCCATCCTCCCGAGATGGCGAAGGTTCCCAGCCGCAGCAGCGGCTCGCGGTCGAAAAACGGGTTGAAGGCGCCGACGAGGACGGCGAAGGGGGCGAACGCCAGCAGTTTACGGGCGAGATAACCGGCGGGCAGGTTCGCGACGGCAGCGATAGCGACGGGGAATACGGCGTACGGCAGCAGCGCCGACAGCTCGTACTTGCCTCGGGAAACGACGCAGACCAGGAAGACGAGCGTCGTCAGCAGCTTGGTACGAGGATCAAGCCGGTGGATCGGGCTGTCCTGGCCGGCCATCCGGTCGAGCCGGTCGAGATCGAAGAGTCCCTGATCGATCGATGCCATGGAGGAATGGTAGCACTATTCTGAGACGCGTGGCACCCGGCTCCACAGCGGGGCAACCGGAGAAACCCTTGAATTTTCTCCGGCAGACTGCCGATAAATACAGGGTGTGCCCGATCATTTCCCGGACCAGGAGCATCGATTGACGAAACGCCCCGACCACGCCGCCGCCCGGAGTGTCCTGATCGCGGTCGCGCTTGTCGGAACAGGCAAGGGAACTGCTCGAAAAAACCGCTTCGCTCGAAAAGGCGATCCGGGAAAACCGGGTGCTCTCGGGGATGCTGCCCATCTGCATGAAGTGCAAGAAGATCCGGAACGACGAGGGGTCCTGGGTCCAGATCGAGCATTACATCAGCCAGCACTCCGAGGCCGAATTCTCGCACGGGATGTGCGAGACGTGCATGGCCGCGTTCTACCCAGATTACCGCAAGCCGGTCTGAATCGAGCTCCCTATTCCACCACCGGGATCCGGATCTCGAACGTGGTTCCCTGCCCCACCGCGCTCTCGATGCCGATCCCGCCGCCATGCTTCTTCACGATGTCGAGGGCGATGCTCAGGCCGAGCCCCGTCCCCTTCCCGACTTCCTTCGTGGTGAAGAAGGGCTCGAAGATCTTCGCCCGCTTCTCCTCGGGGATGCCGCAGCCGGAGTCCGATATGGAGACCCGGATCCAGCCGCCCGCCTCCTCGCGGGTCACGATCGCGATTTCGCCCTGCGTTTCGATCGCGTGCGCCGCGTTGACGAGGATGTTCATGAAGACCTGCGCGAGCTGGCCGGCGTTGCATCTCGTGGGCGGGAGCGTCCCGTAATCCTTTTTCAGCGTCACCGTGTATTTCAGCTCGTTCCAGATGATGTTGAGCGTGCTGTCGAGCACCGCGTTGAGGTCGGCCGGCTGGTGACCGGCCGTGTCGAGGCGGGAAAAATTCTTGAGGTCCTGGACGATCCGCCGGATCCGGTCGGTCCCTTCCAGCGATTCGGCCACCATCCTGTGGATATCCCCGAGGATGAAATCGACCTTCAGCGCCTTTCGCTGCCGCGCCACCTCGCCCGCCAGGGCGGGGTCCGCACCCGCGAGGGCGGCATCCATCACCTGGATGAAATCGGTCAGCCTCTCCGCGTATTTCCCGAACGTCCCCAGGTTGCTCATGATGAAGCGGGCCAGGTCGACCCCGGCCACGCCGCCTTCCGCGATCCGGACGGCATAGCCCCACCCGGCAAGTTGCGCCTCGAGCATCCGGCAGACGGCGGGGTCGTCGTCCACGACGAGAACGACCGGCGGAGGCGCGGGAATTTCCATCGAGTCTTCCTGCGGTGCGCCGCCGGGCCCGCCTGCGTTCATCCGGCGCCACCCAGCGCTTTCCGGACCGCAACGGAGAGCGCGTGAAGCGTGAACGGCTTCTGGACGAATTCGAGGCCGGCGAGGCCTCGGTCGCCGAGGACGCTCTCGGCGTATCCCGACATGAGGAGCACCCGGATCCCGGGCATCATGCGGCTTACCTCCTCCGTCAGCGCCTTCCCGTCCATGCCGGGCATGACGAGATCGGTCAGGAGCAGGTGGATCGGCTCCTTCGCCTCCCGGCAGAGGCGGAGCGCCTCGGCGCCGTCGCCCGCCAGAAACACCTTGTATCCCAGGGCGTGCAGCATCACTTCGCAAAGTGTCAGCAACGGCCGCTCGTCCTCGACGACCAGGACCGTCTCGGTCCCCGTGAGCGCCGAAGTCTCCTGCGGTTCCGTTTCCCCGGCATCCTCGCCGCCGGCCAGGCGAGGAATAAATATCTCGAACGTGGTTCCCGCACCCGGGCGGCTCCGCACGTCGATGTACCCGTGGTTCTGTTTCACGATGCCGTAGACGGTCGCGAGCCCCAGGCCGGTCCCCTTCCCCTCGGCCTTCGTCGTGAAGAACGGCTCGAAGATCCGGGAGAGGGTCGCTTTGTCCATTCCGCATCCGTTGTCGGCGAAGACGATCCGGACGTAATCGCCCGGGGCCAATCCGGGGTGCGTCGCGCAGAACTTCGAGTCGAGTTTCCGGTTCCCGGTCTCGACCCGGATCTCCCCGACCCCCCGGATCGCGTCGCGGGCGTTGACCGCCAGGTTCGTCATGATCTGGTCGGCCTGGGTCGGGTCCATGAACACCGGCCACAGATCATCCGCAAGCAGGAACCTCATGTCGACGTCTTCCCCGACCATCGGCCGGATCATCTTCTCGCCCCCGGCGATCTGCCGGTTCAGGTCGAGCCGCTTCGGCGCGATCGCCTGCTTCCGCGCGAAGGTGAGCAGTTGCCGGGTGAGTTCCGCCGAACGCTGGCCCGCCGCCATGATTTCCTTCAGGAAGGGGTAGAGGTCGTGCGAATTGTCGACCTTCGCCAGCGCGAGGCCCGCATACCCGAGGATGACGCCGAGCAGGTTGTTGAAATCGTGCGCAACGCCCCCCGCGAGCCGGCCGACCGCCTCGAGTTTCTGGGCGTGTCGGAACTTCTCCGCGAGTTCGACGTTTTCGACGTAGAGGCGCAGGTGCTCGGTGATGTCGTGCTTGACCGCGATGAAATTGGTGATCTCCCCGCCCTCGCTGCGAACCGGGGAGATTGTGGCGTCTTCCGTGAAGAGCGTTCCGTCCTTCTTCCGGTTGACCAACCGCCCGGTCCACGACTTGCCGGCGGAGATCGTCTCCCACAGTTCCCGATAGAAGACCTCCCCCTGGACGCCGCTCTTCAGGATGCGGGGATTCTTCCCGATCGCCTCTTCGTGCGCGTACCCGGTAATCGCCGAAAACGCCGGGTTCACGTACTGGATGGCGCCGTCGCGACCGGTGATCACGATGGCCTCGACCGCCTGGTCGATGGCGGACTGGAGCCGGATCCGGTCGCCCCGGCTTCGCTGCAGTTCCACCATCTTCCAGACGGAATCCATCAGGATCCGCGCCTGGAGGAGGTCGGCCTCCTCGTACGGCTCTTCCTTGTTCGCGAGCCCCACGACCGCGACGATACGCTCCCCGACCTCGAGCGGCAGCGTCATGAAGCGTGCCAGCGGGACGTGCCCGGCCGGATACCCCTTCTTGAGCGGGTGCGCGGAGGCGAAATCGTTCACGACCAGGGCTTTCCGCCGGCGGACCGCCTCGCCCCAGAGGCCGGTCCCGTCGAGTTCGGAGCAGGTCTGGGGGTCGACGACGGCACACTCGGGCATCACGCCCCTGGACCAGCTGTTCAGCTCGAACCGGCGCAGTTCCTCGTCGTAGAGGTAGATGTAGCCGAACCGGCTGCCGGTCAGCAGGAGCGCCTCTTCCAGCGCGTGGTCGAGCAGTTCCTGCGTGTTGTGCGCGCGATACTGGTGGAGCCGGACGATTCCCTCCATCCGGGCGAGGTTCCGGCGGATCTCCGTTTCCTTCTCCAGGGCCAGCCGTGTCCGCTGCCGCTTCTGTCCCGATTCCTCGACTGCCCTCAGGATGGCCGGGATCAGCCGCGAAAGGTTCTCCTTCATGATGTAGTCGTTCGCTCCGGCCTTCAGCGACTCGACTGCAAGGTCCTCCCCCATCGTCCCGGAAAGGAAGATGAACGGAAGATCTTCCGAAAGCGCCCTCACCATCCCGAGCGCAGCCATCCCGTCGAAATCCGGAAGTTTGTAATCGGAGAGGACGACGTCCCAGCCGCCCTCGCGGAGCGCCGCCTCGAAGCTTTCCCGCCGGTCGGCCAGCAGCCTTGAGAAACGGAGTCCTTTTCCCTCGAGATGAGCGACCACCAATTCGGCGTCGTTCGGCTCGTCCTCAAGTTGCAGGATTCTGATTTCCCGATCCATCAGCTTTTCCTTTCAGCGCTTGAATCAGGAACCGAGAAACAGAAGGTGGCGCCCTCGCCAACGCATCCCTCGCCCCGGGTTTCGCCCCCGTGACGCGAAACGACCCGTCGGACGATCGCCAGCCCGATCCCGGTTCCCTCGAACTCGTCGCTCCGGTGCAACCGCTGGAACACCCCGAACAGCTTTCCGGCGTACAGCGGATCGAACCCCGCCCCGTTGTCGCGAATGGAGAAAAGATGCCCGGATTCCGTCCGCTCCGCGCGGATCTCGACCCGGGGCGCGTCTTTCTTCCCAGAGAATTTTACCGCATTATCGATCAGGTTCACGAAAACCTGCAGGATCATCATGGGGTCGCCGTGGATCGCGGGAAGCGGCCCGACGACCCATTCGATCCGGCCGGACGCCCCGGCATCGACCTCCCGGATCACGGCGCGGACCATTTCGGCGCACTCGATCGGTTGCACCTTCATCTCTGCCCGGCCCATCCGCGAAAACGCCAGCAGGCCGTCGATGAGCCGGCCCATCCGTTCGGCGGATTCCGTGATCACTTCGATGTAATGGCGTCCCTTCCCGTCGAGTGCTCCGGCATATTCCCGCCCGAGCAACCCCGAAAACCCGCTCAGGTGCCGCAGGGGGGCACGCAAATCGTGGGAGATCGAGTAGCTGAACGACTCGAGTTCCCGGTTCGACGCCTCGAGTTGTGTGGATCGCCGGGCCAGGGCGGATGCCATCCCGTTTATGGCGCGACCGATCGTCCCGATCTCGTCCATTTCTTCGACGGGAATCCGGTGCGCCGCGTTCCCCTTTTCGAATTCCGACAACCCCGCCAGAATCGTTTTCATCCCCCTTTCGACGGAGCGCTGGACAACGTACCCGTTCAGGACGACGATCCCGACCACGGTCGCCACGGCCAGGAACGCGAGGAACAGCGAGAACCGGAGCTTCCGCTCCTGATCCTTCCCGATACGCGCACGCAATTCCCCGATGACATTGAGAATTTCATAGGAGTTGAGCATGGCGTTCCGGCCCAGGTGACCGATGTATTCCGGATTGCCCCCTCGGGGGATCAGCTCCAGCGCCCTTTGGTTCTCGTCCCCCAGGATCCGGATCCGGCGCAGCTCGGCCCGTTCCCACGCGTTCGTAAAGAGCCGGCCTGCGGCTTCCAGGGCCGCGTCGAATTCGGCGCGGGCCGCCTCCCATTGATCGATCGCGCGGGACGACGGGCGCTGGATGTAATCGGCGCGCGCGACCATGATTTCGGCCACGGTTCGACCGAGCGTTTCGATCACGTCCCGCCGGCGCATGACCCGCTCTTCCGAAGAATAGTCGGCCAGGAACAGGACCGAGAGGAAAAGCGCGAGGCCGACGGAAATCCACCGGCTTGAGACGATACGGCGCCGGATCGTCACAGGCGCTTCCGCCCGGTTCCGATCAGGGTGACGGCTCCGGGATCGACATCGGTCAACGGACGGGCTTCGATGAAGCGGCGGAAATCGGGCAGGGGACACGGCGGAACGATCGCCCGGTCGACAGCCCAGTTCGCCTGATCCTCGAGCTGCAGGAGGAACGACTGGTTCAGCGTCGCCTCGAACGACCCCTTTTTCATCATCTCCTCGATCGATGCGGGATCGACCTTGAAGAACGCGGCGGCGTCATTCCGGGCTTCACCCGGACTGTCCTGTATGAATTGCGCGGCCTTTTTCAGCGCCCGCAACACCTTTCTGACGGTTTCCGGCCGCATCGCTGCGAAGCCGGCACGCGTCGAGAGGACGGCCCGGACGAGGTACAGTTCCTCGGAGGCGAACGAGACCGCATCGGCGCCCAGCATCTTCCGGATCCGGCCCAAGGCGGGTTCGCTCGTGCAGACGGCGGCCACTTTCCCACCCAGTAGCAGGTTGTCCATCGCCGCGCCCGACGCCAGATCCACCCGTTCGACCGAGTCGTCCGGAACCCCGTACTTCATGAGGATCAACCCGAACAGGTAATCGACGTTCGATCTCACCACGAGCGCGACCTTCTTCCCCCTCAGGTCGGCCGGGGTCCGGACCCCCGGATCTTTACGGGCGACGATTCCGATCCGGCCGGGAATCGTTTCGAGACAGGCCAGCATCTCGATTTTATCGCCTTCAAGGAGGGAGATCACGATCGGCGTTTCCGCCGTGACCCCGAACTCGCATTCCCCCTTCCTCATGGCTTCGAGCACATATCTCCCCGCCGGGTGATAGATCGGCTCGACGGCGACCCCTTCCCGTTCGAAAAAGCCGCGCCGGTGCGCCACCCCGACGGTGACTCCGTAGAAATTCCGGACGACGCCGATCCGCACCTTTTCGGCCGGGGCGGACGGCGGTTCGGAGCGCCCGCAGGAAAGGGCCGCCAGAAGGATAAACAACACGGCCAAGACACCCGCCGGGCGTATCGGCGGCGGCAGGCACTTTCCTGAAAAGATCATTCGCGCTCTCCTCCATCGATCGATTGCACCGCATGGCAGGAGGACACCGGCAACGCGAAAAAGAAGGTTGCCCCCCGGTCCGGTTCGGCTTCGGCCCAGACCCGGCCGCCATGGCGGTTGACGATACGCTGGACGGTCGCCAGGCCGATTCCGGTTCCCTCGAATTCCGTCTGGGAGTGGAGCCGCTGAAAGACGCCGAAGAGTTTCCCGGCGTACTTCATCTCGAATCCCACCCCGTTGTCTTTCACGGCGAAGATGATTTCGTCGTTCGTTTCCCGGGCGCCGACCTCGATCCTGGCGACGCCTCTCGACCGAGTGTACTTGACGGCATTCCCGAGCAGGTTGGCCCACACCTGGCGTAAGAGGGCGGCATCGCCCTGAGCGGGCGGCAGGTCGCCGATGACCCATTCGACGGTGCGCCCCGCGGAACCATCCCTGACAGGACCCAGCGCTTCCTGCAGCACCTGGTTCATGTCGATGCGCTCCCGGGACATCTCCCCCCGCCCGGTCCGGGAAAATTTCAGCAGGTCGTCGATCAGGGTTCCCATCAGGCGCGCGGAAGCGGCAATGGTATCCAGGTAGTGGAGCCCCTGCTCGCTCAGCCCCTCCCGGCAGCGGGAAACCAACAGCCCGACATACCCGTCGATGTGCCGCAACGGGGCGCGCATATCGTGCGACACCGTGTACGAAAAAGCTTCCATTTCCCTGCTCGCGGCCGCGAGCTGCGCCGTCCGTTCGACCACGCGCCGTTCGAGCGTTTCGTTGAGTTTCCTGATTTCTCCTTCGGCCCGCTTCCGTTCGGTAATATCCTGGAACGCCCCTTGCAATTTAGTGATTTCACCGGCTTCATTCCGGACCGGCTCGCCGATCGTCTGTACCCAGACCCGCTTCCCGGTTGCGGTGATGATCTCCATCTCTTCCGTGTAGGGAATTCCTTTTTGCGCACAATTGCTGAATGCTTCAGTGATCCGGTCACGCCACTCCGGCGCGTAGAACCGGATCCCGTCTTCGATCAGGGGTGAATATCCGGCGGGCATTTCATGGATCGCAGCCACTTCATCGGACCAGACGAAACGGTTATCCGCCAGGGTTAGGCTCCATCCGCCCAGTTTTGCTTTTTCACCCGCGATCCGGAGCAGGGCGAGGTTGTCCTTGATTGTTTCTTCCGCTTTCTTCCGTTCGCCGATTTCCGCATGTAGCAGGTTGTTGGCGAGCACCAGTTCCGCGGTCCGTTCGTTGACGCGGTGTTCGATTTCGCCGTAGGCCTTTTGCAACTCGATTTGCATGCCCATGAGTTTGTCGCGCTCATCTTGCAACTCGTTGTTAACCATCCTCAGTTGCTCGGGGCTGGGGATGGCGAGGAGCTTCGGGAGGATCGGCCACACGACGATGGCGGTCGCCAGGGAAACCATGGCGCAAATCATGTCGACGGTCGCCTGCCACCAGTCCACGGGCCACCACAGGCCGATAACGTGCACCAGGTGGGTGGTGCCGCAGGCGAGAATGAACAACCCGAAGAGGAAGATGATCCAGGTGAACGGAAGATCCTTCCGTCTCCGGACGAAAACGATCAGGAAAACGGGGATGGAGGCATAGGAGACGGCGATCAGGGCGTTCGAGATCGCCATCGTCATCATCAGGAGCTGCGTCATGGTCCCTGCGTTGGCGCCGCGGATTTCCATGGTGCCGGGCATGACCGCCATGGGCAGGATGATGAGAACCGCCAATGCGACGGCCGGCGCGATGATCCGGGGCAACAGTTCGAACGTCTGGCCGAACAGCGACTTCCGGGGAGCGAGCGTTTCCATATCCCAGCCTCGCAGCCGGAGACTGTTGGTGACCACGAAAATCGAGCTGAACGCCATGGCGCCCGCCGCGAACATCGGTTTCAGCAAGCCGTAGGCGGCGACGGGAATCAGCGCCACGTTGTAGAACAGCGCCCAGATCAGGTTCTGGACGATGGTCTGCGACGTGCCTCGGGAGAGCGAGATGGCGCGAACCACCCCCGACAGATCGCCGCCGATGATCGTGATGCCCGCGGCCGCCATCGCGATATCGGTCCCGGTGCCGATGGCGATGCCGATATCGGCCTGCGCCAGCGCCGGGGCGTCATTGATGCCGTCGCCGACCATCGCGACCGTCGGGTGGGCGAAATTGC
>JANXQJ010000062.1 GCA_025356865.1 Deltaproteobacteria bacterium | reverse complement strand
AAGGACCTTGAGCACATGGAGTCGCTTTGCGCCCGGCACGCGACGCTGCCCGAATTCCTCGCCGAGATCACGCTCGAACCGCCCACGGCGTCGGTCGGCGATATGGCCGCACCGGATACCGAGGAAGAGTACCTGACCCTCTCGACGATCCATTCGGCCAAGGGGCTCGAGTGGAAGGCGGTGTTCATCATCTGGGCACTCGACGGGAAACTGCCTTCGTTGCGGGCGGCGGATCGGGAAGACGAGATGGAAGAGGAGCGGCGGCTGTTCTACGTGGCGGCGACCCGGGCTAAAGATCTCCTGGCGATCACCTATCCCGTGAACATCTTCGAGCGGGCGACGGGCACGGTGCTTTCGACTCCGTCAAGATTCGCGGACGAGATCCCGGCGCGCCTGTTGCCACGCTATGCACTGATCGATTAACCGCGCCGTTGCTCCTTCTTTTCGGGGAACGGGCGGCAACACCAGGGACAGTAGGGGGAATCGGCCGAGACGTACCGCTGGCAGATCGGGCACTGCCGCTCGGCAGATTCCGGTTTCCGGCTTTCTTCCTCGGCCTCCGACATCGAGTCCTCGTCGTACATCCAGTCGTCGCGCCCCATGCCGCCCCCGATTCGCGAAGCCGCATCGAATCACGACCCGTCGCAACGTTTATCGTAACACGCTGCACAATCCGGCCTCGCCCCTCACCGGAACAACTTGTCGACCCGCCCCCGTTCGATGTAGATCCGGCCCGGCGCGCCGAACGCGGCCTGGACCCGGTCGACCTCGTCGATGTGGAACATGCGAAGCCCGGCGTCGGCGGATCCGACGAAGAGCTTGCGGCCGTCGGCTCCGAACGCCAGCGCGCGGATCGGGCTTTCGATCATCGCCGACCAGACCGCTTCACCGCCCGACGACGAAAAAACCTTCGCCGTGTATCCGGCGCCTCCGCTCGCCAGCAGCCGTCCCGACGGATCGAAGCGGAGCGATCGGACCTCGCCCTCGGTGGCCGCGCTCCAGCTCTCGGTCCCGTCCGTTTCCGAGAGGACCAGCAGGCGGTTCCCCCCGCCTCCCGCCGCAACCAGGCCGCCTGCAGGACTTGCGGAGATGGCGTACACCGGCCACTCGGTGTTCTTTCTCCAGGCCACCTGCTCCCGTCCGAAATTCCAGAGGAGAACCCGGTTCTTCTCGCCGCCGACGACGATCCCCTTGCCGCCCCGGGTGAAATCGACGGCACGGACCGGCATCTCGGCCGCGACCTTGAATTTCTCTTCGCCCGACTCGGCGTTGTACACCTTGAGGAACCCCGCATCGTCGCCCGTGGCAAGGTGGCGGCCATCGGGACTGAACGCGACGGACATGATCATCCCCTTGCCCTTCGCCTGCCAAAGTTCCTTCCCGTCGATCGCGCTGCGGACCCGCAGGACGGAGTCGGAACCGCCGGTGGCGAAAGCCGTCCCGTCGGAGTTGTAGGCCAGCGACATCGCCATTTCCGCCTTCTCGAGCCGGAAGATGGAGGTGCCGCTGTCGGCGTCCCGGCATTCGATCACGCTGTCGGCCCCAGCCGATACGACCTGCGACCCGTCGGGCCGGAAGGCCACTGCCGTCACCCATGAACCGTGGGCGGCCTGCCACGCCAACCGCGGACCCGGCGGCGCAACATAGATTTCCTGGACGTCGCTGTCCCACCTTCGTTCGATCGACAGGAGGAGCACCTCCCCCTGCTCGTTGACCCGGAACGTCGCCGGGAGCTTCGAGGGGAATTTCACCTCGAACACCTTCCGTTCCCGTTCGGGGATGTGCAGCGTGACCGAGAGGCCCGATGGCCAGCCGAAACCGAGCAGCAGGGGAAACAGTTTCCTGTCCGTATCGTACGGGCCCAGTTTCACCGGAAGATCCTCGGTGATCACGGTGGCCAACAACCGCTCCCGCTCGATGGTCAACCATTCCTTCCGCTCGGAATGCATCCGGGATTTCACGTCGGACGTCGCCATCCGCACGCTCATCTGACGTTCCTTGAATGCCTGCAGCGTCTCTGACGCCCCCTGCTGCGGTTTTCTCGAGAGACCGGCATTGCTTCGGTCGAACTCGACCTCCCAGTTCTTCTCGATCCAGTCGCCGATCGATTCCGACTGCTCACGAATGAAAAGAAGGCGCTGGCGCGCTCCCTCGATCCCTGCAGGGAGGGGGAGCGGCGGCGGCATTCCGGCCCCGGCAGAAGCAGCACAAAAAAGAATGACAATAAACGCAATGATTCCCTTGCGGGTGACGATTCGCAGCATGCCCTCCGGCCCCGGAATATTTCCGACGACAGATCGTAAACTAGCAAATATGGCGGTTGCATGGGAAGCAGAGAATCCTGCAGGAGGATGCATCCGGCCGGGGAGAATCTTTCCCCGGTTACGGGCAACTAAATGTCGGATACGCAGGGAACCATTGACGGGCGGAAACAAGCCGCAAAACGATTTCCGTCGCAGGGAGGAAAGGGTCATGAAAATCAGGATGGTCGTGCTGCTGGCATTGTTGATGACCGGTCTGTTCAACCACTACTCCATTGCAGCTGACACGCTTCAGGATGTGAAGAAACGGGGCGTCTTGATCGTGGGCGTCCGGGACGATGCCCCCCCGTTCGGTTTTATCGACCGCGACACGGGTGAAACGGTCGGCGTGGATATCGACCTCGCCACGGCGGTCGCGAAGCGGCTGGATCTCAAGCTGCGGCTCAAGACGGTGACGACCGCCGGGTGGATTCCCGATCTCCTCTCCGGAAAAGTCGATCTGGTGGCCGCGACCGTGAGCAGC